>JALNWY010000206.1 GCA_023230665.1 Deltaproteobacteria bacterium
ATAGACTCAAACGTGACTTAAGGGAATGGCGTAGGGGAAACGAGTTTCTTCGTGAGACTGCTTGGCCTTGGTATCAGAAGGCGTTGATCGCCGCTGGAAATCATCCTGTACGAATTCCCCTCTTATTGCTGACTTTTGTTATTGCATTATCCGCAGCGGTATGGAGTCGTTATGCCCTTACTGACTTAGTACCGACTGACCCACTTTCCGATATTAACGAGTACTTTTTTGCCTTATGGTCGCTTCAGGCAACCATCGCCGCGATGATTTATCCCATTGTGATAGGATTCGTTGCCTTATTGCTTCAGCGCCGTTATTCCGCAAAGGCCAATCTGCACATTTATCTGCATGACTCCGCTGCTATCCTGACCGGCCTGAGCGCACTTTTTCTCGTGACCGCAATGGGAATTCAGTTTTTCTTTCTGTCAATAACTGACGACTCTGTTGTAGCCCGATGGCTAATTGTCGATGGGCTTTGGTTCCTGGCCAATATCCTGGGTGTTATCTGGTTTCTTGCCCGCACATTCGACTATCTTCGCCCCGAGCGCCGTGCCGATATCATGCGAGCCTATTCAATCAATCATGTCTGGCCGTCAGAGATGCGCAGCAATCTTGAATATAACCTGTTTTGCGGAGCAATACATTACGGCTGGCTTCCTGGCCCTATTTACGGTGATAACGAAAGCGAGTTGAATACAGCTATTCTCCCCAGCTCATTCGGCCGCAACATGGGAGATGTTCAGGTTACGGTAAAGCAAAAAGGGACACGGATCATTAGTGATGTGCGGTTTCGTCTTCTATCACTGGCCGTGCGCAGTTGGCAGCGGCGGGAAGAAAATCTTGCGCTTTCATCGGAGAAGCAGCCAGGAGTTTTCACCGGATTACGCCATAATCGACTATTGATCCTGCCAGCTGTTCCAGGGGAGTTCTACGAAAGTAACATTGGGCTGTGTCGTACGGAAGGTGGAACAGGGCTTAGATGGTGGGAACGTTGGCTGGTTCGGTGGTCGTTTGTGCTTTCTCCGGCTACTGAGAAATCATTGACTCTGGGTACCGGTGACATTCTGAATGGACTGATCACTGAAGTACAGATAGCCATGGAAGCCGGTGAAGAGGTCGTATTCCGGGAGGCATTGCATGAGCTTGTGGATTTGCATGTGGCTCTGTTACAGGTTGGCGATTTTAAAAATGATGCAGGGCAAAGCGATAATTATGCCAATCTGGTTAACCGCAACGATGTCTTTGAGACCCGGATACATGTCTTGTGGGCTCGTGAGTATCGTCGGCTTCTGGAAGCCGCGGTTGATCGACTTGCGATAAATGACACCTATTTTAGACACATGGTGCATGTATCTAACTGGTTGATCAGCAGACTGGAGACTGTACGTCCTGTAGAAATTTCGACATATCTGCTTAATTTGGTACGTTCGCTGCACTACCGGTTGAACCGATGGTGGTCTAGAATCGGAGAAGAGCAAGGGTTGCTTGCTCATGGTCCGTGTGAACCCGGCACGCTCAATGTACCAGCGTTTACAGTCTATGAGACCGCGATCAAAGAGTTTGTCGGCGCCTGGGAATCCCTGAAGAGTGGCAGCTTCCCGCCAACACGTGATGAATCACTTGCATGGGTGGAGTATGAGAAAATCACTCAGCTATACACAAGGCACTTGGAGGATACCTTGTATATGTTGTTCGATAGCTTATCACTCGGCAACAAAGAAGGTGCTGAATGGCTTTGCGATTCACTCATAAAATGGTGGAACATAATCCATTTCCAATTTGATGACACCCACTATTATATTCGGGATGAACGGAACCTGACCCTGGAACTTCTACGTAAGCCGTGGGAAGAGGCCAGGAATGTAATCGACCTCTCAATGGCAGGAAGCGATGAGGAAAAAGCACCAAAGGCAATTTGGACTGCTTCCATTCACAACTACTGGATTGACCTATTTTGCGTTTCGCTTTATGCCATGCTGCAGCTCGGTAAAAATTGTATATGTGAAAAGTCTTTGCCAGCTCAATTGGCAATGGCCCTAGTTAAGGGTAAACCCTTACGAGCGGGAGGGTCCGGAATTGGAGAGCAGTGGCCTGTCCGGAAAGTAGAAGATTTATTAGTTGCCATACTTCGGCAGTACTATTTCGATGGCGGTTATCATCGGGGTTACCGGGCTCGGCTCGACAATGTGGTTCAGGAGGTTTCCAGCCAGGGAATACAGACCATGGTGCCCGGTCGTATCTATTCAGGATTGGGGTTGGAGGATCTGGATTCCTTGCGCGACGGGCAACTGGTCCTCCTATGCTTGTTTGTGAAAGAAGGTTGGTCACCATCTGCGCGGGTGATGGAAACAATACAGAAATGGGGAATGCTGGACGACGACGGTTTACGGGCACTTGTTAAACAACTTAAAGAATGGAGAACTCGATTGACTGAAGCGGACTTTCTGGCGTATGAAGCCCTTTTCTCTTGCGTTCAAGCAGAATTTGCTGCTGCTGCAAACCTCCAAGATGCAATTGCAAGATTAGATACAGGTGTCGAACGTGTAGTGGTTGGCATAGAAGGTTTTCGGGTGGATCAGTTACGTGATGCGCACGTCAGCGAAGAGCGGATGAGCAATGTTGCAAAGTGGAGTTCTCAATCGGGATTTAGTAAAGGCAATGCTGATGTACCGGTTTCATTGTTTCGAGAAATCAAAAGTTCAGCAGAGGAATATACCGAGCATAGCTTGACTATCAGTAGAATGGACAAGGGAGAATTTGTCGAACCACCGATGGCGCAGAGGGCCAGCAATGAGGATGAGTGGTTTGACCGTACTACGAGAAGCCATGTGGCCGGATCAGTCATGGGGCGTATGCTTAAAACTCTTAATACCCAGACAGTCGAGGTCGATAGCCCGGTCGCTTACTGGCAGCAGATAAAAACTGCTGCAATGAGAATCCGCAGCGAAGGAGGAACACCTGTACTTTTCGTAGCAGGTCGCGCTGACCCACTCTGGCTTCTGAAATGGATCAGAAGAACATACGATGAACATGTGGAGAGGCCGGAAGATATTCTGTTTATCCGGGATAAGCAGTACAAGGCTGAAAACTATGTGGGAAGCTTGAATGATATTCCAATGTTCGTTGCACCAATTGGTTCTGGATCATCGTACCTGATGCCACTGGAAGTCATGAAAACCCTGTCATTCACGGAGTTTGATGATGGTGTGTTCGTGCAGGTTTCTTTTGAGCCGGTTGAAGGGAAAGATACACTGATTAATCTCAAGATGTCCTGGCGTTTCCAACTGGATTTAAAAGCGGGCGAATGTTGGCAGTTGCGTTATGCTCAGAGCCAGAGCAAACGAACATAGTCGCAAACGCGGACTGACCGTGCATGGAGTTTTTTTCTTTTTTTTCGGAGCAGGACATGTTCAGGGTTATGGTTCAGTAGTTCAGTTTACTGCACCTCTTGATGATGATAGTCTCACCAAGGGTGGCTCGCAGAGGTTAATATATTCACTGGGTGAACAATACCATACCCTTCGGCAATTCAATTTTGATTGCCATCCTGAAGTAGTTTATAACCGGAAGTAAAACCAATTTCGCAACAAAACTGCGAAAATCAAGTAGCTGTATGAATAAAACACATATAATGCTTAAGAATTTATAGGGAAACGCTTTGTCTGGCCGGCGATTAGAAAGCTACCGTGTTGGGGATTTAAACGAAGAATTAGGGATCTTGCTACTAAAGTCGCTTGCGGCTGTTGCGCCAATTCCTCGACAAGAAGATTTCGGATTGGACGCAGTCGCAACATTATTACGTCCTGATCCAAATAGCAGGTGTGTTTACGCTGAAAAATCTTTTTATGTACAATTTAAAACACAGTCGCAAAACTCTATTTCATATCAGTAATTTCCGGTTAAGGACTTGCATGTATAGGAAAATCCTTCTGCAAGCCTGGTTTATCAGGTTCGGAGTCTGCCTCATCAAGCTGGGCAATTTCATTTCGCATTTGATTGCGAAGTTCTCTGACCCTTTTTATAGAAACTTTTTCGCCATGCTCTTCATGGCAATAGATTGCGAGGAGGAGGTAGGTAATCAATCCGGCAAGAATTTGAACCATCAGGCCATGTTCGCTCCGGGCTATTAAGTGGTATACATTCAGGTGACGCTTCCACCAGGCAAAGAATTTTTCCACTTCCCACCTGAGTTTATAGGCCATTGCGACTTGTTCTGCGGTGAGATCGAAACGGTCTGTGGCTACCCAGTATTTTATGCCTTCGACGGTATACCCAACCAGGCGAACTTCTTTTTGAGTTTGGTTGACAGAGGGGGTGCCAAGCAAAACAAGGGCATCATAAAAGATGAAGCTATCTTTTGGCAGTTCGTTGGATTTTAGACAGGTCTTTTTCGTGTTTGCTTTGATACGGCAGATAAAATGCTTGCCTTCCTGCTGATAGAGATCAAAATTGCTGTGGTGCTGATAGTATCGATCCATAACCCCTGTTTGGCCGGGATTGAGAATTTTGCTGACAAACGGCCTCTCGTCAGTTTTGCCGTCTGTCAGATATACTTTTCGGGGAATTGAACGGTTGATATCAAAACCAAGGTGACTTTTGGCTTTTTTGGATCCCTTGCGATAATCAGCCCAGGTCATTGAAAGAACGCCATCGATGAGGGAACCATCTATGGCAATGAGCTCGCCAAGCTCAGTATGCTGGACAGGCAGAGTCTGGTAAGCCTGGCTGTAGAGAGGTGGTCCCCAAAATTCGGACAGTGTGCTAAGGTGGACAGCCACCCACTGACGAAGGAGGAACACCATGAGTAAAACCAAACGTAAACGTTATTCAGCCGAGTTCAAAGCTAAGGTCGC
>JALNWY010000207.1 GCA_023230665.1 Deltaproteobacteria bacterium
GGATATCGCACGACATTGCCAGCTCACATCCTCCGCCTAGGGCATAGCCGTTGACGGCAGCGATGACAGGCACGTCGAATTCGTCGATTTTCCGCTGCATGTCCGTAACTTCAAGGGCATACTGTTCGCCCGCCTTGCGGTCGAACGTCAGAAAGGCCTTCATGTTCGCGCCGGCGACAAAGGCCTTTCCCACGCCTGTCAGGATGACCACCCGGATCGAATCATTTACCTTTATCTCTTCGAAAACCTGGTCCAATTCCCGGACTACTTCAATCCCCAAAGCATTCACGGGAGGGTTGTTCAACGTCACTGTGGCGATATTGTCTTCGATAACATAATTTGCGTATTTCCTTTCCATTGATCACTCCTCCTTTTACGCCCACACTTAAGGGCTATTCAACCCAGATGATCGAGCCGGCGCCCTGAGTCAACCCACCGCAGATCGCACATGCCGCATAGCCGCCGCCGTTTTCCTTGAGGTTATAGGCAGCTGTCATCATGAGGCGTGCGCCACTTGCCGTATTCGGGTGGCCGATTGCGATGGCGCTGCCGTTGACATTCAATCTTTCCTTCAATTCACGATATTTTGCGTGATCATTATCAAGGATTGCCTTTGCGGATGCTTCCTTGACCATATCGCTGTAATTGCCCTTCCGGAACCTCTCGTTTGAAAGAAGCTTGCAGGATACGAGCGGCACGCATGCAAAGGCTTCATTGATTTCGATAAACTTGATGTCATCGATGCTCAGCTTTGTCTCATCCAGGCATTTCTTGATCGCGAAACCCGGAGATACCGGCATGATTCTCGGTTGAAGCGCGACGGAAGACATGGCCACGATGGTGTAGAGAATGGGTAAGCCCAGCTTTTCGGCCTTCTCTCTCTTCATGATGATCTGTGAGGTTGATCCGTCATTCATCCCTGGGGCGTTGCCTGCGGTGCAGGTCGGATTATCATAGATCGGTTTCAGCTTGGCAAGGCCCTCAAGCGTGATATCCGCACGATACTGCTCATCGATGTCGAGCACCTTTACGGGTGCCGGCTTCCCCTTTGGAGCCTTGCCGACTATTTCCAGGGGAACCATTTCATTCTTGAAGAAGCCGCGTTCCCAGGCCTTGCCATACTTGATGTGGCTCGCATAGGCAAACTCATCCTGCTCTTCCCTTGACACCCCGTATTCAACGGCCACAACGCCTGAGTCATAGGCGACCGGCGCATAGTCTTTATATCCCAGGGGGATGATCGGGTCTTCAATAAGAAATGAGGTGTGCCGTTTGCCTTCCCATCTGATTCCGCGGAGCAGGAACGGGATGGTGCTGAAACTGGTCGCGCCGCCGGCGATGATGATCTCGGCCTCACCGAGTTGGATGCTCCGGATGCCGTATTTTGCCGCATCCATTGCGGAAATGCACGCCTGATCGAAAGAAACGGATGGTTTCTCGGCCGGGATTCCGGCTTTCAGCATGGACTGCCTCGCCACGACGGGGGTATAGGGGTCTTTCGTGCTGCTCGTGTCACCGATGCCCCACCAGGCTTCGTCGATCATCTCCGGATCCAGCTTTATTCTCTCCAGGGAATTCTTCATCGCGATGGCGCCGAGGTCATAGATATCGATATTTTTCAGAGATCCTCCAAACTTCCCAAAGGGGGTCCGGACCGCGCTTACACACACCAGATCGTCTTTGCTCTTTTTGAACATATGAATTTTCTCACTTTCGTAGTTATTTTTGTACAAGGACATTGCCCGCTACCTGGCCACCCACCCTCCGTCAACACTGACAATGGTGCCGGTGCAATAGCCGGAGCCGGGTGCCGCGAGGAATAATATTGCGGTCTTGAGTTCGTCATCCTCGCCGTAGCGGTGCAGGGGGATGCATTGCAGCATCATCTCCCCCGTGTTGTCCAAGGTTCCGCGGCTCATCTTCGTGGGGAACCATCCCGGAGCAACGGCATTGACCGTAATATTGTATCTGGCCCATTTCACGGCCAGGTCTTTCGTAAGACCGGCAACCGCTGCTTTGCTGGCCTGATAGGCTACTGCATCCATCAACTCAGCGGGTGCACCGACGAATGCGGCCAGCGATGTGATGTTGATGATTCTTCCATAGTTCTGTGCGGACATGATCCGACCCGCTTTCTGAGTCATGAGCCACGTACCCGTCAGATTCGTCTCTATGACCTTGTTCCATCCATTGAGCGGGTACTCCAGAGATGGGGCGCCCCATGTGGCTCCCGAATTATTTATCAGGATGTCTATGCGGCCGAATTTTTCCATCACTGCGTCAAAAAAGGTATCTATGCTTGCGGGATCGGCCACATTGAGCTCCACGGGCATGACGCGTACCGAGAGTTCCTTTTCCATTTTCTCCGCAGCGTTTCTGCAGTTTTCTAATTTCCGGGAAGCTATGACGAGGTCGGCGCCGGCCTCTCCCAATGCATATGACATCTGCACACCGATCCCTGCCGCGCCGCCCGTGATAATGGCAACCTCTCCTGACAGATCAAACAACTCTTTATTCGTTCTCATGTTAACCTCGCCCCTTGCACAACATTTTCACGGCCCGTCCTACTGATAGTCGTAGAATCCCTTGCCCGTCTTCTGCCCCAGCAAACCTGCAAGGACCCTTTTCTTCAAAAGGGCATGCGGCTTGTAGAACTCCCCAAAGTCGCGGGCCATGGTTTCCATGCCGTGCATTGCGATCTCCGCACCGACCAGATCCAGCAGTTTGCACGGGCCCATGGGGTGGCCGGCACACAGTACCATCGCCTTATCAATCTCTTCGGGTTTGTTCCCTTCCTGAACCAGTTTGACAGCCTCGTTCATGAGGACATCGAGGAGCCGGCTGACGATGAATCCGGCATAGTCCACTGCCATGATGTGCTCTTTACCAATCTTCTTGATATATTCTAAAACCACGCTGACTGTGTCATCAGACGTAAGCTGCGCCGGGATTATTTCTACACCCTTCATCAGGGGAACGGGATTCATGAAGTGGATTCCGATTATCTTGTCGCCTCTTTTTGTCCTGCTGGCGATTTCCGTTATCGGCAGCGCAGAGGTGTTCGATCCTATAATGGCCTCGGGCTTGCAAAATTTGTCGAAATCGCTGAACATTTTCCGCTTCAGCTCGAGGTTCTCAAACACGGCCTCGATCAGTAAGTCTGCACTCCGGCAAGCCTTTTCCATATCCGTGGTGAGTTCGATACGCGAAACCGTTTCATCCTTGTCGGATTCCGTCATCTTTTTCTTCTCGACCATCTTGCCCAGGCTCTTGTTTATAGCGGCTTTTGCCCTGTCGAGCGCTGCATCGCTGATGTCCTGCAATATAACCTGATATCCGGCAACAGCGCTGACCTGCGCAATACCGCTGCCCATAGCCCCGGCGCCGATCACTGATATCATCTTAAGTTCCATCTTTTTCTCCTTTTTCTTTCTTTTGTATCTGCCATTCAATGCATTGAATCATTCAACCCGTGTTGTTCTGCCCTTCTTTACGCACAAGCCAGTTAAGGCTGTTTTACGAAAATATCCTCTCTCTTGCTCTCGATAAGTTGGTTCGTTCAATACGACCGGGGCAACCCCAGCCTCTCTGCCAGGAAGTTACACACCATCTCGTTTGTCACAGGGGCAAAACCGAAAAGTTTCGAGTCTCTCCAGTATCCCTGCATGTCGTGTTCCATCATGAAGCCATACCCTGCCATGATCTGCATTCCCTTTGATGTAGCGGACACGGCAGCTTCCGATGCGGCCAGCTTGGCCATGTTGGATTCGATGAAGCACGTCTGGTTGTTCATCTGAAGCCATGCAGCTTTCTTTATCATCAGGCGAGCTGATTCGATCTTCACATACATATCGGATATGTAGTCCTGTATTGCCTGATATTGGCCTATGGGCCGGCTAAATATCACTCTGGTTTTCGCGTACTGAACAGCATCTTCGAATGCCGCCTGCGCGCAGCCGACACAAAGGGCAGCAATAATAATTCTTTTATAATTCAATACCTCCAGGATTTGATACCAGCCATAATCCTTCTGTCCAAGCAGATTTTCCCGAGGTACCCGCACATTGTCGAAAAGCAATTCGCAAGAATCTATAGCTTTAATGCCCAGTTTGCTTATTCTTTTTATGGTTATTCCCGGTGTTTTCAGATCCACCATAAATATGGAAATCCCATTTGATTTCTTGCTGAGATTCCACGTGGTCCTGGTCATGAGAATGACGTAGTCACTAACCTGTGCCCCCGCGACAAACATCTTTTGACCCTTGATCGAAAAATCGCCGCTGTTTTCTTCCGTGGTCGTTTTCAAGGCAAGGGCATCAATGCCGCTGTGACCATCGGTAATGCCCAGACAAATCCTCAGTTGTCCTTTCGCAAGTTTCGGCAGGAAGTTTTTTTTCTGTTCTTCATTTCCAAATGATTTGATCACGGTTGGCCCGAAGCAATTGAACTGCGCGTAGATATCGCCCAGCACAAACATTTCCCTGGCCAGTTCCTCCACGGCTATCACCATGTCGGTTATATCACCGCCGGATCCCCCGTATTTTTCATCGATACCAAGACCGAAGGGCCCATATCGGCCAGCTTGTCCCACAGATCATGAGGGAAGAGTTCCTTCTTATCAAGTTCCCGCTGGTAATCTCTCTGAGAGTACCTCTCGATGAATCCCCTCACATCATCGCGCATGTTCTTTTGTTGCTTTGTCGTTTCAAATCGCATCTGTATGTCCTCTCAGATGACCAGAAGACTTCCAGCTCAAAAACAACGTTATCTTCTCGGGAGCCACCCATTCTGAGCCGATTGATTGATAGCTATCACCGCTTCCATAGCGGGCTCCTGTATCAACA
>JALNWY010000208.1 GCA_023230665.1 Deltaproteobacteria bacterium
AACAATCTTCATCATGGACACCTTTGTGGAGCTCATGGCCCAAGGATCGCGCGAACAGGCCGACACCGCCTTCAAAGACGCGATCGCCGAGCTGGGCCGCACGGATTCCCGGCTCGGATACCAAAACTCACTGATCGACGAACTCAACAGCAGCCATACGCTCAAGGACCGGGAGATCTACTGTCTCCTCCGCCTCTCCCGGGAGGTGCACGATGCCTCGTCCGGCGGGTTCTCTATCACCTTGAGGCCCATCCTCGATGCCTGGGGGTTCACCGGGGGCCACCCTCACCGCCTGCCCACGAAGAGCGAGTTTGCCGCATGGAAGCGCCTGCCTTCGGACCACGCCGTCATCCTCGACCCTGACGGCCTGACCATCCGGACCCCGGAAGGCGCCGAGATCGACCTGGGGGGCATCGCCAAGGGGTACGCAGCCGACCGGGCCGCAGAGGCCATGAAAAATGCCGGGGTCTCAAGCGGCCTCGTCAACGCAGGAGGCGATATCGCGGCCTTTGGCGAACGGACCTGGAAGATCGGCATAAAACATCCCGGCGGTACCGGGGTCTTTGCCACCATTCCGGTCAGGAACCGCGCAGTGGCCACGTCCGGGAATTACGAGCGCTTCTTTACCGTGGACGGGATACGCTACTGCCATCTCCTGAACCCTGACACCGGGATGCCTGCCCGGGGCCGCCTGAGCGCCACCGTGCTCGCGGACACCTGCGCCGAAGCGGATGCATGGGTAACCGCGCTTTTTGTCCGGGGTGAAGAAAAACTCGGGGAAGAGCTCGAAAAAAGAGGCATGGACTGGATCGTCGTCGACCAGGAAGGCAGGGTGCATGCGAGCAAGGCCCTGCGAGAATTCTGCCCGGAGAACCTGCCTGCGCCTGAATGATTCCGGGATCGCGCTCATCAGGGATCACCCTTGCCGGGCTCGCGCCTTGCCGCCTCTTTTCCCTTAGAGGGATTCGGAATATATGCCCTTGTGCGTCTGTATTTATCCGCCGAACCAGAAGATGCGCCTTCTGATCTCGGGCGCCCTGGCCTTGGCGGCCTGATAGCCCTCCTGTATAGAGAGG
This sequence comes from Deltaproteobacteria bacterium, assembly GCA_023230665.1. Lineage (GTDB taxonomy): Bacteria > Desulfobacterota > Desulfomonilia > UBA1062 > UBA1062 > Phosphitivorax. The sequence continues at coordinate 1,077 of JALNWY010000208.1, forward strand.
TCGAGGCACTTGAAGTCGGACCAGTGATACGAGCCGATATTCGGACGGATGACGCAGTCCAGCTCCCGGTTCGTATAGACATTCGTGAAGTCGCGGGTGATGTCGTAGCTGCGAAACACCACGTCCAGGCTGTGATGGAGATCCTGCTCCTCCACGATGCTCTCGATATCCCGCGTGACGTCCACGCCGATGATGTAATCGGGATGAAAGGACTTTGCCAGGAAGACCGGCATCATCTCGATTACGCCGCCGTCGGCCAGGAGCATCCCGTGGAGGCTGACCGGCGGGAAGAAGCCCGGGGTGGCGCAGCTCGCCTGGAGGGCCGTGATCAGCGGGCCGTCGGAGAAGATGATGGGGTGGCCGGTGATGAGGTCCACGCTCGAGCAGCGGAAGGGAATGTTCAGATCGAGGAAGTCGTGGTCATCCACCAGCTCCCGGATGTGCAGCACAAAGGTCTCCGGCGTGATCACCGACTGCCGCCTGAGGGCCCGGGAATAGAAATATCCCTTTTTGAGGGTCGCCTGGATCTTTTCGAGAAAACCCAAGGCCCGGTCCGGCTCGGGAAGGCCCATATTCTCGGCGGTCTCCCGGAACAGCGGAGAGACCATGTATTCGCGGAGCTTGTCCTCCACCAGGTCGATATCGAGATAGAGGCTGTACAGGGCGCCGATGATGGCCCCGAACGAGATGCCGGCGATCGCGTCGATGGGAACACCCTCTTCCTTGAGGGCCCTGATGACGCCGATATGGGCCAATCCACGCGCTCCGCCCGCGCCCAGGGCGAGAACGACCTTTTTCTTCCGCCTGAGCCTCATGGGACCTTTACAGTGTACTCGTCGTTGTCCATGTCCTGGAGGTACACGGCATTATAATTGTGCCGCCCGGGCCTATCGAACCAGGCGCGGCCCTGCTCCCTGCACCTGGGGCACGCGCCCCAGGGGATGTGGACCGCCAGGATATGGAACCCGGTCGATGCCGATGAGTCGATCTTGTAGGCCCCCGGGCAGTCCGTGCACACCCGCACCGATTCCTGCTGGTTCTCCGAGATGCCGTCCGTGTCGTAAAAGATGTTCCGGCTCCTCCTGACGATCTCTTCTCTCCGGACCTCGTAGTTGTCCCGCGAATTCCAGAGATCCATAAGAGTGTCCGTGAGCTGCTTGATATAGTCGATGATCCGCGGGTCTTCTTTGATCCTCTCCGGATTCAGGTCGGGCTCCCGGATGTACGAGTAGTCCACGCCCGCAAGGGCGAGGATGATCCCGGTATTCACATAGGGAAGCGCCGCCTCGATGGAGTAGCCCCCCTCCAGCACGCAGATATGGGGGCTGAGCATTTCATTGAGCCGGGCATAGCCTCCTGCGGTGAAGGACATGTTCGTGATGGGGTCTGAATAGTGGTTGTCCTGGCCTGCGGAGTTGATGATCAGGTCCGGCTTGAACTCGCCCAGCACCGGCAGCACGAAGTGCTCCATGACATACAGGATGCCCTCGTCACTGGTCTTGGGGGGGAGCGGGACATTGAGGTTTCTGCCCAGCGCGTTTGGCCCGCCGAATTCCTCGGGAAACCCGCTGCCCGGATAGAGGGTCCTGCCGTCCTGGTGCAGTGAGATATAGAGCACATTGGGATCGTGCCAGTAGACGTCCTGGGTGCCGTCTCCGTGATGGCAGTCTGTGTCCACGACTGCGATCTTTCTGATGTGCGGGTAGTTCTTCCGCACCCATTCGATCATGACCGCTTCGATATTGATGTTGCAGAACCCTCTGGCGCCGTGCACCACCCGCATGGCGTGATGGCCGGGAGGCCTCACCAGGGCGAACGCATTGTCAATCGCGCCCTCCATCACGAGCCGAGCAGCCTCGATGCACCCGCCGGCCGATACATTGTGCGAGGGCGTGATCCGCGACTCCACGTCCGGCACGCAGAAATGGGCCCGGCAGATGTCCTTTTGTGTTGCCAGGCCGGTCTTGAACTCGGTGATCCCCTCGATGTCGAGCACGCCCTCTTCCATGACCTGATCCTGCGTATACAGGAGCCTCTCCTGCCGCTCGGGATGCGACGGGGAGATCTCCCAGTCATAGGCGGGAAAAAAGATCAGGCCGGTCTTTTTCTTTGCGGTAATCATGCCTTACCCCATTCGTCTATCACGCCCGGCTTTGTCTGCAGCTTGAGCCTCATGTTCTTCCCCGTGGTGCTGAAGCCCCGCACGATGTTGAAAGCCTGCTCCTCGAGAATGCTGACCTCCCCCCTGTCGAGGATCCCCAGACGGGAGGCGTTGTCCCTCAATGCCTGTTCCCCCCGCTTCTTGAGCTCGTCCATGCTCATGGCAGGGGAGATCTTTTCGTCCAGGCCAAGCTCCGGGCAGATCATGCGCCGGAGCTGCGTATCGGCTGTCAGGGTGATCTGCCGGGTGGTCCTGGCAAGGGCCGCGCCCAGGGCATTGGCCACCATGGCGTGATCCGGCACCACGCACCTCATATCAAACGATTTTTCAATGAACGGGCTGAGCAGCTCTGCAGGTCCGCCGATCGCCATGACCCGATCAGGTCTCACCACCTCGGGGTGGAGCATCTCGAAAATGGTGTACACCGGATACTGGTTCACCTCGTTGATGAATCTGCACGCGCTCTCGCAGATGACGCCGACCATGATCGAGACGATCCGCTGTGACACCTCGGAGATATCCTGCCCAAGCTGCCCGGCAATGGGAGCAATGGCGCGCACGGCCTTTTCCCTGTCGCCCTTAAGAAGCCGGCCGAGCACTGCCAGGGCGTCCATGGGGGTGGGAGACGGGCCGCCCATGCAGGCGGGAGGGCCGTCCCGGTGAGGGCCGACCCGGATATCCTGTCCCACAAGGCTGACGCGTGAATCACCGCCCGCACCCACCGACATGACCTTGAGGCCCCGGACCAGGGTCTTGTGACCGCCGATGTCGATCCCCTTAGGTTCCAGGACAGGGATGCCTTTTATGAGCACGCCGATGTCCGTGGTGGTCCCCCCGATATCCAGCATCAGGGTGGTAGCCTCCAGGTCGTCGCACAGGGCGAGCCCGCCCATCATGCTCGCCGCCGGGCCCGAGAGGATGGTCTCGACCGGATGCCGGTCTGCGGCCGAATCGGAGAAGGTGCCGCCGTCGGCCTTGAGAAAGAACAGGGGCGAGCGGATGCCGAGCTCGACCAGGGCCTTTCGGACCGACTGCAAAAAATGTTTCTGGACCGGCATCACTGCGGTGTTGAAAAAGGTGGTGTGGATGCGCCTGGGGAAGTTCAGGCTGCCGCTTAAGGTGTGGCCGAGCGATACGTGCTCGAAATCCTTGTCGATCAGGGAATGTATGCTCGTCTCGTGCGAAGGATTTCTCACCGAGAACTTGGATACCACGCCCACGCCGGTTATGCCTTTTTTCTTCAGTTCTTCTGCGACCCGGACGACCTCGGCGGGGTCAATGGGGACATACTCTCTGCCCCGGTGATCTATGGCTCCTTTCACCAGATGGAAATCATGGGTGAAGAAATATCTCATCGGATCAATGCCCGGCCCTGCTGACACGATCATGCCTGCAGGGGCGTATTTTTTCTCAGTGATGGCATTGGTGGAAAGGGTGGTGGACAGCACGGTGCGCCTGATCCCGGCATAATTGATTGAGAGCGCGCCAACGGCAGCGCGGATGGTCTGGACCAGGTCTTCTTCGGTCACGGTCTTGGCTGTTGCGATGATGTTCCTTCCTCTGATGCACACCGCATCGGTGTGCGTGCCGCCCACGTCTAT
>JALNWY010000209.1 GCA_023230665.1 Deltaproteobacteria bacterium
CCGTCGTTCGTCATGTCCAACTCATTCACCAACCAGGTCCTGGCGCAGATCGATCTCTGGCAGAATCCCCGGGACATCAGTGTCAGGACGCTGCCCAAGATCCTCGACGAAGAGGTGGCTCGCCTCCATCTGGGCAAGCTCGGGGTCAGGCTCTCTACGCTCACCCAGGAGCAGGCCGAGTACATCGGCGTGAGTCCGGAAGGACCGTTCAAGCCCGAGCACTACCGGTACTGAGTCCTTCCCGCTTAACGCTACACTCCAGTGGTACAAGAGTGGTACAAGATCGGTCATGGGGTCAGCCGTGCCCCCATGACCGCCCGGCGGTTTTCGGCCTTGTGCCCGGTCGTTTTTTTAGAGATGGGAGTCCAGCCAGGAGTGCAGGTCCGAGAGCACGACGGCGCGGTCGGCCGGGAGCTCGTTGTACACCTCGTGCTTGAGTCCCTGGTAGCACCTGATGGTCTTGTCCGTCGAACCCAGGGCGTCGTAGAGCTCCTGCTGGCCGGAGAGGGCCGTGTCCAGAGATCCGTACTGGATGAGCACAGGAACCTTGATCATGCCCGCATGCGTCGCTCCGATGAGGGTGTAGGCGTTCATCTGCTCGGCGAGCCGGGGAGTGATCACGTTAAAGACCAGAGGGTCGTCCACATAGGCCTCCACCACGCTTAAGTCGCGGGATATGAATTCCGGAGGCAGGGGAGACTTTACGTGGATCTTGGGCAGGAGCCTGGACATGATCCTGGTGGCGAGCACCAGGGCCTTCGAGATCTCCGGACCCGGCCCTGATCCGGTGCCCGAGAGCACGAGCCCTCTGAGCCCCTCTTGGGCCTGCTCCGCGAAGTTGAGCGCGATGAGGCTTCCCATGGAATGCCCGAGGATGAAGTACGGGGTTTCGGGAAACTTCCGCCTGATGATCTCGTCCCTGAGCTGTCGCTCATCGTTTACATACTCCTGGAAGCTGTTCACATAGGCGCGCCTGCCATCGCTCCTGCCGTGGCCCCGGTGGTCGTTGCCCAAAACGGCGTAACCGTCGGCCAGGAGCTCATCCACTACATTACCGTACCGGTTGATGTGCTCGGCATAGCCGTGGATCACCTGGAGCACCGCCTTGGGCTTCCCGTCGGGAACCCAGGCCTTCCAGTACAGGGAGAGCCTATCGGGGGTCGTGAGTTTTCCGTCTTCGGTAGACATCGAGAACCTCCTTTTCATCTTGAATTCATACGCATCAAGGAATGATCTCATAATTTCAGATTCTATACAATGACAAAAGATTGAGTGATATCAGTCGAGAGCGCCTAAAGCCGTCAAGTTTCACGAAGTTTTGTTGACAGAGAGCATGTTTGGCGGTATAAGAATGAATGCTCATTCATACCAGAATGTAAAGACCATTAACGTAAGGAGGGTATTATGGCAAGTCAATGGGTAGACATGAGGGATATGAAGTTCTTGATCCACGAAGTGTTCAAGATCGATGAACTCCTCGGGAAGGCCCCTTATGAGGATCATGACAGCGACATGATAGACATGGTTCTCACCGAGGCCGAGAAGCTCACCGAAAACGAGATCGCTCCCACATATCCCGACGAGGTGAACCGGAAACCGGTTGAGGCGAGGTTTGAAAATGGCAATGTGTATGCCCCCGAGTCATACAAGAGACTCTGGCAGCTCTATGCAGAAGGCGGCTGGCTGGGAACCTCCGACCCGTACGATGTCGGCGGCCAGGGCCTGCCCTTCATCGTGAGCGCGGCCGCTGCAAACATGTTCCTTTCGGGCAACCAGGCGTTCCTGATGTATCCCGGTCTTACCCACGGCGCCGCACGCCTTGTCTATGACTTCTTCCAGCACCCCTTGAGGGACATCACCCTGCAGAAGATGTTCGACGGCTCCTGGGCAGGCACCATGTGCCTCACCGAGCCGGGCGCCGGTTCCGACGTAGGGGCGCTGAAGTCCACGGCCAAGAGGAACCCGGACGGCACCTTCTCCATTACCGGCACCAAGAGCTTCATCTCCGCGGGCGACCATGACCTGACCGAGAACATCATCCACCCGGTGCTGGCCAGGATCGAGGGCGACCCGAACGGGACCAAGGGCATCTCCATCTTCGTGGTCCCCAAGATCAGGTACAATGAAGACGGCACCCTGGGCGAGCCCAACGACGTGAGCACCGGCAACATCGAGAGCAAGATGGGCATCCACGGCAACGCTACCTGCACGCTCAACTTCGGCGAGAACGGCAAGTGCATCGGCTATCTCATGGGCGAGGAGCGCGAAGGCATGAAGGTCATGTTCCATATGATGAACGAAGAGCGCCAGGGCGTGGGCATGATGGGCGTGGGCATGTCCACGGCCGCCTACCTCCATGCGCTTTCCTATGCCAAGGAGCGCATGCAGGGCGTCAACATCATGAACATGAAAGACCCCAACGCCCCCCAGGTTCCCATCATCCAGCACCCGGACGTCAGAAGGATGCTGATCAAGATGAAGTCCATGACCGAGGCCATCAGGGCTCTGGGATTCTACTGCTACTATGTCATGGACAGAAGAGCCGCCGCTGTCGACGATGCCGAGAAGGACAAGTGGCAGGGCATCATGGAGGTGATCACCCCCATAGTCAAGTCCTACTGCACCGATGTGGGCGATGACGTGACCAAGATCGCCATCCAGACCTACGGCGGATACGGCTTCTGCAGGGAGTATCCGGTCGAGCAGATGGCGCGTGACAACAAGATCAACACGATCTACGAAGGCACCAACGGCATCCAGGCCCTTGACCTCCTGGGCAGAAAGCTCGGCATGAAGAAGGGCTTGTACTTCATGAATCTCCTGGGCGAGACCCAGGCCGAGATCGCCAAGGCCAAGAACAGCGAGAACTTCAAGGAAGAGGCGGCGATCGTGGAAAATGCCCTGAACAAGTGCGCCGAGACGGCCATGACCTTCAGCTCGCTCATCCGCTCCAACCCCTTCATCCCGCTCATCAGTGCGTACGACTACCTGAACTGCCTGTCCGAGGCGCTGTGCGGCTGGTTCCACATCTGGATGGCCAACGTGGCCACCGAGAAGCTCGCAGCCAACCCGGGCGAGAAGGACAAGGCGTTCTACACCGGCAAGATCGAGGGCGCGAAGTTCTACATCAACCGCACCACGGCACTCGTTCCGGCCAAGTGCGAGACCCTTGTGAAAGATGAGATCAGCGCGATGAGAATCCCGGACGAGGCATTCGCCGTCTGATCACCACGGTATTCGAAAACGAAAAAAAGCGGGGAGGCTTATAAAAAAGCCCCCCGCTTTTTTTGGAGAAAAACGCCTGCGGGCCTATTTGTCGCCGCGGTACACAGACCCGTACTCATCCGTGGTGAGGGGCTCTCCTTCCCTGTGGAGCTCTCCTGCCCTGATCCGGGAGATGAACAGGGTGTGGTCCCCGGCGTCCAGGGTCCGTTCCACCTCGCAGTCCAGATATCCAAGGGCGCTTTCGATCACCGGGTTGCCGTGGGGAGAAAACCCGAACTCGACTCTGTCGAATCTTTTTTTCCAGTCCGGGAGCTTGAACTTTTTTATCGAACCCAGGGCATCCTGAGGCAGGACATTGATGGCGAACTTCCCTGCGCTGAGTATCTGGGAGCGCGAGAGGCGGTTGTTCCTGACAGCCACGGTCACCAGGGGAGGTTCGTGGGAACACTGGGTGACCCATGAGGCGACCATGCCGTTGTATCCTCCGTCTGCGGCTATGGTGATGAGGTAGATACCGTAGTGGAATTTATCGAGAACATCCTGCCATGACCGTTCCATGAGCGCCTCCTTGTCTTTTCATATAAGGTTTGGGAAAGCGAAAAGAAAGGTCCATACGAGAACGGGCAACAGATTCGCCGTTGTGCCTCGACCGGTGGTCTCCTTATGCCCTTGGCGAGCAAGGCCGGGCTAGCGGCCAAGATCATGAACCCTGACACCCAAGCCCCGGCGGCCTGTCCTGTCGAAAAAAAGAGTTGGCTACCCTGTGCGCCGACTCTCACCCCATATCGGGTGTCTTCTGGCCGCAAGCCTGATGAGGCGGCTTCCCATCTCGCCATATGAGAAGCCGGCAAGATCGGCTGCACAAGCCATGCTCGCGTCATCGCTGATGTCGGCATTGGGATTCACGTCGAGGACAAAGAACGAACCGTCCTGATACCGCACGTCGATACGGGCGTAATCCCTGCACCCGATAGCCTGGTAGGCCTCCGAGCAGACCCTTTTCAGCTGCTGGAGCTCCTCGCGGCTTAAGGGGGCCGGCAGCAGGGTCCTGATCTTTTCATATGGGTCCGATCCCGGGACGAATTTGGCCTCAAAGGTGCAGAGCCGGTCATGGATGTCCTGGAAGACGGAGAAGTCCATCTCGGCGGGCGGCAGCATTTCCAGCTTCCCGTTTCCCCAGAGGGATACATGGAATTCGCGGCCGTCGATGAAATATTCCACGATGGCGGGCTGTTGATAGGCATCGAGAATATAGGTGATCCTCCGCATGAGGTCATCCTGGTTCGTGACCACGGAGTCCCGGGTGATTCCCTCGCTGCAGTGCTCGCTCATCGGTTTGACGATAGCCGGGAAACGATTCCATCCGTCGGAATCGGGCCGGGTGTAGAGGCGCCACTCAGGTGTGGGGATGCCGGAGAGATCGAGTATTCTCTTCACGAAATACTTGTTCTGTGACAGACGGAGCGTGGATGCAC
>JALNWY010000210.1 GCA_023230665.1 Deltaproteobacteria bacterium
ATTACCTATGGCACAAACAACGAGTTCGGCTTCGATTACCTCAGGGACAATATGAAGTTCACCTTTGATGACTACGTACAGAGGGATTTCTACTATGCAATCGTGGACGAGGTGGACTCCATCCTCATCGACGAGGCCAGAACACCGCTCATCATCTCCGGTCCGGCCGAGGACTCCACGGCAAAGTACTACGAGGCGAATACTGCGATTTTGGATGTGATGAGAAGAAAGGATGCCGAGTCCTTCTACACCAAGGACGAGAAGGCCAATACCGTGGTGTTTACGGACGAGGGGATCGAGGAGCTCCAGAGGATCCTCTCCAAACCCAACCTCTACGATCCATCCGAGTTCAGGACCGTGCATCATCTCAACCAGGCCCTGCGCGCCCACACGATTTTCCACCGCGATGTCCACTATGTAGTCAAGGACGCAGAGGTAGTGATCGTCGACGAGTTCACGGGCAGGCTCATGCCCGGAAGACGATACTCCGAGGGGCTGCACCAGGCCCTGGAGGCCAAGGAAGGCGTGAAGGTCGCCAACGAGAACCAGACCCTTGCATCGGTGACGTTCCAGAATTATTTCCGCATGTATGAGAAGCTTGCCGGAATGACCGGTACGGCAGAGACCGAGGCCCTGGAGTTCCGCAACATCTATGGCCTCGATGTCATGGTCATGCCCACCAACATGCCCATGGTCCGTATCGACCACCCGGATGTCATCTACAAGACCGAGAAAGAGAAGCTCAAGGCCGTGGTGAAGCAGGTCGCCGAGTGCCATGCCGGCGGTCAGCCCGTACTGGTGGGAACCAGCTCGATCGAGAACTCGGAAAAGGTCTCCGCGTTTCTGAAGCGCAAAGGGTTGCAGCACCATGTTCTCAACGCCAAGCATCATGAGCGCGAGGCCGAGATCGTGGCCCAGGCAGGCAGAAAGGGGGCCATCACGATTGCCACCAACATGGCCGGCCGCGGTACCGACATCGTTCTCGGGGGCAATCCCGATTATCTGGCAAGGCAGCGGGTCAGTCCTGAAGATCCGGGCTATCCCGAGGTGTACGATCAGTTGAGGAAGCTCTGCAACGAGGAGCATAAGGAAGTGGTCGCAGCAGGCGGGCTCTTCATTCTCGGCACCGAGCGGCACGAGAGCAGGCGGATCGACAACCAGCTCAGGGGCCGGTCGGGCAGGCAGGGAGACCCGGGTGCGTCCAGATTCTACTTAAGTCTCGAAGACGATCTTCTGCGGATCTTCGGGTCAGAGCGCATATCAGCCATCATGGACCGGCTGGGCGTGGCCGAGGACGAGCCCATCGAGCACAAACTCATATCCCGGAGCATAGAGGGAGCGCAGAAAAAGGTCGAGGGCCGGAACTTCGAGATCCGCAAACACCTCCTCGAATATGACGATGTCATGAACAAGCAACGTGAGGTTGTCTATACCCAGCGCAGGACCATTCTTTCAGAAGAAAACCTCAAGGATCACATCGTGGACATGATGGACGAGCTTCTGGATGAGACCGCCGAGGTCTATCTCCCCCTGAAGTCTCCTGTCCCTGAGTGGGACATGGAGGGATTCGGTGGCTGGATCAGGAATATCTTTGATGTCGATTTCACGCGCGAGCCCCAGAAGAGTACCGCCCGGGATGATCTTCTCGATGCTGCACGCAATACGATCCTGGGCCGCTACGAGCAGAGGGAGGCCGAGTTCACCCCGCAGATCATGCGGATGGTGGAGCGGCAGGTCCTTCTGATGACCTTGGACAGTCTTTGGAAAGATCATCTCCTCTCCATGGACCATCTCAAGGAAGGGATCGGGCTCAGGGGATACGGACAGAAAAACCCGCTTCGCGAGTATCAGCGCGAGGGGTTCGACATGTTCCTCGCAACGCTTACCCGGATGAAGGAGCTTTCGCTCGAACGGCTCTCCAAGATCCAGATCCAGCGCGAAGAGGATGTGGAGCGCATCTCGGAAAAGGAGCGGAAGCAGCGGATGCAGCTCGGACGCGGACCGTCTTCCGAGAAGCCGTCTACCTTCAAACGCCAGGGCAAAAAAGTGGGAAGGAACGATCCGTGCCCTTGCGGGTCTGGCAAAAAGTACAAGCAGTGCTGCGGGGTCGATGGATGAACATCCCGAAACGTTTTCGTTTTTCTGCAGTCAATGCCGGGGTGAAATCTCCGGATGTGAAACGCGCGGACATGGGGCTCGTCTTTTGCGAGGAGCAGGCCATGCTCTCGGGCGTGTTCACCCGCAACCGGGTCAAGGCCGCCCCGGTAGTTATCGGACAGGAACTCGTGGGCAGGGGGACAGCCAGGGCAGTGCTGGCCAATGCCGGCAACGCCAATGCCTGCACCGGAGACCAGGGAATTCATGATGCCCGTTTCCTCATGGGAACAGCTGCAAGGGAGCTCGGGGTCAAGAGCGATGAGGTGGTTCCCCTGTCGACCGGGGTCATAGGCGTCCGTCTGCCCGTAGAGCGGATGGCCTCGCGAATACCCGCGCTCGTATCTGAGCTGGGGGATGATCCCGAGGTCTTTGCCCGCGCCATCATGACCACAGACACTTTTCCCAAGATCGTATCGCGCTCGGCAGGCAATGCCGCTGTGCTCGGTATGGCAAAGGGGGCGGGCATGATCGCCCCCGACATGGCGACCACGCTCGCGCTGGTGCTGACCGATGCAGTTGTATCCAAGCAAGAGCTCGATACCATGCTTAAAAGATCCATTGAGCACACCTTCAACGCCATCACCATTGACGGCGATATGTCGACGAACGATACGCTGCTGGGCCTATCAAGCAACCAAGTGACTGAAAATATTAGTGAAATTGAAAAAGGCATTGCCGAAGTCATTCGTGACCTTGCATTGCTCCTGGTCCGGGATGGGGAGGGGGCCACCAAGTTCGTCACCATAGCCGTTGAAGGAGCGGCAAATGAGCGGGACGCCAAGAAAGCGGCCATGTCCGTGGCGAACTCGCTCCTGGTAAAAACCGCGCTCTTCGGCGCAGACCCGAACTGGGGCCGGATACTGGCTGCTTTAGGTTACAGCGGGGTTGCATTTCTGCCCGAACAGGTCTTCATCGACATATCCGGACACCGGGTCGTGGAACGCGGCATGGAGTCGGACGGGTTCAGCGAGAATACGCTTCACGCGCTGCTGAAGGAACGGGAGATCACCATAGGAATCCGCATGGGCCACGGGCCGGGGGCTTTCACCTCCTACACCTCGGACCTTTCCTACGACTATGTGAAGATCAATTCGGAGTACCGCACCTAGGACATCCAGGTAAAATTACCGATAATATATATTATGTTAAATAATAGACAGCTTGCATGAAGAAGAGGGATTTGAAGCTACTGCATTATATCGAGCCCTCGACCGAGCGGCTGATGATCTCTTCCATGAACGACTGGATCTTGTCCGGCAACCCCTCGATCGTGATGTCGAGGAAGCCCCGGATGATGAGCGCGCGCGCCTGCTCTTCGGTCAGGCCCCGCGCCATGAGGTAGCCCAACTCTTCGCGAGAGATCTTTCCCACCGCTGCCTCGTGCGCCAGGTTGATGTCGGGATGGGCGCCTTTGAGCTCAGGGATGGAATGGATCACGCCGTTTTCGTTGAGCAACAGGCCGCTGCATTCCATGTGGCCGAAAGTGCCGGCCCGCTCACCGGCAAGAAGCTGCCGGGATATGACCGTACCCCCTTCCGAGACGACCCTGCTGATGATCTCTCCGCTGGCATCCTTGCCTTCGAGGAGCACGCGGGCGCCCGTATCGAAAAATGAGTCGCCTTTGCTATATATAACCGAATAAAAACGGGCACTTCCACCAGATGCAACATGGGCTATGGGGTTTGTTACGATCTTTTTGACCTCGGTCATGCCCACGTAGTTGGAAATGTAGCGCGCCCCCTCGCCCACCGATACGGCGCCCACGGGAAAGACCTCCATTGCGCGGCCCCAGTTGTGGATCATGGTGTATCCCAGATGAGCGTTTTTCCCCAGGTAGGTTTCGGTGATGCCCACATGGGTTCCGCTTCTGCCGTGAGTTGCCGTGGTGCAGCCGTTGACGATGTTCAGCTCCGCCCCTTCACCGAGCTCGATGATGTTGTGGATGAACTGGCGCGAGCCTGTCTCGCCGAACAGGAAGGCAGCCTGGAGCGGCTCCTCGATCCTGACCCCGGGCTTCACAAAGACATAGTAGCCCACCGGCTCCTTCCCGGCGGCCTGCTGCGCCGTATCGCTGGAATCGCTGGCGACCGCATTGAAGAAGAGCTTTTCCCGCACATGGGGATAGGCATCAAAGGCCTGCTTCAGGGGCAGCACCACCAGTCCTTCGATATGACAATGACTTTCCACGACAGTATGATCCAGGACCATGAAGCTCCCGCAGCTGGCAACGCAGGAATCATATCCGATCTCGGAGAGTCTGCCGGTATCTATCTGCATGGTATTCATAGCGCACCCTTGGATTCTTTGTAAAATTTCTCGGCAAAACACATGCTGCACTTGCTGTAACCGTCTCTGCGGATCTCTTCGAAGATCTCGCCGGGCGCGCCGCAACCGAGCACGTGGCCGTCCATGATCACAAAGGCGATGTCCGCCTTGATATAATCGAGGATGAAACCGGTATGGGTGATGATGATGGCTGAGCGTTTTCTTTTGGAGATGGGCTGGTCTTTTTCGAGGATGATCCGCAGGCCGC
>JALNWY010000211.1 GCA_023230665.1 Deltaproteobacteria bacterium
AACTCTATAGATAAAGGCAAGGCCACTGTTTTTGTGATCATCGGATCGTATTCAGGGCCCATTGTCGGAGCACCCCTGACATCGTGGATTCTAAGAAATTGGGATTGGCAGGTTGTCTTTTATTCCTACGGCGTGTTCGGTATGTTCCTTGCCGCCCTCTGGTATTGGCACCACCGGTCCTTCCCGTATGAGCATCCGAGGGTAAATAAGGCAGAACATGATTATATCATGGAAGACAGAACCAGGGAGCAGTCGGAAGCCGCTGCAAAGGCTTCCTTGGAACATGCTCCGTGGGGAAAGTTCCTTATGAACTACCGTTTCTGGGCATTCGGATTCGCCTTTTTCAGCTTGGGCTACGTCATGTTCCTCGTCTTGTCCTGGCTGCCGATGTACCTGCTTGAAGCCAGGGGCCTGGACATGAAGGCCATGGGTTATGCCACCGCATATCCGTGGGTGGCCTATTATTACCACCTGTATAGGTTTCGGATGGATCAGCGACTGGATGACCAAGAAAGGGCTCTCAAAAATTCAGACCAGGACCATTCCCGGATGCCTGTGCCTCGCGCTTTGCGGCTGCTGTCTTTATTTGGCATCCGGCGCAACAACGCTTTTTGCAAACCTGTTCTGGTTTATATTGAGCTTTGGTTTTCTTGGAGTGTGTTATGTCGCAACCCTCGCAACGTGCCTGGATATCGGAAAGCGGTTCGGCGGTTCGGTGTATTCCTGGATCGGAACATTTACATGTATAGCAGGCGTATTGGCACCGATCATCACCCCCATGATCGTGCAGTCGATCGGCTGGCAAGCGGCACTGAACTTCGCGGCTTGTGTTCCGATTGCTGGAGCAATACTTTTCGCCTTTGTTAGACCGGATATACCTTTGCCCGGAACTGAGGACAAGGCGGCGGCATAATCAGGCCAGGATAGAGATTATACAACAAATGGATAGGAGAGTATGATGAGAACAGAAGCACAGTACAGAAAAGATCTTGAAAAGATGAAAACGGAAATCTGGATGGGTGGGAAAAAGATCGAGAAGTTCTGGGATCACCCGCAAATTCAGGCCGGCATCAATTCCCAGGCAGTCACATTCAGATATGCCGAAGACCCTAAGTTTGAGCATATGATGACCACCACCTCGCACGTTACAGGCGAGAGGGTTAACCGCTTTACCGCAATGTACCAGAGCATAGACGATATGTGGCAGATGGATGTGGCGCTTCGCACCATGATTCACGAATGCGGGCATTGCGTCGGCCGCTGTGTCGGGCGCGACGGCTTGTCTGCTATTGGAATCGTTGCCTATGACGTAGACCAGAAGTACGGAACTCACTATTATGAAAATTTCAAAAACTTTCTGAAGGAATACCAGGCGAAAGACCTCACGTCCTGCGGAGCCGTCACCGACGTCAAGGGCGACAGGAGCAAGCGGCCCGGCCAGCAGGAAGATCCGGACATGTATCTGCGTGTCGTGGAGCGCAGGAAGGACGGGATCGTGGTCAGGGGCGCAAAGGCCAATATCACCACGGCATCGTACTCCGAAGAGATCATTGCTGTGCCTACCCGCGCATTTGTGAAGGGTGAGGAAGACTGGTCCATCTGTTTTGCCATCCCGACCGATACCCCGGGCGTCAAACATATCGCCATGACCTCGGCGGACGATCCGACCAAGCCGACTGAAGGCCCGATATCGAACAAATACGCATTCACCGATTCTCTCATTATCTTCGACGACGTTTTTGTTCCTGAAGAAAGGATCTTCTTGAACGGGGAATGGGACGAAGCTGCGCGAATCGGGCAGTTGTTCGGCAACTTCCATCGCCATAGCCACTGCGGATGCATTCCCTCCAGGATCGATAACTTGGTTGGTGCATGCCAGCTGATAGCCAAGATGAACGGCATCGAGAAAAAGGCTCACGTCAAGAACAAGCTCTTTGAGCTTATCAAGACCGGTGAAATGGTCTATGCGTGCGGCCTGGCGGCATCCCACCTCGGAATGGAGACGCCTTCGGGTATCTGGCAGCCCAATTTCATTTACTCGAACCTCGGCAAGTACTACTCCGGAAGCACGTACGGCCGCGAAATGGAGATCTGCATGGATCTGGCCGGAGGCCTGTCCATCACCATGCCCAAGGACGAGGACTATATGAACCCGGTGACACGCCCCTACATGGAGAAGTATCTCCGCGGCTCGACGAACTTCACCACCGACGAAAGGATCCGGGCCATGCGCATGATGACCGACCTGTGCGCCTCCGAATACAGCGCTGTCTGGATGGTCGGCGGCGTAATCGGCGCCGGTGCGCCCGAAGCGCAGAAATACAGCATCATGTCGAATTATGATCTTACAGATCAGGAAAACTATGCCAGGGCATACATCGGCATGGAACCTCTGAAAAAAGAAGAGGTTGCAGGGCAGGAACACATTCCGGCAGGGTTTAAATCCAAGAAATAAAAGGTGTAATCCGGGGAAGAACACGTTCCGGAAGAGACGAGGTCAACGAGTTCAAGGAGAAAAACGATATGCTGAAAGGAAAAACAGCGATAATCACTGGAGCAGGTTCCGGTATGGGGAAGGCCACAGCTCTTCTTTTCGCAGAAAAGGGCGCCCAAGTTGCGGTAGTTGACATCAACATGAAGGGTGCGGAGGAAGTCGTCGAGGAAATAACCAAGAAAGGCGGCGACGCGATCGCGGTTTACTGCGATATTTCGGACGAAGAGTCCAACAAGAAAATGGTCGAGGCAGTATTGGCGAAATACGGCAAGATCGATATCTTGCACATGAACGCAGGCATTGTCATCCCCTATCAGCCTGTTGAAGAAATCACCCTGAAAGATTTTCAAAAGATGTTAACAATCAACACAGTGGGACCGTTCTTGAATGCCAGGACGGTTGCGCCGATCATGAAGAAGCAGGGCGGAGGAGTCATGCTCATGACCTCCTCCATGTCGGCTCTCAGACCGAGACCGGGAGCGGTTGCCTATGCATCGACAAAAGGAGCCGTGAATATTCTTGCCAAGACATTGGCAATCGAACTGGCGCCTTTCCAGATTCGTGTCAACGCAATCTGCCCCGTGGCCACCGATACGCCTCTGCTGCGCAACCAGGTCACCGAAGAAACCATGAAGGTCATGGCTGAGGGCATTCCCATGAAGCGTCTTGGAAAGGCCGAAGACATGGCCAACGCAGCTTTATTCCTCTGTTCCGACCTTTCGTCCTACATCACCGGCATAACGATGGAAGTCGATGGCGGAAGAGGAATATAAGGATATGAAAGGATAAGTAGCAAGGAGTTATTGAGATTCACCCAATATACCCCCCTCACGCGCAAGGGAGTGTTCATGGTGCGCTCTAAGGTTTATGAACACTCCCTTGTAATTTATGACCACATAACATGATTTTTTATTATTTTGCGAACGGTAAATATCAATGATCAGTTAAGCAGCAGAAGTGTGGCGCTACATATAAGCAGCATGCCACATATACGTGTTGCGCCGGTATGCAACAGACCTATCTAGTATCAAAGAATTATTGGTAGTTATACAATCATTCAATTTTTATGATCTTGGCTCAAGACTTGCTAAATGTGGTGTAACTAAGTGAATACAACAATGATTTGGGAGAGGTGAGAGACATGCTCATCGATGTGCGAAATTTAAAATTCATGCTTTATGAAATTTTCGATGTGGAATCATTGCTTAAATATCAACGTTATAGCGATCATTCAAAAGAAGTTTTTGATATGATTCTCGATACTGCGTTGAAAATCGGTACAAACCTGCTCAGGCCCGTACTTGAAGAAATGGACAAAATACCTCCACAGTTCGTGGACGGAAAGGTGAAAGTCCATCCCAGCGTAAAGAACATAATGAAGGAATATGGTGAAGGCGGATGGATCTCCGCGGTTGCATCGATGGAACTCGGTGGGCAGCAGCTTCCGCAGGTGATCAATGTTATTCCGAATTTTATATTTGCGGCAGCGAATTACTCGGCAAGCGTTTATATGACGCTCACCGCCGAGGCGGCGCATCTCATAGGATCTTTCGGCACGGAAGAGCTGAAGGAAGCCTATATACCGAATATGTTCTCTGGTCAGTGGCAGGGCACCATGGCCTTGACCGAGCCTCAGGCCGGTACGTCTCTGGCGGATATCGCCACAACGGCCGAGCCCGTTGATGGCGGCTGTTATAAGATTTATGGTCAGAAGATATTCATTTCCGGCTCGGAGCACGACGGTGTGGAAAATGTCGTTAATCTGCTGCTTGCTCGAATCAAGGGCGCTCCGGACGGGATAAAGGGGATCTCGCTGTTCGTGGTGCCGAACAAGCGCCTTGATGCAAACGGGAACCTGGTGTCGAATGATGTCAGCGTTACCGGCACATATCATAAGCTTGGTTACCGCGGTTGTCCGATCAATCAGCTGAGCTTTGGAGAAGAGGGCGATTGTCGCGGTTACCTGATAGGCGAACCCAACAAGGGTGTGGCTCATATGTTCCAGATGATGAACGCACAGCGCCTTTTGATCGGTTTGGGCGCTGCCGCTATTGCTTCGGCAGCGTATCATGCCTCGCTGGAGTATGCAAAAGAGCGTCCGCAGGGAAGGGCAATAGGCGAGAAAGACCCTCGTGCTCCGCAAGTACCGATTATCGAACATGCGGATGTGAAACGGATGCTGCTCT
>JALNWY010000212.1 GCA_023230665.1 Deltaproteobacteria bacterium
CTGCCGGAAGCCGGCAGAACAGTAGAATCCCCGGGTGGGATCGTAGAGCTCCCGGGACGAGGTCTCCGCATAGAGCCTGCTTCCGCCTGAGGACGCGACAGCCTCTTCGGTCTGCGCGAGCAGAGCCCGGCCGATGCCGCTGCCCCGGCGGTCCTTTCTCACCACGATCCAGTAGAGGTCGAAGCTGCTCTGGGTTCCGGGAACCGGCCCAAAGCAGGTGTATCCGGCGATTTCTCCAGCAGGTCCACTGCACCCGGTCTGAACGGTATGCTCCATGCCCCCGGCCTGAATGATACGCCAAGTGCGCATGTCCTGAACGGTACTTCCGGCACAGCCGGTATGCGCGAGGCTGTCCTGCCCTTCTCCCGGGCACTCCTGCGCAAAGATAAAGTAATAGCCGCTCTCCGGGCCTTTTTCAAGCCGCTCCCTGACCAGTTCTCCGGCGATGAGCACCTCCTCGGCGGAAAAGAACCCGGTCGTCTCGGTCATGGATCTGACGATCTCGACATCCGCGGGCTCGACCTCGCGCCGGAACACAAGCCCTTTACCGGGGACCATGGAAGGTTTCGCGGCCATGTGGTCAGCGGCCTCCGGTCGCGTCGGCCACGATCCGGGTCACGAGTTCCCTGAACGAAATGCCGGCCCTCTCGGCTGCCGCGACAAACCCGCTGTCGGGCGAGATGCACGGGTTTGCGTTGATCTCCAGCACGAACGGGTTTCCCTCGTCATCGACCCGGAAATCCACCCGCGCATACCCTTTGAGCTCAAAGATCTGCCAGCACTCAAGTGCCAGGGACTTCAAACCCTCCAGAAGCGTAGCATCGCCCGGCTCAAAATCGAAACTGCGGTTCGTGGCCTGGTACTCGGGCGATTTCTCGTCCCACTTGGCCCGGTAATCCACGATCTTTTTTTTGCCGGCCGGGAGGTCGAACCTGATCTCGGCAGGAGGCAGTATTTGCGGGCCTTGCACGCCCGCCAGGACCGAGAGGTTGAACTCCCTGCCGTCGATGAACCGCTCGGCAAAGCACTCGTGGCCCATCCGGCCGGCCCGGGTGTTCACCAGGGCTTCGAGTTCGTCCATGGAAAGGGCCGTCACCACCGATGTCTCGTCCATGCCGATGGACGCCTCTTCCCACAGGGCCTTGACAATGTATTCACCCGGAAAGGGGCACGCACACCGGCCACGGTCTCCAGGCATGAGCCACGCCGGAGTGGGGATGCCCGAGCAGCGCATCCACTTTTTCGCGAGCACCTTGTTCGAGGTGAGGAACATGGCATCGGCTCCTGCGCCGGTATAGGGGATCTTCAGGTGATCGAGATACGAGCATGCCCAGTGGATGAGCCTGCCGTCGCCGTCCACCGACTCAACCAGGTTGAATGCGCACAGGGGCTTCAGGTGTTTCAGCTCCTGTGCATAGGCCTCAACGCGGTGGTCAAAGGGCATGATCCTCACCCGAAAGCCCGATTCTTCGAGCGCTCGCGCCACCTGGGAGGCCTGGGTGAGCACATCCTGCTCGTCTGCCGCTGCCCGGGGGTCAACGGGGTTGTGGATGACGACCACGGTTTCCGGCACTACCGGCCCCTGTTTATTCTCTTGAACGCACTTTCGAGTATGCGCTCCATGAGCTCCTGGAAGGAGATGTTGTTGAGCCTGCAGAGTATGGGCAGGTCGGAATGAACGGGGTTGAGGCCGGCCAGCGGGTTGACCTCGATGAAGTTGGGCCTGCCCTGTCCGTCCATGCGGATGTCCACCCTGCCTCCGTCCCTGCACCCGAGCACCTTCCACGCAGAAAGAGCCAGTTCGGCGCAGGATCCAATCACCTCGGGCTCGGGCGCCCGGTATTCAATGACCTGCTCGTAGTTGGATTTGTTGTGGTACGAGTAGATGAGGTCTGCCGGCTCCTTTTTTTTGAACAGCACCTCCATGACCCCTACTGCCGAGGCCTTCTCGCCCGTGCCCACCACACCCGCCGTGAACTCTCTGCCCGGCAGGAAGGTCTCCACGAGCACCTGCTGGCGAAACTCGGCCAGCAGCTTTTCGCACACCGGCCTGAGCTCGGCTGGGGTCTTCACCAGCGACGCATCGCTGATGCCCTTGCCGGTTCCCTCGGCCACGGGCTTGACAAAGAGCGGGTAGGGCAGGGACACTGCCTCGACCTCGGCAGGCGCGCTCACCACGGCAAAGTCTGCGGTCGGTACGCCAGCGCCTTGGAGCACGGCCTTGGTCATGCCCTTGTGCAGGGTGAGCGCCAGAACCAGGGGGTCGGAGAAGGTATAGGGGATCTCATAGGCGTCGAGCAGCGCGGGCACGAGGGCTTCACGGCCCATGCCGTGCAGACCCTCTGCGATGTTGAACACCAGGTCCCACCTCTCCCCTCGGGCGAGGCGCTGAACCAGCTGTTTGGCGTTGCCGATCCGCTCGGTTTCGTGGCTGCAGGCCCGGATCGCCTCGTCAAGGGCGTCGATGGTGTCCGCGCGGTCGAACTCGGCCGTCTCTTCAAGCGTGTATCCTTCTCCCAGGTAATCATCCCTGAGGTCGTAGGTCATGCCGATCTTCATCGCTGTCACCTAAAGCGGGTTTCCGCACTCGCAGTCGGGATAGCGGAACAGACGGTTCTCGTAGTTTCTCAGGACAATGCCGTCAGGCTGCCTGCATTGAAAGTAGTCGGGCAGCAGGGGTATCTTGCCGCCGCCTCCGGGTGCGTCGATCACGTAGTGCGGCACGGCGTAGCCCGAGGTATGGCCTCTGAGGCCTTCGATCATCTCCAGGCCCTTGGCCACGGTGGTTCTGAAGTGGGCGGAGCCCAGAATGGGATCGCACTGGTAGAGATAGTACGGCCTCACCCGGACCTTGATCAGCCCGTGATAGAGGCTTTTCAGGGTCTCGACGCGGTCGTTGAGGCCCTTGAGCAGCACGGTCTGGCTGCCCAGGGGGATGCCCGCGTCCGCGAGCTGGGTGCAGGCGGCCTGCGTCTCGGGAGTGAGCTCGTCTGGATGGGTGAAGTGGATGTTTATCCACAGGGGATGGTACTTTTTGAGCATGCGCACGAGCCTGGTGGTGATCCGCTGGGGCAGTACGGCGGGCACCTTGGTGCCGATGCGGATGACCTCCACGTGCGGTATGCGCCTGATGCTGGAAAGGAGGAACTCCAGCTGGCTGTCCGGCAATGTCAGCGGATCGCCTCCGGAGATGAGGACATCCCTGATCTGGGGCGTCGACTCGATGTAGGCGATGGCCTGCTGCCACTGTTTGATCCCGCTCCTGAACTTGTGCCGGTCTCCCACCATCCGGGAGCGCGTGCAGTACCGGCAGTTGGTTGAGCAGAAGCCCGTGGTCAGGAACAGGGCGCGGTCGGGGTAGCGGTGGACGAGTCCGGGCACCGGGCTCTGGTTGTCCTCTCCCAGGGGATCTTCGGCCTCACCGGGAGAGACGAGATACTCACCGGTCACTGGAATGACCGACCGGCGGATGGCCTGGAGCGGGTCTGAAGGGTCAATGAGGCTCGCGTAGTACGGCGTCACCCGGAAAGGCAGCCCGGTCGAGCGGCGGGCGATGGCCTCGTGCTCGTCTTCAGAGAGCGGGAGCATCCTCTGGATCTGGTCGAGCGTGCAGATGCTGTTGCGGATCTGCCAGTGCCAGTTGGACCATTCGGCCTGGGTGATGTGGGGATAGAAATCATTGATGAATTGACGTGTCCGGTTGCTGATGGGAATCCGGAGAGGGAGGGAAAACCGTCGTGCCGGCCGGGCTGGGAACAAGACGCTGCAGGCGGGAGCCGCAGATGTCGAGGGGGGCTCCTCCGGCACTTCGCTACCCAGGGGATCCGGGTCTTCGAGTGAAGCAGACATTGCAGGACTGTTGTTGTTCATGTGCACATTCCTCCTTTGGTGGAATATCGGCAGTTTTTCTGGGGCTTATGAGATAAAAAACGGGTACTGGTGATGCGCATGAGCGGAACAACGTAAGGGGTGGAGGGCGCGGTCTTCATCTAGGATCTGACGAAAACACCCGGACTGGTTGTCGTGAAGCCCTGAACCGTATTCCTCTTTGTCATGTCCCTCACCATACTTGCCTGAAAACGTTTGCGTTTTCTTGTCCTTTTCACTTGGTCTGCATCAATTTCGAATTATCATTTAGACCATATGAAAAAAATAGCAAGCGAGAAATGTGCCTGGATGAAAAATTATTTTTTCAGCACATTCTATCGCGGAGAAAACAGGGGTATCATGGGCCTAAGTCAATGAATATATATGGATTTCCATCTCGTGATCTTCCGGTTCTTCAGTTTCTGCACAGTGATGAGGATCTGCGGCGCGTGGCAGATGGTGTGAAGACCGGTTTGCCGCTGTCGATGAAGCTGCCCGCAAAGGAAGCAGCCTCGTCGTAGGCCCGGAGGTTGTGCGGAGAATGCCCGCCGGGGATGAAGAGCGCATCGAAATCAGCCGGCGAGGCGCCGGTCATCGACTCGTCGATGTGCACTTTGGTCCCCTTCTTCTTGCCCGACACATCTCGGCGGGCAGGGAAAAGGCTCTTCCAAACCCGGAAGTGTCATGGCCGGAGGCCCTTCTTGATCTGTTCCACCTTGTCCCAGAACTCGCGCTCCTTTTTCTTCATGGGCCGGTCCTCGTCGCGCGTCTTGTGCATGCCCGCGATCGTTACCCCGCTCTCGCCCAGAAG
>JALNWY010000213.1 GCA_023230665.1 Deltaproteobacteria bacterium
GGAACATGGCGGAGAGGGTGGGATTCGAACCCACGGTCCCCGGTTAAGGGGACAGCCGATTTCGAGTCGGCCCCGTTACGACCACTTCGGTACCTCTCCTTTTCTTCTCGCCTCAAAGAACTTCGTCAAAAGCTCGCCGGCCTGTTCTGCCAAGGCTCCCGAGCGTACGATCGGTTTGTGGTTCACGCCGAGATCGAAAACCCTCAGCATAGATTCCACCGCGCCATACCTCGGATCCCGTGCGCCATAGACCAACCGCTCCACTCTGGCCTGCACGATGGCGCCTACACACATGATACACGGCTCCAGGGTCACATACAGGCACGACCCGGGCAGCCGGTAGTTGCCAACATCACGGGCCGCAGAGCGCATTGCCACAATCTCGGCATGCGCTGTAGGATCGGAATCTGTTATTACCCGGTTACGGCCCGTGAAAACCCTACCGCTGATGACAAGCACGGCGCCTACCGGAACTTCGCCTTTCACAGCCGCAGCTCTTGCCTCTTCAATGGCCAGCTTCATCAAAGAGACATCATCCACTCGAAGCATCTATCATCTTGTTTTCGGGGAAGTCAAGACCCGGGCAGATATACCCGGATGTTCCCGAATGTTTTGTCAGGCTTGATTTTCCAGTTTTCGAATTTTTGTATCAGCAGATTCATCTCCTGAGACCCTTCCTCCAGATCAAGCGCAACCACCATTGTCAGTCCCTTTTTTCCCTTTAGTTTTGAGATCAAAACGACGTCCTTTTTCCAGTAGGGTGTTTTTCTTGCGATGATCTGGTTCTTTTTCTGAAGGTTTTTAAACCGCGACAGAACATAGGGTGTTGTGTCTGCATAAAAGCCGATGCGTGGTCTGTTTGTCAGCAGCGGCTTCTCATGTCCAACCTGGCCCAAGATCCACACCCCTGCCTCTTTACGGGCCAATTTCTCGGGCCTGGGCGGAGAGAAGGCCTTTTGTGCCCAGAGAAACACGAGAAAGACGATCGTTATACAGCACATTATTTTTACAAATGTATTCCCGAATCGGAACGATCGAACAAGAGCATAAGCGGCAAGGGGATATATGGTGACCACGGAGGCGATAATGTATCTGTCGATGAAAAAATATCCGGTTACTGTGCAGACGAGATAAAATATGGCGAAGACCGCCAGAAAGAAAAACGTGTATGCCTCTTTTCTCAGCCAATACACACCCAGGAAACCGAAGACGGCTATGATATAGTACCATTTCGCCAGGAATTGCCTAGCCATGTTCACGGAGTATTGCATGAGCGTCAGTGCATCCAGGTTTATCATGCAAGTCAATTTACCCAAGCCGTAGCTTCTCCTGAAAAAGGGCAGCCCCCAATGATGCCGAATATTCAAGTGGTATACCGCCGCGATCAGCACTATGGGCAGGAGAAATACCAGCAGGCGGACCAAGACTCCCTGTTTTTTATGAACGACCCACAGCATCCCCCATGCGACGAAAAAGATGAGAGCAGTGCTCCTGACCAGCCCGCCGGCGACAAAGAGCGCACACCCGGCAAGAAAGTATCTGAGCTTGGCCTCTGAGGATATCCCCTTGAGAATGCAATAGTTGCCCCAGACAACGAGCGCCACCAGAAGGCTCTCTTTGAGACAGTCGACCGAGCAGGTGAGGAGCTCGCGATTGGCCAGGAGCATGAGAACACTAAGAAAAGAGATGATTCGATTATGGAAGAGAACATCCGCCACCTTATACATACCAACTACGGAAAACAGGAAACTGATCACAGACACGAGTCTGCCCGATGTCTCAAGGCCCAAGTCCGTCACTTTTGCCATGAGAAAAACCAGGAACTCATAGAGGGGCAGAAAAAGGGGCATAAGTGGTGAGTAGACGGCTTCTCGAAACTCACCGTTCAAGAACATCTTTGCAACCTGGAGATAGAGGTGGGCGCCATCGCGAGAGGTGATGTCATAATTGAGCCACGCAGGCAGAATCGCGCATATGCTGACTGCAAACACGATCCATGGATCCTGCCGAGCGCCCGTCTTTTCGCAGGTGGCCATAATATCGAATATTTTTAACCTGTCCTGTTTTCTAAGATGCTGGAGATCTTCCATATTACGAAAACCTTAGATCAATCCGGCAAAGAAAAACATCTGTCCAATATGCTATAAGTCCAGCATATTGTTTGCGACGGCTGATTCAATTTTAAGATGGTTATTCGCCGGTGCAATAATAGCTTATAACAAAGGTCCATTCATGGGTTTAATTCCGGGAGTCCCGGGAATTAAAACCATGAGGAATTTTTTTAACAGCAAGAGCCCTTATTCAGTGCACTATATTTTCAGCCCTTAGAGAATTATTTGCTCCAACATGAATGTTTCTTTGGTAATCATCGCTTTTCTGGATTCGAGAATTGTACTGGAAAGCAGGTACAAGTTTCTTGAGCACTTCAATAACAG
This sequence comes from Deltaproteobacteria bacterium, assembly GCA_023230665.1. GTDB lineage: Bacteria > Desulfobacterota > Desulfomonilia > UBA1062 > UBA1062 > Phosphitivorax. Next base: position 2,436 of record JALNWY010000213.1, read on the forward strand.
CGCCATTGTCTCCCGAATTCTTGAGCAGAAGATTGAACTGTTCAATGGCCTCATAGAGCACGACCTCGTTAAAACCGTTAGCATGGCTGCATACCTTGATTTTGTCATATGCTGTATCGAGTACTCCCTCGCCATCGATAAGCAACTCCTCATAAAGCTTCTCGCCCGGCCTCAGCCCGGTGAATTCTATTCTGATATCACGATCTGGGACAAGCCCTGCCAAACGGATCATGTTTTTTGCCAAATCGAGTATCTTGACCGGATTGCCCATGTCGAGCAGGAACAGCTCGCCTCCCTTACCGATGGAACCTGCCTGCAATACCAGCATAACAGCCTCGGGAATGGTCATGAAGAAACGGGTAACCTCGGGATGGGTGACTGTCACCGGCCCTCCGGAAGCTATCTGCCGCTGGAAAAGAGGCACGACGCTGCCATTACTGCCCAAGACATTACCAAAGCGCACTACCACAAAACGGGTGCCGTTTCCCCCCAGTGATTGCACAACCATCTCGGCGACTCTCTTGGTTGTGCCCATGACAGACGTGGGCCGCACTGCTTTGTCGGTGGATATAAGAACAAATTTATTCACATGGTATTTACACGCCAAACTCGCCAGTTTGAAGGTACCAACAATGTTATTATTCACTGCATCGAGCGGAGACAGCTCCATCATGGGCACATGTTTATAGGCAGCCGCATGGTACACGAAACCAGGCCTGTACTTATGAAATACCCGGTCCAAACCTCGCCTGCTGCGCACATCCCCAATACAGGGGACTACTTCCGTCTCCCCTTCCCTTATCTGAAGCTCCATGTCGATCTGGTACAAAGGCGTCTCTGCATTATCTAAGAGAATAAGCCGCTTGGGATTGAATGCATGTATCTGTCTGGCAAGCTCAGAGCCTATTGAACCGCCTGCACCGGTTATCAGGACAACCTGATTCTCAATTTCGGCTCTTACAAGATGCATATCAAGAGAGATCTGTTCTCTTTTCAGAAGATCCTCGACCTTGATATCCCTGAGGTTTTCAGCCACATTATTCATGATCATCTCAGAAAGCGAAGGGACAACCTTGAATCGAACCCCCAAGCCATCGCAGGATTCGATGATCTCTGCAATCTCATTTGACTTCAAACCGGTATGGGCAATGAGTATAGTCTTGATATCGTAATATCCGACCAGCCGGGGAATATCTTCCAAAGCACCGAGAATGGGGATACCATGTATTTTCATCCCCTTGTTCTGTTGGTTCAAATCGACAAAACCTGCAACACGGTAATTGAGCTTTCTCTGATCCCGGATCTCACGCAACAGACTTACCGCAAGAGGGCCTGTGTCGATGATAAGAACATTTGTGGTATCTTTTCGAGCCGTGCGCCAGAAGAGTATCTCATTGAAAAAATACTCGTCGCGCTGATAATACAGCCGGATCAACAGCCTTATCCCGCCGATGAACACTATGGTCAACACCGCATCTGCAAACAGGACACCCCGGGAGACCCCGGAGAAATGATACATGGTTGCAAGGTAGACCACGAATAAAGAAGACCCGCAGACCGACGCCTTGATGACATTGACCAGATCTTTTATGCCAACATATCTCCACATGCCATTGTACAGGTCGAAAAAGATGAAACAGGCTATCTTTATCCCCAGCAGGGGAAGGATGGTGAAAAACATTGTTTCCCGCACAGCGGGAGTAAAAGCTCCATCGAACCTCAGCCAGTGTGCAAGATAGTAACAGAATGAGAGCAGGAGCACATCCAGCAGAAGAATGATCCAGAAATTTTTTTTAAAAAGGAATTGCATTATTTAACCAACCTCTGATTTACGCCACCGCGCGGGCACAAAAAGCACTTCACTGATTAAGCGTCTAGTATAATCATATTATTATATACTTCAAGTCAAGAATGGCCATATTATGAAATATCTTTCAGTACATCGGCCATTTGTTTCACGATATAATGCATGTCAGACTCTTCGAGTGTAGGATGAACCTGAAACATCAAAGAGGTCTCGCCCAATTCTTTTGAAACTTCCAGCCGTTTCCTGCCGCCCTCACCCGTTCTCCATTCACAATCATGAAAAGCTTTTTCCAAGTATATCTCGGGACAAATTCCCGTGCCGCAGGGGATCCCCTTTCCTGCAAGCGAGGCCAGAATCCTATCCCTCGACCACCCTTTGCGCAACCTTTCCGGTTTCACGAATGCATAATATTTATAA
>JALNWY010000214.1 GCA_023230665.1 Deltaproteobacteria bacterium
ATCCTGGTAAACCTGGCGGCCATGTTTGGTGTCATGGACTATCTCAGGGGCAAAAGGGTGATATCCTGGAAACCTGTCCGGCAGGCAAGGGAGGTCTGAATACGAGCATGAAAGCGGTATTGATGCATTCCCTGGAACGGTTCGACTCGTTTCTGAGCACGCTCAGGCATTACGGCATCGATCCGGTGGTCCTGTCCTTCGACGGCCAGGAATGGATTGATTTCGACTACAGCGGCGTGGATTTCCTCATCTTTTATTCGAGCTTCGCGTTCTCCTCGCATCATCCCCTGGCGCTCTGGCGGGTGTACGACAACCTGGAGCACATCCACCGCGCATGTCCTGATCTGGTGATATACCCGGACCCTGCCCTGATCTATTTCTACAACGACAAGTATCGCCAGCACCTCTTTCTCAAGTCGCGCGGGTTTCCTATCCCTGAGACCGTTCCCCTGCTCTCGCCAAGCTCGGTCGAGCTCGCCCACGAGCGGCTGGGTTATCCCATGGTGGTGAAGAACCGCTACGGCGCGGGAGGCGGGGCCGTGTTCCTCGTCCGCGACAGGACAGAGCTCGAGTCATACTACCGGATCTCGCAGCTCGACTTCGTGCATCCCGGGGCCTTAAGCTACCTGTTCCGGATGCTCAAGCAGCGCATGTTCTACTACAATCTGCTCAAGGAGCGGAAGATGACCTATCCCTTCCTTTCTCCCCCGCTTCTCGCCCAGAAATACATCACCACTGACCGGGACCTGAAGACCGTGGTCGGAGACGGAAAGGTCGTGGAAGGGCACTGGCGCTTCCAGGCATCCAGGGACCAGTGGAAGGTGAATATTGATGGTGGAGGGATCGGCCGGTGGAGCTATATTCCGTCCCATGCCCTGGAAGTCTCGGAGAGGCTTGCCCGAGAGCTCCAGGCGAGCTGGATCAACCTCGATCTCATGCCTCAAGGGGAGGGCTTCCTCATCTCCGAGTTCTCGCCGGTGTGGCACCACTATGCCTTTGGGGAAAAATCCACCTTTGTCTATGATGATGACTACAACATCGATCCTCCCTTAAGCATCTCGCTGGACCTCGAGCGAATCATTGTGGAGTCCCTGATCAACAGGCCGAATACGGCGGGCCGCACCTCCCCGCAGAGAGGCGGTCCGACCGATATCCTCACGCACCCTCTTTCCACAGACACCTGATCGGATAAACAGAATGCCGGCAAACAGCCTGATCGAGATCTTCAAATACCTGTACTGGGACATGGCGTCACCTTTGAGCAGGGACCAGTACATTGCCGCGCTGCTTCGGAACATTCCGGGCGACTTCGGTATCGTTCTCAGGCGCAAGTGGTACACCGGGAGGTTCTCAAAGGCGGGCAAGGGCCTGAGCATCCACCCGGGGACCGTGGTTCTGAATCCCGGATGCATCGAGTGCGGAGACTGCGTCAACATCGGGCTTTTCAACTATATCCAGGGGGGCGGCGGCATTATCATGGGCAGCAATGTGCTTTTGGGGCCATACACAAGGATATGGACCCAGAACCATAACTACAAAAACCCGGACATCCCGGTTCGTGCTCAGGGCTACACCTTCAGGCCCGTGGTCATGGGCGACGATGTCTGGATAGGAGCGAATGTCTTTGTCATGCCGGGTGTCGTGCTGGGCAGCAGGTGCGTCGTTTCGGCAAACTCCGTGGTGGGGCGCAAGGAATATCCTCCCGGGACGATTCTGGCAGGCTACCCCGCGCGGAAGATAGGAGCGAGGTGATATGGACACACCAGATCTCGAACAAAAAAAAGTGCTGGTCATCGCCTATGGATTTCCGCCCATAGCGCATGCAGGGGTCTACCGGACCATGCGTTTCTGCCGGTATCTCCCGGATAACGGCTGGAAGCCTACGGTCATCACGATCAACGAGTCCGAGGATATCCACAGCGATCACAGCCTCATGAAACGTATACCCGCTTCGGTCCGGATACACAGGACCTATATTCTTGACATCTGGAGATCCATCCGGCGATATCAGACAAAACAGGCCCGGATGGAAGCCGCCCGCGTAGCGTTGAACGATCGGGACGCTCCCCCGGGCAGAGTGGTCCGGGCCGCAAAGAGGGTCAAGAGGTTTGCCTTATCGGCCATGCTCAAGGCCTTTTCCATACCCGATCACATGCTGTTCTGGATTCCCTTTGCCGTGGCCAGGGGCATCAGGCTCATGCGAAAGGAAGACTTTGATCTGATATTCACCACTTCTCCCCCCCATTCAGAGCACCTTGCAGGTCTCATCCTGGCAAAGATCTTCCGCAAGCCCTGGGTCGCCGACTTCCGGGACCCCATTGTCGACAATTTTCACACCGAAGAGCTGTTTCGTGTCGAGCTGTGGCTGCAGGCCCTATTGGAGAGGCTCATCGTCAGGTTCGCAGACACCGTGGTCGTGGTCACCGAGTCTCACAGGCAGTCTCTGATGAACCGTTATCCCGCAGACAGCGGCAAGTTCATGGTGATCAGAAACGGTTTCGACCCGGCCCTGTTCCGGAACATACAGCCGGACCGATTCGACAGGTTCACCATCCTGTTTGCAGGGACCCTCTACGGGACCATCACCCCGGACTTTTTCATCCGCGGCCTGGCCCGGTGGCTGGAGACAAAGGATCCCTCGGTGCGGGACAATGTCCAGGCCCTCTTCTACGGCATGGGATGCGAGAAGGCGGGTGTCCTGGCGCATGAACTGGGGGTCGAGAAGGTCGTGAAAACGAGCGGGCTGATCCCTCACAGCGAGATCATCCGCAAACAGAAAGGCGCGGATGTCCTGCTGCTCATCATTGGTTACGACAGCAAGAGCGCAGGCGTCATCACCTCCAAGATCTATGAGTATATGGCGGTGAACAGGCCGATCTTTGCAATCATGCAGGAAAGCGAGGCCCTCGATATCCTCCGGGGCTACGGCAACTTCTATCATGCAAACCACGGCGACTATCCCGCCATCATAAAGGCGCTCGACCATGCATACGAGGCCTATCTCCAGGAAGGCTCGGCCGGGAAGGGAGAGGAGAAACGCCCACCCGGCTTTGACAACTCCCGCTACGACGTCACGGTCCAGGTCAAAGACCTTGTTCACATCTTCAACGAGCCGAATCTCAGGCAGCCGGGGATTCCGGGAGAACATCCGATCCTCTAAGCGGTTCTTTCCTTTGGGGGCGGCCGCCGTCAGCGCCCTTGAACCTGTTTTTTTCGAGACCAAGCATGTGGCGATAAGCGTCGGGAATGAGTCAAAGCTGCTGGCCAGACACTCGATCATCTATGGGATCGGGACGAGCGCCAACAAGATCGTGGGCTTTCTCCTCCTGCCCATCTACACCCAGTATCTCACCACCCGGGAATACGGCATCAAGGAACTCGTGGGCCTGAGCACGGACATCCTGGGGATCCTCCTGGCGACCGCCATTTCATCCGCCTTCTACCGCTTCTATTTCGACTATACCGAGGAGCGCGACCGGCAGATGGTGCTGAGCTCATCCTATATATTCCTGGGCATGTTCGGGCTGGTCTTCGTGTGCATCCTTTCCCTGGGCTCTCCGATCATGGCCCGCTACATTCTCGACTCATCCGAGCTCTATGTCTATTTTCTGATCGCGTTTGCGTCCCTGTGGTTCCAGACCATCAACACCATCGGGCTCAACTATCTCAGGGTGACCCTGAAGTCAGGCCAGTTCGTTGTGCTCTCGCTCTTCAGACTCATCCTGGCCATCGCCCTGAACATCTATTTCATCATGGTGCTGCGCATGGGGGTCATGGGCATTCTCCTGAGCACGCTCATCACCTCCATCGCCATGTCCCTGGTGCTCAACGTGCCGCAACTGGTCAAGACCGGGCTGGGGTACTCGCCGCAGATCATCAGAGACATGCTCAAGTTCGGGCTTCCCATGATCCCGTCTCAGTTCGGGACCCTTATCGTGAATCTCTCTGACCGGTTTTTCATCAAGGGCTACTGCTCCATTGCAGAGGCCGGGATCTACTCGCTCGGGTATCGTTTCGGCATCCTGCCCGGCACCTTCGTGTCCGAGCCCTTCAACCAGGTCTGGCAGCCCCGGAGGCTCGAGATGTACAACCAGGAGAACGCCGAAGAGATATTCGGCCGGATATTCACCTACTTTCTCCTGTTCATCTCGTTCACGGCCCTGGGCGTGGCCGTGCTCACCGAGGAGATTCTGGTTGTCATCGCGGACCAGGCGTTCTGGCCCGCATACAAAATCGTGCCGGTTATTGTTCTGGCCAACGTGATCTTTACCTTTCATTATCATTTCAACATGGGCATCATCATTGAAAAAAAGACCAAGTATCTGGCATATATCAATGTCTCCAACGCGGCGCTCGCGCTGCTGCTGAACTTTCTGCTCATCCCGGGATACGGGATATACGGCGCGGCATACGCCACGCTCATCGCATACATCTACAAGGCCGCCTCCACCTATTTCTTCAGCAACCGGTTTTTCAAGATCCACTTCGAATTCATCCGGATGGGAAAGATCTTCCTGGCGGCCTTCATTGTCTATGCCATATCACGCCAGGTAGACACAGCCTCGGTCTATGCCGATATCGCAGTCAAGACACTGCTGGTTTTCACGTTCCCGATGGTGCTCTATCTCATGAATTTCTTCACTCCC
>JALNWY010000215.1 GCA_023230665.1 Deltaproteobacteria bacterium
CTCAGAGTGCCGCCAAACTTGCTGAACGGTGTTCTCACTCCACTTACGATTACAACATCATCCTTGTTTTTCATCGCTTACTCCCTTCATCTCCTTCTTGTTGATGGATTGATTGGCATTGCTCTGTGCCAATCCCTGTTCGTATGCATGAATCATCCGGATACAAAAAATGCAGGCACTGTGGTGATGTGGGCTCCCACAATGCCCGCATTTTTCAAATGATGCTTTCCCTGCCCCGGGTTGGCCGGCCTGGAGCAGTATTCCGACTGATTCAGTTACGATTCTCTTTATGTATCGTCCCTGCATACCCCTTTGAGCGGATATCGCTCGTGTCCGGTCAGGAAACGCTTTTTCACTCCTCGTCATCCCGATAAGCCATTACCGCCGAACAGAACAGGTTCGTTGTGTGATTGATCTCCTGGATCTTGTTGTCGTCCTTGCCGTTATTGAACATGATCCACCGGAGGGCCAGATGGCTGAACGCGCCAAAGAACATGTTCCTGAATACGCGCGGATTCACATCGGGCCGAAAGTAGCCTTTTTCTTTGCCTTCCTCGATGATCTCTTCGACTACGCGGAAGTACCGCTGGAAGCTCTCGAACGCCTTGGAGCTGTAGAACCGTGGGTTCAGCTGAAGCTGGAGCAGGAAGACTCTGAGAAAGTCTTCCTCGGTCAGCATCAGGAAAAAATAATACTTGGTAAACCTCTTGAGCTTTCTCACCGGGTTCTTGATAAGGAAGGTCTCGGAGAGCTCGTCGAGGTTTTCCTGGAATCGGTGTTGCGGGATGGAGAGAAAAACGTCCTCCTTGCTCTCGAAATACTCGTAGACCGAGGCCTCGGATATCCCGGCGATCTTTGCGATCTCGGATATCTTTGCCCTGGTGAACCCCTTTTCAGCGAAAACCTTCTCTGCGGCCCTTAAGATCCGGCTTGCCTTGGTATAAATCGGCCTCGCGCTCGAGGTAACCATGGCATGAACCAGGGACATGATGTCATCGAGGTCGGCAGCGCCCTCCTCGATCTCGCCAAGGGCAAGGGAGCCGATCACCTCCATATCCAGGGTGCCGAGGATGATATCTCGAGCCACCTTGACACTCAGATCCGGGCGGAAAGAGCCATCCTTGATCCCGTTGCCCAGAATACCATACATGACATCGGCATATTCCTTCACAAGCTGGTAGGCCGGTGTCAGATAGAAGTCTGGTGAAGACCTGCACTGAAGGGTCAGTATCCTGCCGTATCCCGGGTGGGTGTCGATGTCTCTCAGATGGAACCAGATCATTTTGCTCAGGCGGCTCTCCGCATCACGGATACCCTGCAGATGCTCTCCCAGCAGAAAGAGCACCTCTTTCATCCGCTCGCCGGGCACGCAAAACAGCAGGTCTTCCTTGCCCTTGAAATACTGATAAATCACGGAGTCTGCAACTCCTGCCCTGGCGGCGATCTCAGAGATTGTGGTATCAGCCAGCCTTTTTTCCGACATGATTTCTTCCGCAGAAGCCAATATCTTGGCACGCTTGTCGTCAGCCATAGAGAACCTCGTATCTGGATTGTATATCAGCTTCTGTGTAATCATCATCATTCTCATGGTTTGTAAAGCATTTTTGCCGCACCGGTGAACTGATCAGGATCCTTCCGCTCCCTGACTCACTTACTGTAGGTATGCCATCCCCTGCCTGTCTTTCTTCCAAGATGCTCCGCATCGACCAGTTGCTTCAGAACGGGCCTGGGCCTGAACCGCTCTCCGTAGGCATCGAAAAGTATCTGCTGTACTTTCAGGTTCAGGTCATTGCTGGTGAGATCCATCAGGGCGAACGGGCCGATCGGGTGTCCCAGACCGTATCTGCATGCAATATCGATATCCTCGGGGCTTGCAACCCCCTCTTCCAGGAGCCTGCATGCCTCCACCCACATTGCGTGGAGCAGCCTGTTGACGGCAAATCCGGCAACATCCTTTACTCGCACCGGCTCCTTACCGATCGTGCGGCAGCATTCCATCATATACTCCACCGCGCTCTCGTCAGTGTCGAGCGCCGGGATCACCTCGACCAGCTTCATGACGAACGCCGGGGAGAAGAAATGCGCACCCAGAAACTTCCCGATTCTCTGCGGGCTCACAGAGGTGGCCAGAAGGGTGATGGGCAGGCTCGAGGTGTTGGTGGCGAAAATACACTCGGGTTTGCAGAGGGTATCCAGACACGAGAGCACTTCTTTTTTTGTGTTGAAGTCTTCAAACACGGCCTCGATCACTACATCCACATCCTCGAAACCCTCGAATCTGTCGGTCAGACCGATTCGACCGAGAGACACTGCCTTCTCTTCCTCGGTCATCTTGCCCTTCTTGATCGACTTGTCCAAGACTCCACCCAGCCGCTCTTTTGCACGCCGGGCAAGTTCGATGGATATTTCATGGATGACCACGCTGATACCCGATGCGGCAAAACAGAGCGCGATCTCAGCCCCCATCATACCGGCTCCGACAACCCCTACTCTCTTGACATTGTCCATGATCAACTTGCCTCCTGGATATATGATGTTTTCCCACACCTGAAATTAATTTCACTTACGCTTTGCTGTTATCTGAGTATTATTCTATTCATTATCGCGCCTGGTGTCAACCCTTTTATTTCCTGTTGTTTCTTGATAAAGCATTATTATTCGATGTTATATTAATTCGTTATCTGCAAACCGCCCTTTTCGATATATTTTATCCTCCCCGGAGGGACTGCGAAACACCCACTTCTCACGGAGAACTTCGAACTCGATCACTGATTATTCAACCTATCTATATGATTATATAATTACTACTTATCTATGATTTCATTCCTGAGCATTCCCCGGTGAACCATTTCGTATGCCATTGATTATTTGGCTTATTCCATCTTAGCATTTTCTCTGTCTAACGAATGCCTGTTTGCCGAGAAATCATCTTATCATAATCTTTTAGTTGAATCATATTTTATTCTCCCGTATAAATACTTTTAGGATTGGGGATTTGACTTATGAACAGGTGTGCAGAGGCGTTGATCGGACGGAGAATGCTGGAAACGCTCGAGATCCTTCAAGGCAGCACCCGAGCGTATTCGAGAGGGCATGCCGAAAACTGAAGCTCTTTAGGGGTGAGACTGCGCGGTATCTCCCTGATGATGCCTGCAAGGGCTTATCAGAGAGATACCGGCATCTGCATAGAGACTGTCGGGATTTTAAAAATTCGCATGGAAAGGAGAGCATAGATGAACTACGATTTCGAGAAGATTCTTTACGTGACCGATTTGTCCGAGAAAGCAGAACATGCCTTCGGGTACGCCTTCAGCATCGCCAAGCGGTTTTCCGCCAGAATCACGGTCCTGCACGTGATCGAAGAATCGTCGAGAAGCGCATATCCGCTGGTGAGCACCATCCTGGGGGAGAGTCAATGGAAAGAGCTGATCGAGAACAACAAGCAGACAGCCCTGAATACCATCAGGCAGCGCATCAGCGACACCTGCTCGGGCATGTGCAATGACGGCGAGTTTCGCGAATATGTGGAAGACGTGGTTGTCACCTTCGGCAACGCGGAAAACGAGATCCTCGGTATGGTCGAGAAACAGCAGTTCGATCTCGTCATCATCGGTGCGCATGCCGTGACCGCTGTGGGCAAGGCCCTGCTGGATTATACAGCAAGGCACGTTGTCCGTCAGTGCACGAAGCCGGTCCTGATCGTTCATCTGCCGAACGATTAACCCTGATGAGATGCCGGAGGGCGCCGGAAAAATAACCGCGTGTGCCCTCCACAAAGGCCTCTGATACAAACGCAGGCCGGCCCCGGCGAATCTGTCTTTGCCGGGGCCGGCCTGTTTATCCCGTACCGATATCCGATCAATCCTTTGAGCCTGGATTCCCGCCTTTTCTTTATCCTGTCTCTTCTTCCCGAGATCGAATAGCGGCTTCTAAAAGAGTCCGGAAGAGTCGGACATCAGGGCCCTACCGACAACCATGCGGTTGATCTGGTTGGTTCCTTCGAAGATCTGGGTCAGCTTGGCGTCGCGCATGAGCTTCTCGACCACAGCGCCCTTCATATAACCCGACCCGGCCAGGATCTGGACTGCGTCGGTCGTGACCTTCATTGCGGCATCCGAGGCAAAGTATTTGGCCGAGGCAGCTTCTTTCGAACATCGGATTTCGTTGTCGAGCATCCAGCCGACCTGGAGATAGAGTGCCCGGGAGGCCATGACCAGGGTGTTCATGTCAGCGAGCATGAACTGCACGGCCTGGAAATTGCCGATGGGCTGGCCGAACTGTACCCGTTCCCGCGCATATGCCACGGATTCGTCGAAAGCCCTCTGAGCGATGCCGGTGGAGATGGCCGTGATATTCGCACGTCCTCTGTCGAGCGCCATCATGGCGAGTTTGAAGCCCTGGCCCTCTTCTCCGATCAGGTTTTCCCTGCCGATCTCGACGTTGTCGAAGAATAGCTCGGCAACGTTCATGGCCCGGTGACCCATCTTGTCCTCGATCCTGCCCACGGTAATGCCGGGGGTGCTGCGGGGCACGGCGAAGCAACTGATGCCGCGTGTCCCCCTGCTCTTGTCGACGGTGGCGAACAGGCACAGAAGATCCGCGTACTGACCATTGGTGATGTAGCACTTGGAGCCGTTTATCA
>JALNWY010000216.1 GCA_023230665.1 Deltaproteobacteria bacterium
AGTTTTTGCACGAAAGAGGGTGCTCGTGACCGGAGGGCTCGGGTTTATCGGCTCGAATCTTGCCCGGCGACTTGTCGAGTATGGAGCTGAGATCACCCTGGTGGACAGTCTGATTCCGGAATATGGCGGCAATCTTTTCAATATCTCTCCCATAGCGTCCAGGGTGAGGGTGAACTTCTCCGATGTCCGGGATGAGCATTCCATGAAATATCTCGTCCGGAATCAGGATTATCTGTTCAATCTCGCCGGTCAGACGAGCCACCTCGACTCCATGAACGACCCCTACACCGACCTCGAGATCAATACCCGGGCCCAGCTCTCTATCCTGGAGTCGTGCAGGAGAAACAACCCGGGCATCAAAATCGTGTTTGCGAGCACCCGCCAGATCTATGGGAAGCCCCGGTATCTGCCCGTGGACGAAAGCCACCCCTTAAGTCCGGTGGATGTGAACGGCATCAACAAGATGGCAGGCGAGTGGTATCACCTGGTCTACAACAATGTTTACGGGATCCGCTCGACTGTGCTGCGGCTCACGAACACCTATGGCCCCCGGATGCGGATCAAGGACGCCAGGCAGACCTTTCTCGGCATATGGATCAGGCGTGTCATCGGGGGAGAGCCCTTCCTGGTGTATGGCGACGGCCTGCAGATGCGCGACTTCAACTATGTGGATGATGTAACGGACGCACTGCTGGCAGCGGCCGCATCCGAGCGGGCGAACGGAGAGATCTACAACCTCGGCGCGGACGATCCCTTTAGCCTGAAGGACACGGCACAACTCCTGGTTGATACACTGGGCAGGGGATCGTACGAGATCGTCCCCTTTCCTGAAGAGAGAAAGACCATCGACATTGGCGACTACTACGGGAGCCATGACAAGATCTCGGGGCATCTCGGCTGGAAACCCCGCATTGCGCTCAAGGACGGCCTGGAGAAGACCCTGGAATATTATCAGGAATATTCCAGGCACTACGTGGAGCCCTGAAACCGATGTCCCTGCGATTCATCCCTGTCGCATCGCCGCTCAAGCAGTATCAGACTCACAGGCCTGCAATCGACGAGGCCATCAGCAGGGTTCTTCTGAGCGGCAGATATATCCTCGGAGATGAGGTGGCCGGCTTCGAGAGGGAGTTGGCCCGATATCTCGGCGCGCGGCACTGCGTGACCGTGGCCAATGGAACCGAGGCCCTGGGCCTTGCCCTGCAGGCGTGCGGGATCAGGGCCGGGGATGAGGTCGTCACGGTATCCCATACCGCGGTAGCCACTGTGGCCGCTATCGAGCTTATTGGCGCAGTGCCCGTGTTCGTCGATATCGACCCGGTGAGCCGCTGCATGGATCACGCCCTGATCAAGAGGGCCTTGAGTCCCAGGACCAGGGCCATCCTGCCGGTCCATATCTATGGCCAGCCCGCGGCCATGGAGGAGATCTGCGCAGTTGCCGCAAGACACGATCTGCGTGTGGTGGAGGACTGCGCCCAGGCGTGCGGCGCCATGATCGCGGACAGGAAGGCGGGCACCTTCGGCCATGCAGCTGCCTTCAGCTTCTACCCGACCAAGAACCTCGGGGCGATCGGGGACGGGGGCGCGGTAGCCACCGATGACCCGGCAGTTTCCGAACGGGTTCGTGTCTTGAGGGAGTACGGGTGGAAAGATCGGTACATTTCGTCCGAGCAGGGGATGAACTCCCGGCTGGATGAGATTCAGGCAGCCATACTGCGGGTGAAGCTCCCGTTTCTGGATGCTGAGAACGCCAGGAGGAGGGCGATCGCAGAGCAGTTCAGCAGCGCGATCAAAGGGAACTCGCTCGTTCCCCCCCGCCCCATGTCCGGCACCGTGCATGTCATGCACCTGTACGTGGTGGAATCTCCTGAGCGTGACGCACTGCAGGCTTTTCTGAACGAGCGGGGAATCGGCACTGCCCTCCATTATCCTCGGGCCGTCCATCAGCAGGGCGCATATGTAGGAAGGATTCGCGGTTCGGAGGATCTCCCGATGACGGAGCGGTTGTACGAAACGCTCATATCCCTGCCTCTCTACCCCGAGCTTCGGGATGGCGAGGTGAAAAGGATATGCACGGCGCTGGCAGACTGGTGTTCATCCCGGTAGCTCCGGCCGGGGATGGTTTGGCCGCCCCGTGGGGGCGCCGGGGGAAAGGCGGGCAGAGAGGACATCTCCATGAATGTATCCATAGCGATTGAAAAGTTCGATCCTCACGTGGGAGGGGCGGAGCGGTACTGCTGGGATCTGGCACACTACCTTGCCGAAAAGGGGCACCGTATCGAGATCATCTGCCGCAAGGGGAGCGCACCTCTCCACGAATCTATACACCTGAGCAGAGTGCGGACCCCGGGTTTTCCCCAGTTTTTGCGGCACCTGAGCTTCGGCCTGGCCCATTTCTTCAGGATCAGAAGTCTTCCGGGTTACTGGCATTTCTGCGTGGGCAACACCTTTGCCATGGATTTTTACCAGCCGCATGGAGGGGTTCACCAGGCATGGTTCCTCCGCGAGACAGCAATGCTTAGAGAGCCGTTCAGGACCATGAATCGCTGCCTGATGCGCCTGAGCCCCAAGGACGTGGTCCAGAGGGCCATGGAGCGATGGACCTTCTCGGTCTCGAAGCCCCAGGTGATCGCTATCTCGCAGATGGTCTCATCCGACATCACCCGGTTCTTCTCCTATGATCAGGATCGGGTGCACCTTATTCCCAATGGGGTGGACATAAGGAAATACCATCCCAGAAACAGGGAGCACCGGGAAGAGATCCGGCGGAGATACGCCCTTGGCCCTGATGAATATGTATTTCTCTTCGTGGCCCAGAATCCCAGACTCAAGGGGTATGACGTGCTTGTCGATGCCTGCCGCATCCTGGCGCAGAGCAGGTTCAGCGTGCTGGTGGTGGGGAACCGTGACACCCGTATGGAACAGGCAACCCAGTCTCTGAAGCAACGGGTGATCTTTGCCGGAAAGGTGGATGATCTCGACAGGATATACCCTGCATGCGACTGTCTCGTCCACCCCACCTACTATGACGCATGCTCCTTGGTCGTGCTGGAGTCTCTCGCCTCGGGCACCCCGGTCATCACGACCAGTGCAAACGGCGCTTCCATGTTTGTGAAAAAGGGCAGCGGCGCGATTATCGAACCGGGTGATATGCACACCCTGGCCTTGGCCATGAGGGATGCCATGGCGGACCGAAAAAGCGACATCGCGGGCAGCCTGGGACTCCACGATCACCGAGCCGTCTTCTTCCGGATAGAAGAACTGATGAGGCGTTATGAGCAATAGCCTCCTGATACTGATCCAGGGAAGAGAGGTCGCGGCGAGCAGGTATCGGATCCTGCAGTATATCCCGTATCTTCAGGAGCACGGGGTCATCTGCACGGTCAGGGAATTCCCCCGTTCTCCCGGAGAGTATATCTCGCTGTCCGCGATTCTCTCCGAGTATGACTGCGTGTTCGTCCAGAGAAAGCGATTCCATTTCCCGTTCCTCACGCTCTTTCGCAGGCAGGCGAAAAGGGTTGTCTATGATCTCGACGATGCGGTCATGTTCAAGAACACCCTGGCGAAATTCCCCTATTCGAGAACCCGCGAGAGGCGTTTCAGGAACATGGTCTGCAGCAGCGATGTCATCATCGCTGGCAACACCTTCCTTCAGGAACAGGCCTCCCGGCATCATTCCCGTGTCATGGTCATTCCCACCTCCATACCTGCACAAAGGTATTGCCTGAAAGACTATACGCGGAAAAAAGAGCGGATCACGATCGGCTGGATCGGCGACCACGGGAGCATCCACTATCTGAAGAGGATCAAGGATATATTCGAGGAAATCGGGAGGAGATTTTCCGGCAAGGTCGAGCTGAAGATCGTCTGCGACACGTTTATCGACTGTTCACACATCCCGGTGAGAAAAGTGAGGTGGTCGCAGGACACCGAGGTCGCCGAACTGATGGACATGGACATCGGGGTGATGCCCCTTGTCGACGACCCCTGGTCCTGGGGTAAGTGCGGGCTCAAGATCCTGCAATACTTCGGAGTGGGAGTGCCGGCCGTGTGTACGCCGGTAGGGGTGAACCGGGACGTGGTTGTTCACGGGCACAACGGTTTCTGGGCAAATTCCCCTGAAGAATGGATCGACGCGCTCTCCACACTTGTCATCAATGAAAAGGACAGAAAGTGTATGGGGCTCAGAGGCAGGATGACCTTGGAGTCAGGCTATACCATGGAGGCCAATTCTTCGCACATTCTTTCATCAATTCTGGGAAATGACAAAGACGGCAAGAGCTTGAGAAATGGACACTGGATGAACACGGTCATCCTCCTGTGAGATAATTCATTTTCTCCGATGGAAGGAGAAAAGGATCAGGATACCCGGCAGATTTGTTCGGTGTCTATTGAGTCCTTTATCTCCTCCCAGATTCTGATCCCCATGCTCCGGTGTTCGTTGAGCACCTTCCTGAGCATGTAGGGTTCCGTGTTGGGGTTGACGGTGATCGCACGCAGGACCACGATCTTTCTCGGCGCGTACCGGGTCGACTCCAGCCGGGTCCTGGACACGAACGAG
>JALNWY010000217.1 GCA_023230665.1 Deltaproteobacteria bacterium
CCTCGATTGCCTTCACCGCCGCATCCCTTTCCATGGAGCCGACAACCACTGCCTGGTTGTTGGCAAGATCCACGTTCACGTCCGTTACCCCGGGCACAGCCTGAAGTGCCTTTTCGACAGCCATTTTGCAATGCATGCATGACATGCCTTCAACCGTAAGAATATACTCTTTCATCATTTTCTCCCTTTTCAGGTGCGTTTGTGAGACCCTGAGCCAGCCACGATCTTCATGTGGGAATATCGGGCTCAGTCGAGCAGCTTCTTTCCATACCGATTCAGAAGGAGCGAGTTTGTCACAACGGATACCGAGGAAAAAGCCATGGCAAAGCCCGCCCATTCAGGCGGCAGGAGCGTCCCCGTCCAAGGGTACAGTACCCCTGCAGCCACGGGAATTCCTACCATGTTATACACAAGGGCCCAGAAGAAATTCTGTTTGATCCTTGCCAGGGTTTTCCTCCCCAGCCGGATGGCTTTCTCCACGTCACGCAGGTCGTTGCGCACCAGGATCACGTCTCCTGTCTCCTTTGCCACATCGGTTCCGGAACCTATCGCAATGCCGATATCCGCTTGAGCCAGGGCCGGTGCGTCATTGATCCCATCTCCCACCATGGCCACTTTCAGCCCGCGTTCCTGATACCCTTTTATGATTTCGATCTTGCCCTGGGGCAGAACCTCTGCCGTTACCTCGTCAATACCCGCTTCTCGGCCCACAATCCGGGCCACCTTCTGGTTGTCTCCCGTTATCATGAAGGTTTTGATCCCCAATCCATGCAGCCGGGTGACAGCCTCCCTGCTGTGCTCCTTGAGGACGTCGGCCAGGGCGATGATACCGATGCAGCGGCCGTCAAAGGAGACGAGGAGCGTTGTCTTTCCCTCATCGGCCAGCTTCACCAGCCGTTTTTCCAGTTCTCCCACTTCAATGCCGTGTTTCTCCATCAGTTTAGCATTGCCGACATACAGGGGCTTCCCTTCATACACGCAGGCTATGCCATGCCCGCCTTCTTCTTTGTATCCGGTGACGTCGGCAGGCTTGAGGTTCGTCCTCCCGGCCAGGGCCACCACCGCCCGGGCGAGAGGGTGTATGGAATGGGATTCCCCTGCAGCCGCTATGCGGAGGACGTCATTTTCCTCATACGGGGGCAAGGCGATGATATCGGTGACTTCCGGAGCGCCTTTCGTGAGCGTCCCTGTTTTGTCGAATCCGATTATGTGCACGTTCGAGATAGACTCCAGCACTGCTGCGGATTTGAAAAGTATGCCGAGGTTCAGCCCCACTCCGCTTCCGACCATTATCGCTGTCGGTGTAGCGAGCCCGAGGGCGCACGGGCAGGCGATGACCAGGACGGCAATCGTTGCGGTCAGGGCGAAAACGAACGTGCTGTGGAGAATGACATACCAGGTGAGAAAGGTCACGGCAGCCACGGCAACAACCACAGGGACGAAATAATTGGCTATGGTGTCAGCCAGCCGCTGGATCGGCAGCTTCACCGCCTGGGCCTCTTCGACCATCCTGACAATGCCGGAGAGTACAGTCTCTTTCCCTGTTTTTAATGTTCTTACCTTGATGCTCCCGGACCGGTTCACTGTCGCGCCGACGACCTGGTCGCCCGGACCTTTTTCCACCGGGGTCGGCTCCCCTGTCAGCATGGACTCATCGATGCTCGCCTCTCCTTCGAGGATCTCCCCGTCCACCGGAATGGTTTCCCCCGGTCTGACCAGGAGGATGTCTCCTTCCTTGACATCGGAAGCCGCCACCTCACGTGCTTCTCCGTCCATGAGTATGCGCGCCTTGTCCGTCTGCAGTCTCAGCAGCCTTTTCAGCGATTCGCCGGCACGACCTTTGGCCCTGGTTTCAAGGTATTTGCCCAGACGGACAAAGGTGATCAGAACAACGGAAGTCTCGAAGAAAGTCGGCCCGCTGAAAAAAATACCCGGGAAGGTGGTCAATACGCTGTAACCATAAGCAGCGGTGATCCCCATCGCCACAAGCACGTCCATGTTGGCCGCCCTGTTCCGCAGCGAGTAATACGCTCCCTGGTAGAAAATCCAGCCGGCAGTGAACTGGACAACGGTTGCTATCACCAGGATGCTGTACATCAGAAGGGAGGACATCGGGAGGAACCACATCATCCCCATGATCGCTGCAGAGCAGAGTGCGCTGAATACAAGCCAGGAGCGCTGTGCTTTCGCCTCGCCGTCCTGTTCCCGTTCTTCCCAGTTCCCCAGGGGGATATACCCGGAGTCCCTGACCTGACCGAAGATGTCCGCAAGGGTGATTACCCGGGGATTGTAGTCAACCGTTACCGTCTCATTGGCGAAATTCACCGAGGCAGCGTGTATACCGGGAACCCTCTTGAGCTTCTTTTCTATGGTCAGGGCACAGTTCGCACAGGTCATGCCACTGACTCTGAACTGATCCTTGTGCTCGGAATGGAGGCCATTGGCAGTGTGGTTCCCGCCTGTCTCCGCAACCCCCTCGCCTGTTTCAGCAGCACCGGGTTTCTTGGGGGTACTGTCTCCCGGCGGCTGGTGCCCGTCAGCGTCTTCCTTCGCTGCAGGCCGGACCGAATATCCGGCTTCCTCGATGGCGCGTTTGAGTTCATCCATGCCTACCCGTGCCGGATCGTAGGTGACAGTGGCCGCGTGCTCTTCCAGGGAGACGCGGGCATCATGCACTCCGTCGATTTTCTCAAGGGCGCTGGTCACCCGCCTGACGCAGTGCATGCATGACATCCCTTGAACAGGGATCACGGAATGCCTGTGATATTTTTCCTCAGTGACAGGAGCCATGATCTTGCCTCCTTACGGGAGGACGAAACAACTGTCCAACCGCAGCTCTCCAACCGATGCAGTGATTCTCCCGCCCGTTCCAGGATCGTGCACGATAATGCAGAGGTGATACATCTTATTTGACCAATTTGAAAATCGTCTTCAAAACTTCGTCCACAGTATCATCTCTTTTGCATGGTACTAACCCCCCTATGGTATATGTCAAGGGCCTTGTTAATTCGCTGATCCTGAAAAACCCGATTTTTATACTGCCGATGGCAATATCCGCCACGCCGTCCAGGAGATCGTGGGCAGGGACGCGAACTTATAGAATGCCTGCGGCGAGGACGGAGAGTTCCACACGGTCGCGGCCTACGGCCCGCTGTTTCAGAGGCCGATCACGATTCTTCCCGGCGAGCGCTTGTCCAATATCTGAAAGGCTTTGCCACCTTCGGATACAAGGCCGGAGGGTAGCCATGATGTATCAGGCCACAAGGCAAGATCGGTTTTCGACCGGTATAACATCGTTAGTGATAGTGACTTGAAACTCGCCGTATCAAGGCAAGGAGCATATCTGAAAAGCCAGGTAGTTACAAAACAGTTACAATCCTTCGAATTCCTCAAAAACCCGCCAGAATAGAACTGCCTCTAAAGGGGCTTAAATTCAGTGCCCGAGACCGGACTCGAACCGGTACAGAACTAAGTTCCGAGGGATTTTAAGTCCCTTGCGTCTACCAATTCCGCCACTCGGGCACGATGCAAGGGATGTAATATCTGCGGGGAGATCTGTCAAGTATATCAAGGGCTCGTTTACCGGGGATCAGGCATTTCGCTGCCGGGTATTGCTGCATTTACAAGGATGTTGTCATATTCAAGAATGGCTGATATCATACCGATAATACACTATAAATAACCTATTTCGGAACAACAGGCAGCTAGGGAAAAATGACCAACAAAGAGGAGTTCTTATGATCAAAGTGACGTGTCTGGGGGCTGCGGGAAGCGTAACAGGGTCATGTTTTCTGGTGGAGAATGTGCACGGGAAAAAGGTCATGGTCGACTGCGGCCTCTTCCAGGGCGGCAAACAGATGGAGCTGCGCAACTGGAGAGACTGGGACTTCAACCCCTCGCAGATAGGCACGCTCTTTCTCACCCATGCCCACATCGATCATAGCGGGAGGATCCCCAGGCTGGTCAGAGACGGGTTCAGGGGCCGGATCATCACCTCGATCCCCACGGCCCAGCTCTGCGAGATCATGCTCCTGGACTCGGCGCATGTACAGGAGATGGACGCCCGGTGGCAGACCAGGAAGAACCGGCGCAGTGCGGGCAGGGACATCAAGCCCCTCTACACGACCGACGATGCGCAGGCCAGCCTGCAGTACCTCCACCCCGTGGAAGAAGGCGAGATGATCGTGGTCGAGGATGGGATCAGGGCCAGGATCAGAAATGCCGGACACATCCTGGGGGCGTCCATCCTGGAGCTGTGGATCAGGGACGGCGAGCAGGACATCAAGCTCGTGTTCTCCGGCGACCTCGGCATGGAGAACCAGCTCATTGTCAAGAGTCCGCAGGAGATCTTCAACGCCGACTACCTCTTCGTGGAATCAACCTATGGCAACCGGGAGCACAAGGATTTCGAATCCAGCAAGGAGGAACTCCTGGACGCCATCAACTACGCAGTGTCCCACGGCGAGAAGGTTCTCATCCCCGCCTTTGCCGTTGAGCGCACCCAGGAGATCATCTATATCCTCAATGAGTTTTCCCGTGCGGGCAGGCTCCCGGACATCCC
>JALNWY010000218.1 GCA_023230665.1 Deltaproteobacteria bacterium
AATAAGGACCAAGGTATCGGGGAATGAGCCGTATTGCAGCAGTCACTGTTTTCATCCTGGTGTTTCCGCTCGTTGTCTGGAGCGCCGGAGGCCTTCCGGTCAAGGCGGAGGGCCCGGCCAATCCCGCCATGATGACCGCGGCCCTCACCCAGGATGAAGAGATCCTGGTGTCGGGGCCCAGGAAACAGCAGTTTTTCCGCGACCAGATGTTCTCCTTCTCGATAAAATCGGGCGGCGCATTCGCGATGTATGACAGCGACTTCCGCGATTTCTTCGACTATGGGCTCTCCATCTCGCTGGGCGCGAAAAAAAAGATCAAGGAAAAGATCTCGTTTCTCGCCTCGCTCGAGGTGATCATGCTCAGGGGCGAGTGGGACACGGGCGGCAACCGGGAGTCGATCATCCTGGAGGCGGAAGAGACCTGGCCCGGCTTCAACAAGCCGGGCATCACTGCAGAAGACATCCCCGGTCAAAACCTGGGCAGCAGCTACCACGGTGAAGGAGAGGCCATCATCACCGGCGCCCAGCTGCTCCGGAGAATCGACCTCGACACCACGCTCTATATTGTGCCCCTTTCTTTTAATGTCGTCTACGAGCACCACGGAGGCGACAGGAACAAGATCAACCCCTATGTAGGCGGGGGGCTCGGCTTCTGCATGGCCATCCGCGAGGTGGAGAGCGATACGATCAGGGAACAGTCTTATCTGGGCTCTGAATACCGCATCAGGCTCGATGATTCCGAAACCGTGTTCGGGCAGATCCTGCAGGTCTTCGCCGGGGTCGAGATCCCCTTCAAGCACAATATCAGGCTCGTGGCGGAAGCCGGCGCGGCCATGTACGATCTGGACAACTTCGACCCCGTGCTAGAGGTGTCATACCGCACCCCCAATCCCGAGTATTATGAGGGCGATGACCTGTCTTCGTTTCCCGCTGAAAATCCCGTCAAGATCGGGGTATTCGAGCAGGAGATCATAACATCCTTTTCCATCGGCGTGGTGATCCCGTTCTGACTTTTTTCATGCATGCCTTCTTCCCCAACATCAACTTAAGGGACGCGTTTATTTGATATGGGGACCAAAGATGTGATATCATAGTTATTCTCAAATACGATCGATGATTACTGTTATCGGGAGGAGATCATCATGCCGCCGAGCCGCATGAGCGAGAAAGTAAAGCCCCTCAAAGACAAGATCGACGAGCTCAGGCATATCCAGGAAGAGCTTCGGATCAAGGAGTTCGCCATTGCCTCGTCCATCAACGGCATCGCCATCGGGGACCTGCACGGCACCATCACCTATGTAAACCGGGCGGCCGTCATGATGTGGGGCGGGGCCGACCCGTCGGAGATCATCGGCAAGCCGGTGACCGTGTTTGCCGAGTCTGGGCAGGAGGCCCTGGACATCATGGAGGCCGTCCTGCTCAAAGGCGACTGGACCGGAGAGATCAACGGCCGGCAGAAAGACGGTTCGCCTATCACGGTCCTGCTCTCGGCAAGCCTGGTCCGCAATGAGATGAGCGAGCCCGTATGCATGATGTGCTCCTTCGTTGACATCACCGAGCGCAAGCGCATGGAGGAAGACCTACAGATCAGGGAAAACGCCATTGCCTCGTCCATCAACGGCATCGGCATATCCGATCTCGACGGGAACATCATCTATATCAATGACGCCGCCTTGAAGATGTGGGGCGACGCCGACGCCTCCGAGGTCATCGGCACCTCGGCGCTCAGCCTGGCGCAGTCCGAGGAAGAAGCAATCGCCATCTACCAGGCCGTGCTGGAAAAGGGCGGATGGACGGGCGAGGTGTCGGGCTTCCGCAAAGACGGCTCACCCATCACGGTCCTGCTCTCGGCAAGCCTGGTGCACAACGACAAGGGCGAACCCATCTGCATGATGGACTCCTTTGTTGACATCACCGAGCGCAAGCGCATGGAAGAAGAGCTGCGAATAAAGGAAAACGCCATCGCCTCGTCCATATACGGCATCGGGATCTCCGACCTTCAAGGCAGGATCACCTATGTCAATGACGCGGCGCTGAAGATGTGGGGCGACAGCGACATCTCCGATGTGCTGGGAAAATCCGCGCTGGAGATGGCGCAGTCGGAAGGAGAGGCCCTGGAGATATTCCAGGCCATTATGGAAAAGGGAAGCTGGACAGGCGAGGCGTCGGGTTTCCGCAAAGACGGCTCGCCCGTTACGGTCCTGCTCTCGGCAAGCCTGGTCTACAACGACAAGGGCGAGCCCATCTGCATGATGGACTCCTTCATTGACATCACTGAGCGCAAGCGCATGGAAGAAGAGCTGCGGATCAGGGATTTCGCCATCGCCTCGTCCATCGACGGCATCGGCTTCTGTGACCTGGAAGGAAAGATCACCTATGTGAACGATGCGGCCTTGAAGATGTGGGGGGCTGACTCTCCCTCGGAGGTGCTGGGTAGATCAGTCCTCGACCTGGCTCGGTCCGGGGAAGAGGTCATGGAGATATTTCGGGATGTGGTCGAGAACGGAAGCTGGTCGGGCGAGGTGTCGGGCTTCCGCAAAGACGGCTCGCCCATCACGGTCCATCTCTCGGCAAGCATGGTCTACAACGACAAGGGCGAGCCCATCTGCGTGATGGACTCCTTTGTTGACATCACCGAGCGCAAGCGCATGGAGGAAGACCTGCGGATCAGGGATTTCGCCATTTCCTCCTCCATCAACGGTATCGCCATCGGGGATCTTAAGGGCAATATCACGTACGTGAACGAGTCCTTTGTGCGCCTGTGGGGCGGCAGGGACCCATCCGAGGTCCTGGGGAAATCGGCGCTCACCTTTGCCCAGTCGCGGGCCGATGCGGCGGCCATCCTTCAGACCGTGCTCACCGAGGGCACCTGGTTCGGAGAAATCATTGCGCTCAAGAAAAACCGCACCCCCATTGCGGTGCAGCTCTCGGCAAACATGGTCAAGGATAAACAGGGCCGGCCCATCTGCCTGCTGTGTTCGTTCGTGGACATCACTGAGAAAAAAATATCCGAGCAGAAACTCCAGAAAGCCTACGAGAGCCTGGAGCAGCGTGTCGAGGAGCGCACCGAGGAGCTCGTGCGGGCCAACATCAGGCTCAAGCGCGAGATCGAGGAGCGCAAACTGGCCGAGCAGACCCTGATGAGAAAGGAAGAAGAGCTTCAGCTCGAGTCGCTGAACCTCGAAGAGGCGAACACCGCCTTGAAGGTGCTGCTCAAACGGGGAGAGCAGGACAAGAAGGAGCTGGAGGAAAAGGTCCTGTCCAACATCAAGGAGCTGGCCCTGCCCTATCTGGGAAAGCTCAAGTCAGGCCCTCTCGACGACAGGCAGGCTGCCTATGTGCATCTGCTGGAGTCGAGCCTGAACGACATCATCTCGCCCTTCCTCCAGAGGCTCTCGTCCCGGTATCTGAACCTCACCCCCACCGAAATCCAGGTGGCGAACCTGGTGCGCGAGGGCAAGTCCACCAAGGAGATCTCCGATCTGCTCACCATCTCGAAACGGGCCGTTGAATTCCACCGGAACAACATCCGCGACAAGCTCGGCCTGAAAAAGGAAAAGGCGAACCTGCGGTCATACCTGCTCTCGCTGAGCTAGAGTCGGATCAGGGGCCACCCCGGCTTGACCTCCCGGCTAGAAAAAGCACTTGAGCTGCGCATACACCTCGTCGTTGTCGTCGAACTGCCCGAACAGCGAGTCGTCGTATCTTCCGCCCAGCACCGCGATTCCGATGGCGCCTTGCAGGGCCTCGGTGAAGTTGTACTTGATCGAGGGCTTCACGAGATAGTCCCTGAACTCGATGCCGTAGGCAACGCGCAGGCCGAGCTCCATGGTGTTCTGGAGGAAAAACTGCTTGAACTGCAGCGTGAGCAGGGTGTCCAGCCCTTCCTTGTTGAAGTAGACCGGCATGTCTTTGTCATAGTCCGGAATCCACTCCTGGATCGCCTGCACGCTGATGCTCGTATCGCCATGAATGTAGTCGATGCCGAGCCCGTACTTCATGGAGTCCATCTGGGCATTCACCTCGGGGTCGATGCGGAAGGTCTGCCGCCATGCCTCTCCGCCCGAGGCGAGATAGCCCTGCACGAACTCGTTGATGACGGCCTGCTGCCGTTCGGGGGTGATCTCCCGCCCGAGCACGGACTTGAGCTTGCGGTTGTAGAACTTGTCTTTGAAATAGGCGAACTCGCCGCGGAGCGTGAACGAGCTCACCGTGGTGGCGAAGTCGAAGCCAAAAACCTGGATCCGGTGCAGGAACGGCTCGTAGGTGAGATCCAGGGAGAGATCATAGGCGAGTGCAAGGGGGTCTCCCAGCTCCACGGTGAGGTCGGAGACCGCCCCGGTGAGCGGCGTGGGGTCGTAGCCCCGGAAATAGCTCAAGGAAAGGTCCCACCCGCTGACATACCTTGACACCCGGATGCCTGCCTGAGAGTTGTCGAGGGTGAACGCGGGGAGATCGATCTCCTCGTGCCGGGCCCTGACC
>JALNWY010000219.1 GCA_023230665.1 Deltaproteobacteria bacterium
CGCAGCGTAAGATCCTCGGGCAGGTGCGAGACGCCGATCAGGCCCTTGTCGCACAGAATGAAGGCACGCTCGATCATGTTTTCCAGCTCCCGGATATTCCCGGGCCAGTCGTGCGCCAAGAGCAGGGAAAGGGCCTCTGTGGTGATTCCCTGGACCGATTTGTGCTGAATCCGGTTGAAACGGTCGATAAAGTGCTCCGCCAGAAGCGGGATGTCCTCCTTGCGGCGCCTCAGGGGGGGAAGCTCGATGCGGACTACGTGCACGCGATAGTAGAGATCGTCGCGAAAGCTCCCCTTCTTCACCTTTTCAGCCAGGTCCTGGTTGGTCGCGGCGATGATCCTCACATCAGCGCTTTCGGTACGCGTGGCTCCCAGAGGTTCGAAGGTTCGCTCCTGGAGGAACCGCAGCAGCCTGACCTGCAGGGCGGGGCTTACCTCGGCGATCTCGTCGAGAAAGAGGGTTCCTCCCCGGGCAAGGGCAAACCGCCCCGGCTTATCTCTCGCCGCACCGGTGAACGCCCCGGCCTTGTAGCCGAAGAGCTCTGATTCAAGGAGTGTGTCGGGCAGCGCCCCGCAGTTGACCGCGATGAAGGGCCCATCCCGGCGAGGGCTCAAGGAATGGATGGTCCGCGCCACGAGCTCCTTTCCGGTTCCGGTCTCGCCCAAGATGAGCACTGTGCTGGGGCTTACCGCCACCGCGGGGACAACCCCGAAAACATTCTGCATGATGGGGCTGCGGCTGGTCAGATCCCCCAGGTGATGCCGCGCCTGGAGCTCCTGGCGCAGCTCTTCGAGCTCGGTCAGATCACGGAAGGTCTCTGCGCCGCCTGCGATTCGCCCCTGTCTGTCTCTCAGGACGGCCGTGGATACACTGATCGGGATCCGGCTGCCGTGTGCGTCGATGATATAACACGACTTGCCTATCACCGGCTTTCCGGACGCGAGGGTTCTGCGCAGGGCGCAATCGGTCTCGCACATGCTGGACCGGAACACCTCGGAGCAGAACCTGCCCAGAGCTTCATCGCGCGGGATGCCGGTGATCTCCTCGGCAGCCCGGTTGAACGAGGTGATGCGCCACTTGGCATCCACAGTGAACACCCCGTCAGAGATGCTCTCCAGAATCGAGTCTGTTGACGAAACTGCGGGACATGCTGCTTCTCTCTGTTTCTTCATGGCAATTCATGCCATCATACGCACATGGCCCCGGCATCGCAACTCATGTTTTCCTGGGCGCCCAAAACAATACTGCCGGCTCAGCACCCTTAGTCTTTCGGATACATGGCATCTATGTACCGGGAGTACTTCTGGGAAATCACCCTTCGCTTGACCTTGAGCGTCGGGGTGAGCTCGCCGGTCTCCTGGCTCCAGAGCGAATCGAGCAGAGTGAACTTTCTGATCTGTTCCACTCGCGCGTAATCTCTCATGTTCGCTTCGATCTCTTTTTCAAAGAGCGCAACGACCTGCTCGTTGGAAACGAGCTCTTTGCGGCTGCCAAAGGAGATTCCCCGGCCCGAAGCCCATTTTTCGAGATTCTCGAACGAGGGCACGATCAGTGCGGAGAGGTACTTGCGGTTGTCGCCTATCACGGCCGCCTGCTCGATATAGGCAGAGGCCTGCAGAGAATTTTCGATGTTCTGGGGCGAGATGTTCTTGCCGCCCGAGGTGACGATGAGGTCCTTGATCCGGCCCGTGATCTTCAGGTATCCGTCCTTGTCGATCTCACCGATATCGCCGGTGCGGAAAAAGCCGTCTTTGGTGAAGACCTCTTTGGTTGCCTCTTCGTCCTTGTAGTAGCCCATCATGACCTGGGGACCCTTGATGAGCAGCTCGCCGCCCTCGCCGATCTTGCAGATCGTGTCCTTGACCGCAGGCCCCACAGTGCCCGGCTTGATCTTTGTGGGCTTGTTGCCGTTGGTCAGAGGAGTTGTTTCCGTGAGGCCGAACCCCTCCAATACCCGGATGCCCATGCCTAAGAAAAACTCGGCATCAGACACCGAGAGCGGCCCACCGCCTGAAAGGGCGCCCTGAAGCCGGTCCATGCCCAGTGCTGCCTTGAGCTTTGAAAAGATGATCTTGTCCGCGAGACGGTATCTGAACGCAAAGAACCCTGTCCTGGGCCGGTTGTTACAGATGTAGGGCAGATTGCCGCGCGCGATGCCCATGGCCCAGTTGAACAAGGCCCTCTTGATCGGCGGAGCGCTGCCTATCTTGGCGAGGATCCCGTTGTGAACCCGCTCGTATATTCTCGGCACACTGACGATAAAGGTGGGACGGATCTCCTGGAAGTTTTCGAGCAGCTTGGTGACATCTTCTGCAAACGCAACCTTGTGGCCCAGAAAGATGGGGGCATAGTAACCCACGGTCCGTTCCAGAGAATGCGCCAGCGGCAGAAAGGAAAGGAACACATGGTCGCCCAAGAGGAAATCAGGATCAACGGCCTGAAGCTGGTTGACGTTTGACACGAAGTTCTTGTGAGAGAGCATGACCCCCTTGGGATTTCCGGTGGTGCCCGAGGTGTAGATGATGGTCGCAAGGTCGTTGAACTCGATGGGCTTGAGTCTCTCGTCGAAATCGTTCTTGTGCTTGCTCCTGTAGGCCTTCCCTTCTTCCATGGCCGCGGCCAGGTCCATGACCCCCTCTCTTGCATCGGAGAGATCATCGAAGATGATCATCTGCTTGAGTTTAGGAAGCTGGCTCTTCACGGAGAGGATCTTGTCCAGGTGTTCGCGCGTCCCGGCAAAGCACATGATGGAATCCGAGTTGTCGATGATGTAACGGCATTCCTGGGCTGAGTTGGTGGCATAGATAGGCACGTTGACCGCCCCGATGGAGAGGATCGCGAGGTCCGCCACCCACCATTCGAACCGGTTGGGCGAGAACAGGGCGATTTTCTCCCCGGGCTTCACCCCTTTGGAGAGGAGAAAGTTTCCGAGGTTTCTCACCTTTTCGTTCATCTGGTTCCAGGACAGGTCCTCCCAGACTCCCTGCCTGTTTTTGAACGCTACGAGCGCCTTGTCTCCATACTCCTCCACCCGGTTCTGAAAGATCGCCCCCATGGATGTTTCCTTGAATGTGGCCATAATTACCTCCTTACAAAAAGATATGAGACCCGCAGCATTCAATAATAATAAATTGCTGATCAAGGTGAATCAAGATGCCCATCTATGTTTCTCTTTGAAAATACTCTATGAGATCGAAGAGGTCTTGGGTGCAGAGATTACCGGGGGTGAATGAACAAGACCGGGGGAGGACCGTGATCCTCCCCCGGCTCTTTACGCGAGAAACGCTAGTCTGTGGAAGCCGGATACATCTGCTCGATGGCATCTTTGTACTTCTGGTTGATAACCCTGCGCTTGAGCTTCAGGGTGGGCGTGAGCTCGTCGGTTTCCTGGGACCATTCCTTATCGAGCAGGGTGAACTTGCGGATCTGCTCCACCCGGGCATAGTCCTTCATGTTGGCCTCGATCTCCTTGGCGTAGAGCTCGTTGACCTTTGGGTCTTTGATGAGGTCTGCGCGGGATGAGAAGTTGACGCCCTGTTCCTTGGCCCAGCTCTCGAGCTCGGGGAAGGCCGGCACTACCAGCGCGGAGAGGTACTTGCGGTTGTCGCCGATCACTGCCACCTGCTCGATGAAGTTCGAGGCCTTGAGGCTGTTCTCGATGTTCTGGGGCGAGATGTTCTTGCCGCCCGAGGTGACGATGAGGTCCTTGATCCGGCCCGTGATCTTCAGGTATCCGTCCTCGTCGATCTCGCCGATATCGCCGGTGCGGAAGAAGCCGTCTTTGGTGAAGACCTCTTTGGTTGCCTCTTCGTTCTTGTAGTAGCCCATCATGACCTGAGGGCCCTTGATGAGCAGTTCGCCGCCCTCGCCGATCTTGCTGATCGTGTCCTTGATTGCAGGACCCACAGTGCCCGGCTTGATTTTCCTGGGAGAGTTGGCGTTGGTCACCGGAGCGGTCTCGGTGAGTCCGAAGCCCTCGACAACCTTGATGCCCATGCCCAAGAAAAACTCGGCATCGGACACGGACAAAGGCCCGCCGCCCGAGAATCCGAACTCCAGCTTGTCCATGCCCAGGGCTGTCCTGAGCTTGGAGAATATGAGCTTGTCCGCGAGACGGTATTTGAATCCGAAGAAACCGGTCGGCTGCTTGTCGTTGCAGATGTAGGGCAGGTTTGCAGCGGCTATGCCCATGGCCCAGTTGAACATGGCCTTCTTGACCGGAGGAGCGCCTGAGACCTTGGTGAGAATGCCGGCATGGATCTTCTCGAAGAGTCTGGGCACGCTCACGATGCAGGTGGGATGCACCTCCTGGAAGTTCTCCACGATCTTGGAGAAGTCCTCGGCAAAATAGACCTTCATGCCGTAGCTCATGGGGGTGTAGTAGCCCACGGTGCGCTCGAAGGAGTGCGCGAGCGGCAGGAAGGAAAGGAAGGTGAGCTCGTC
>JALNWY010000220.1 GCA_023230665.1 Deltaproteobacteria bacterium
CAGTGGATATCTCGGGCAGGAACATCCCGAACTATCACTATGAAAACCTGCTGGCTGTGACTCGTGAGTACATGGCGCGCCCACTCGTCCACCCCGTGATCGTGGTGGACACCAACCACTCCAACTCGGGCAAGAACTTCCGCGAGCAGCCGAGGATCGGGATGGAGGTGATGCACAGCCGCAGGCACTCACCCCTGCTCAAGGACCTGATCAGGGGCCTCATGATCGAGAGCTATCTGGTGGAAGGCTCCCAGAGGATCCACGAGAACACCTTTGGCAAGTCCATCACCGACCCCTGCCTGGGCTGGGATGAAACCGCGGATTTCGTGAAGAGATTGGCCGAGGCGGTGTGATCCCGGAAGCCGCCGGCAAGGACCCCGGTCAGGCCCGACCCTTCCTTTCTTTTCTTTGCAGAAGGCGGGCAATGCGGCTCCACCTCCTTTGAGAAAGGGGCAACTGCGGAAAATTGTAACCCGCGTACAATTATGAACAATCTCTCCACGACCCCAAGACAGGCGCATCCTGCGGCACGTCGGCTTCCCAGACCTCCTCAGGTGAGCGGATTACGAAAATCTACTAAAAGGAATGGGGCTTGCAAAGAGATGCCAGACCATCGATATAACAGTGAGAGAAAGGAGAATGTTCCATGAAAGGTATATGGATCGGCATACTGGCAATGTTGGCTTTGTCACTGACAGGCTGCGCCGAGCTCAAGGAGCTGCGGGTGGAGACATCCGAGCAGAAGGCGTTGATCGATCAGCTCCACAAGGACAACCAGGCTTGTAGAGAATCTCTTGAAGCCGCCCGGAAGCAGATGGGACAGACGGAGCGGGAGCTGGAGGCCAGAAAAGATGAGATCCTGTCAAAGGACAGACAACTCCAGGCCAAAGAGGAGAAAGTCAAGGAGCAGAGCCATGCATTCGCCCGGATGCAGCAGGCCATGAAGGCCGAGCTCGAATCAAAACAGGTGGCGCTAAAGGAGCTCGAAGGCAAGCTCACCCTGACCATGGTGGAGGCCATTCTATTTGACTCGGGCAAGGCAGAGGTGAAGCAGGAGGGCCGCGACGCGCTTGAAAAAGTCGCCGAGGTGCTCAAGACCGTGGAGGGCCAGGAGATCGTAGTGGCCGGGTATACCGACAATGTCCAGATCGGTGAAAGGCTCGCAAAGATCTATCCCAGCAACTGGGAGCTCTCAGCGGCCCGGGCCATATCAGTGGTCAAGATCCTGGTCGCCGACGGGGTGAACCCAAAAACCTTAAACGCCGCAGGCTATGGCGAGCACCGCCCCGTGGCCGACAATGATACCTTGGAGGGCCGTGCGCAGAACCGGCGCATGGAGATCATCCTCATGCCCGTGCGCGAGTAGCGGGCAGTCCCCATCTGATCCAAAGACAGCGGGCGCCCCCTGCCTTGCAGGCAAGCAACGGCTTGCCCGGCAGGCAGGGGGCCGTGCAAGGGCGCCCCGGGCGCCCTTGCAGGAGAAGCGCGTTGACCGGGGTGTCCCGCAAATACTCCCAGCGGCCCATGAAGCCGAGCGGCGAGAAGTTTCTTCCCGGGGCGAAGGTTGTCCGGGCACCGGTGATGATGGCCCGTGTTCATGGCGCTGAGCGCAACGAGGATGACGAGCCCGCTTATGAATCTCGCGCCGCCCGCCCCGAGCGCTGTGGCCGGGGCTCCCGCCGGGAAACGCCGTGCCCGGATTCTTGGGACCTGCCGGGCTCCGCCAACATCCCTTTCTCTCATCTCCTCATCTCTTGATTTGTGAATGGTGCGGCCTAGTAAGATATCAGGACCCCTGATATCCGCTCGCGGCATGCCGGGGAGATGATGAAGGAGTGAAGCCATGCTCAGGATCGAAGGATTGCAGGTAAGGCTCGGAGACAGGGAGATACTCAAAGGCGTGGATCTGGAGATCCGCCAGGGAGAGGTACACATCCTCTTCGGCCCCAACGGCTCCGGCAAGACCTCGCTGCTCATGACCCTTATGGGATATCCCCAGTACCGGGTGACAGCGGGGAAAATCGTGTTCAAGGGGATCGACATCACCCGCATGCCGGTGCACGAGCGGGCAGGGCTCGGCATGGGCATGTCGTACCAGAGGCCTCCCACCATCCACGGGCTCAAGACCCGGGACATGGTCTCCATATGCGCCGGAGACGGAGACCAGGACGTGGAAGCCCTGGCCTCGCAGGTCAATATGGCTGATTTCCTCGACCGCGACCTCAACGCGGGATTCTCCGGTGGCGAGATCAAACGATCCGAGCTCCTGCAGCTCATGGCGCAAAACCCGGACCTCCTGCTCTTTGACGAGCCTGAATCGGGCGTGGATATGGAGAATATCGCGCTCATAGGCAATGCCATCGCAGCCCTGCTCGAGCGGGGCCCCACCTCCTCGAGCGGGGCCTGCCGGAAAAAGATGCATCAGGGCCGCAGAAAAATGGGCCTCATCATCACCCACACCGGGTACATCCTCAACTATGTGCCGGCGGACAGGGGGCAGGTGCTCTTTGAGGGCGTGATCGCCTGCCGCGGCAACCCGCAGGAGATCTTCCAGACCATCAGCCGGTCCGGATACCAGGAGTGCATCGAATGCATGACATAGACGAAAAAACCAGAAAGGCACAGGAGGCAAAGGAGAAAAAAGCCGCCTACGGCCAGGACATCGACCTGGAAACCTATTGCGTGGAGGGCGAGTGCATCGAGCCGCTCTCGGGTCTGGGGCAGCTCACTCAGGAGGACCGGTCCATGATGCTCAAGGCAGGGGTTGACGCCAGCGAGCAGGACCGTTCCGGGTCGTACATCCAGAAGGACACCTCGGCGATCTACGCGACCTCGCTCATGGACGGGCTCGAGGTTCTGCCCATCAAGGATGCATTGAAGCTCGACTGGGTCAACGAGTATTACTGGAAGCTCGCGGACGTGGGCCAGGACAAGTACACGGCCCGGGCATACACGGACCTGCACAACGGCTATGTCATCCGGTCCCTGCCCGGAGCGCGCGTGACCTTCCCGGTGCAGGCGTGTCTGTATCTCCATCAGGACGCCTTGAGCCAGAACGTTCACAACATCATCATCGCATCGGAGGACTCGGAGCTGCACGTCATCACGGGGTGCGTGTCCGGCGCCCATGTGATCAAGGGTCTGCACGTGGGGGTATCCGAGTTTTTTGTGAAGAAGAACGCCAAGCTGAGCTTCACCATGATCCACCACTGGGCTCAAGGCATGCTGGTCAGGCCGCGCTCGGTGGGCGTGGTGGAGGAAGGGGGTCTCTTTCTCAACAACTATGTTTGCATGAAGCCGGTCAAGTCGCTTCAGATGTACCCCGCTACGCGGCTGATCGGCAAAGGCGCTGTGGCCCGGTTCTACAGCCTGCTCGTGGGCCATCCGGGCAGCGAGCTCGACGTGGGGGGCAGAATCCTCCTGAATGCGCCTCAGACGCGGGCCGAGATCATCGCCCGGGCCATCAGCAACGGCGGGACCATCGTTTCCCGGGGCCACCTCGCAGGAGATATCCCCGGGATCAAGGCCCACCTCGAGTGCCGGGGGCTCATCCTCAACGGCGGCGATATCCTTGCCATCCCCGAACTCCACGGCAAGGCCGAGGGGGTGGACATGTCGCACGAGGCAGCGGTGGGCAAGATAAATCAGGACGAGATCCTCTATCTCATGTCGCGGGGGCTCTCAGAGGACGAGGCCACCGCGACCATCGTGCGCGGGTTCATGAGCGTGGACATCCCGGGCCTGCCGCCCGATCTCAAGAACCAGATCGACACGGCCGTGGCCCGGACCAATCAGGAGGTGATGTAGCAGTCCTGGGTCCGGGAGTGCCGGGGAGAACCATAACGGAACGGCCAGGTCGGCTCCGATCTGGCCAACTGACGGCAACCTTTTAGGAGGGTAATATGGTCTGTATCAGATGCCAGATCGGAGCAATTCTGTCATTCGCAGCCGGATCACCCAGGATCCAGGAGTGAATCCCTGGGGCGACCCTGCGCCACTGGCAATCCGGATATCCGCTTGTGGTATCTTGGGCCAGAATGGCTGTAACTTCCGTGAGGTAACTGCCGCAACTCATGAACACCCGCACCCCAGGGCCGGGGAAGATATGCTACAAGCTCCCCTTTCCTGCAGATCGGATTCGCCGAAAGCACAGCCAGGCTCACCTTTGCCAGGGCATAAGATAGCGATGGCCCGGTCTGATGACCGGGGTACCATCGATGATATACGCAGAAATCAAGCAAGTATCTTTGCTTTGTGATTCTCACAGGGCTTTCTTCCTCTCAGCGACCCAGTTGTCTGCCTCTTTCCGGCTTGTGATGATCCATATCTTTTTGCCGCTGAAGGCGTTCAGGTCCGCGCAGGCGGTCTCGCACCCCATGATCGCCAGAATGGAGTCGACATCGGGGTCGTCGGGCGGCGCGAACCGTACC
>JALNWY010000221.1 GCA_023230665.1 Deltaproteobacteria bacterium
AGGCATTGGACTGTACCTCCTTTTCTGCCTGATGCTCTTTATCCTGGTGCGCTTTCCTTACGATACCTTCCGGGGGCGCCTGGAGGAAACGATGAGCTCTCTGGTCGGCAGGCCCGTGACCCTCGGATACATCAGCTCCAGCCTGCCCTTCGGGCTCAAGGTGGAGGGGATGAGCATCGACGAGAACCCCTTCGCCAAAGAGTTGAAGATCCGGCCCGGGCTTATCTCCCTGCTCTCGGGCAGCCTTGATCTGAGTGTGGAGGCCTTTTTCCCCTCGGGCAGCCTCTCCGGCAGCGTCCGTACACCCCTTGACGCCATGGGTGAGTCGCTGAGCGTAACGGCACGCATGGACAACCTCGATTCACAGGCCCTCCAGCATCTGTTCCCCTCAGGCGTATGCCCCAGGGGGATCATCACCGGCACCATCGATATATCCAGGCCGAACGCATCGCCCCGCGAGATGGAAGGCAGGGCGGACATCATATGGAAGGACGGGTACCTCCCCATTGTGCATTCGCCGCTGAACCTGCCGCTTCCCCTGGACGGCATTCAGTTCACGACCTTGAAGCTGGAGTCTGCCATGGAAAAGGGACTGATCACTCTGGAGGGCCTGGAGCTTGCCGGTGATATCTCGGGGAGTGTCAAGGGATCGATCCGGATCATGGAGCCCCTCTCCCGGTCCCGGTTGAACCTTTCGGGAGAGGTCAGTCTGCCGCCGGATCTGGCCCTGCTTCTGGGCGCGCAGGCAGGTTCTTCCACCGGCGGGATGCGGTTCAGCCTCAGGGGCACCCTGGACAGGCCGCGATTCCGCCTGCTGAACCGGTGAGAAGAGACGGGAAAACGTTAAAGAGATGAAAGGCATATTCCGAAAGAACGAGAGTTGACAAGGTGATTTTATGGCAGATATCAATGGCTTGAAAAAGACATTTCCCGAGGCGGTACGGTTTTCCTGGGAAGACGTGGAAGAGCTCCTCTGGGAGGTCTTTCTCAAACTCCGGTCTTCCGGCTATCATCCGGATGTCGTGATCGGCGTATCCCGCGGGGGACTCGCCCCGGCGCGTATCCTTACAGACTATCTGAAGAGCAAGTATATATGCACTTTTCAGATGGGTCATTGGGGAGAGGATACAAGCCTGCGCGAGAGGCCGGCCATCGTATTTCCCCTGCCCGAGGTGGATCTTTCCCGGAAAAAGGTTCTCGTGGTGGACGATGTGAGCGATGAAGGCGGGACCATGGAGGAGGTGGTCCGCTATCTTTCCCCCAAGGTGGGGGAGATCCGCACCACGGTCCTGGTGAGCAAGGCCGACTCCCGCTCCCAGGCCGACTACTGCCCCAAGATCATGACAAAATGGAGATGGGTGCTGTTTCCGTGGTCCAAGCACGAAGACCTCCTTGCCTTCACGGAGAAGGTCCTTCAGATCACCGGGGGCGCCACCATCGAGGAGATCATCCGGATCCTCGAGGAGTCCATGTCCGTGGAAATTGTCTCCCGGGAGATTGAGAAGGTCCTGTTCGACATGCAGCAGGCAGGTGAGGTAAGCGAAGGCGAAGACAGGGTATGGACGTTGATATAGAAAGGCTCGCGGATATTCTCACACCCTATATCATCCTGAGAAAAACAGCTGACGCCGTTTCTGTGAGCCATGCCCTTGCCGCGAGAACAGGCATGGGAAAAAAGGAAATCCAGGATTTCCTCGACACGAACCACACGGTCTTCGACTCCCCGAACAGCCTGCACCATACTGTCTCCCTGCCGTCGAAGGACGGGCAGGGCCTCGATTGCACCTTTACCACCACCATTATCCGCAATACCCAGATCATCGCCTTTTCCGAGACCGGGCAGCCCGTATTCGAAGGCGGCGCCTGTATCCCGGAAACACTGGCCACCATGGCGCGGTATTCCCCCAGTGCCTGTCTCATTGGAGAGAACGGGATCATCGTCTATGCCAACGATGCATTGCACAAACTGATCATGCATGAACCCTCGGATCTGATGGGCAGCCAACTCATCAGGATCATATCCCGGCAGAGCAGGGAGGCGTTCATCAGGGCGTGCGACAAGGGTCTCCAAGATCCAGAGGGCATCATTCCCCCAGGCGATCTGATCCTCACCCCGGCAGGGGAAAGACGGGTCTTCGTGAGCATGAAGGGCGGGTGGCTGAAACGGGACAAGGGGAATCTCCTCTGGATGGTCCTGAACGACGTGACTGAGCAGGTTATGCTCATGAGAAAGATCAGGGAGCAGGAAGAGCAGTTTTCAGACCTGTTCCATGTCCCGCACATCGGCCTTCTCTACGTGAATCCGCGGGGGATGATCACCAGCTGCAATGCCTTTGTGAGCAACCTCATGGGCTATGCCAGGGAAGAGATCCAGGGATCGAGCTTTACCAAATTCGTGGCGCCTCACGAGGAGCAGCGCCTGCGCGAAGAATTCCAGAAGCTTTTCGTCGAGGGCAGCGAGATCCACCACCGGGAGTGCGTGCTGAGGACCAGGGAGGGAGACGATATCACGATCGAATACGATGCGCAGGTCATTTCCCGGAAAAAGCACAATATCCAGGCACTGATGGTATTCTCCGACATAACCGGCAAGAAGGCGCTCGAGATGGAACTCCTGGAAAAGAATGCTGAGATGGAGAAGACCCTGTGGGAGATGGCCGAGGTCAAGGACGCGCTGGAGGCCAGGGCAGGGGAGCTCAACCGGGCCACCGAGGAACTCAAGGTCCTCAATGAGCGGCTCAACCAGCTCTCCATCACCGACGGCCTCACCGAGATCTACAATCACCGGCATTTCCAAGACCGACTGAGCGAAGAGGTGGAGCGTGTGCAGCGAAGCAAGGACAGCGTGGTGTCTCTGCTCATCCTGGATATCGACGACTTCAAGCACTTCAACGACACCTATGGGCACCAGTGCGGAGACATGGTGCTCAAGCAGCTCGCAGGCATCTTAAGGAATAATGTCCGCTCGATCGACGTTCTTGCCCGCTACGGAGGAGAAGAATTTGCCGTGGTCCTTCCCAGCGCCGACACGGAGGAGGCGGCGAACGTGGCGGAGAGGATCTGCGAGGCTGTACGTTCGACCCCGTTCTCCTTTGGCGAAGGCACGTCCGTGAAGGTCACGGTCAGCATCGGGGTGGGGAGCCTCACTCGCGGCCAGGGAGAGAAGTCCGAGCTCATCAGGAAGGCCGACAACGCCCTCTACGCAGCAAAGGCCAAATGGAAGGACAGGGTGGAGGTGTGGGAAGAAGACTGACCCTATCCTTTGACCTCGACGGCACGCTCACGAGCAATGATTTCGTTGACAGCATCTGGATGGAAGGGCTGCCCGAGCTCATCTCCCGAAGGCAGGGCATGGACCTTCCCGAGGCCCGGCGCATGTGCCTTAGGGCATACGAGCAGGAAGGGCCCGCGTCCATCAGGTGGTATCAGCTTTCCTACTGGCTCGATCATTTCGGGCTTGAGGAGGTCGATCCCGCCGGGCTCGTCAGCCGGTACGCGCCCAGGGTCGAGCTCTATGACGATGTACTGCCCGTGCTCGGAGAGCTGCAATCACAGGGTTTCTCCCTTGTCCTGTTCTCGAACGCGGCACGGCATTTCCTCGATGTGGAGGTGTCCCGGAGCGGTCTTGGGCCCTTTTTCGATCAGATGATCTCGGTGAGCGACGACTGGGGCATGACCAAGGCCGAGGCGCGCGCCTTCCTGCGGCTGAAGCACCTTGCAGGCGGTGACGTCGTGCATATCGGCGACCATCTGGAATTCGATTACCTGGTCCCCAGGAGTGTGGGCCTCCAGGCATACCACATCCGCCGGGACAGAGCCTCGGGGGTTGAGGGCTCCCTGAGCGACCTTCGTGAATTCGCCGCCAGGGTCAGAGGTGAGTGAACAAAGGCGCAGTTTCTTCATTATCGTGGTTGCCAGCTTCTTCTTTTTCCTGAACTTCTCAGAGCTCATACTCCTGCCGAAATACATCGTGCATCTGGGGCTTTCCCCCGCAGACATCGGCCTTGTCATGGGGGCCTTCAGCATCACGGTGCTCATAACCCTGCCCCTGGCAGGCGTTTTTTCGGAGAGGCTTTCCCGGAAATGCGTGTTTATTGCAGGGGCGGGCCTGCTCTGCCTTGCAACACCGTTTTACGCCCTGGTTCAGGGGATGGGCCCGCTCATCTTCGGTCTGAGGGTCATCCAGGGAGCGGGGTTTGCCGGTGCGTTCGGCATCCTGGGGGCCTTCGTGTTCGATATCGCGGCCCCTGGTTCCCGGAGATATCTTCTGGGGATACTCACTGCGGTAAACATCTCCACCCACGCGATCGGCCCTGCCCTGGGCGAGTATATCATTCATGCCCGGGGGTATCCCCTGTTCTTCTATACCGCTGCAGGTCTCGGTTTTATCAGTGTGATTGCAGGATTCTTCCTCCC
>JALNWY010000222.1 GCA_023230665.1 Deltaproteobacteria bacterium
CCTGATTGGTGTCTTTGTCTGGTCGCCCCGTTTAACCCGTTTACCGGCGTTTACTAGGGGGGTGAAGGGGGTGGACAGGTGTCCACGCTAGGGGCGATGGTTAAAAATCGTTCTGGGGGCATTCTGGCGAGTTTTCGGATTTTGCGCAACCCCTCTCGTCATCATGGCAGCATATATCCCGATACGATGGCCAGGATGGAGCCCTTGTCGCTGTCCGAAACGCCAAGGAAAGGACGGGCCGGGATGTCGCCCCAGGGGGCCGCACCGAATTGCCCGCGCTTCGCGCCGAACTGCTGCACGGCAGCATAAACCTGTGGGCTGCCAATTTCAACCCTGTCGCGACCCGCGCTGTAATGTATCATCGTGGACAGGGATTTGGTTTCGCCGATGAGCGGCTTCTTTGATCCCGCGCGGGTCTGGCCTTTCTTGGTCAGCCCGCCGCGCTTGCTGCGGGAACCCTTGTACTTGTCGACATAGGCAAGGATGGTCGCCGGTGAGTTCTCCTTCCACGCCTCGCCGTCAGGGCCGACGCCGTCGGAGAACCGCTGGATCGCGCTCTCGGCGAGCAGCTCCCCGATATCCTGCATGGCGGGAGACGTATTGCCGAGGCGACGGACAAGCCCCTCCAGGGCGTCCAGAACCTCTCTGTCGTTGATTTCGATATTGATCATGGCTATACTCTATTGAAAGGTGCGCGCATCGCGGCGTCCGGCTCATACCCGGAAACGTCCAGGGCGTTAGCGCGGGGGCGCACCTGCTTTTATCCACATGCTCTGCAGAGCCAGCGACCTTCTCTTTTTCCGAACCTCAAAAGCGGCCGTGAGCGTCTCGCCGTCCATCTCTTTCGATATCCGCACGACCTTGCGGCCAACCTTGTTCACGCCACCGTCCTCGACCAGGTCCGGCTTGTTCAGCATTTCAGGCAGCAAGGCATAGTCTTCGACCCTTACTTCCCGCTGGCCTCTGGCGAGTTCTGACTTGGCGTCGCCATGCCCGGTGAGTATGTGCCTGGGTGCATACTGGTCGATCGCATAGTCGAACAGATCGACCCTTGCGCCGGTCAGTCCTCCCACCGTCTTCGCGTCTGCACTTGTGAGCAGGCCCATGGTCCGATACGGGGGGACGTCCCTGCCGTCCAACGCGGCCTGAGCATAACGCCGAACATCATCCGCCACGGAAGGCAGGCTGCGATATGCCGTGGCCAGCCTGTCGCGGACAGACTCCGGAACTCCCTGCATGTACGACTTGGCCAGGGAATAATCCCACTGCTGCGTTTTGGCCGCCATCGTCCGGACGGCGTCTGAAACCGTGTCGCCGGGCATGTAGCCCCATCCACGGTCGATGCCGCTCGGCTCTCCCGTCTTGGGGTCGATTCCATTATCCGGAGCCGTGCGCACCTTGCCGCCGTACCTGTCGGCATCCTCGGGACGCCTGACGCCGACAACCCGGCATCGGCAGCCCCACCCGTTCGGAGGGTAGTGCGCCTTCCACCAGGGATCGTCTGCCCGCAGCGTGAGACCGTTCCAGGACACATGCAGCGGACGTGGATGAAGGGAGCTGTCGGAGTGCTTGTACACCCACCACTCAAAGCCGCCCTCGCGCAGCTGCGCAAGGCGACCGGCGGCGTAGCTCGTGGAAAGATTGGTCGTGTAGATAACCCTGGTGCGCCAGTTGAACTCGCCCCGGTAGTCCCAGCCGTTGCGCTCGACGATCCGGGCAAAGTCTTTGCGGAACGACTGAATGCTTCCGCCCTCGGCAATAACCCTGTCGACCGCTGCGGCCAGGTCGGACAGCAGGTCCGCCTTTGCGGCCCCGGCCACCATGAACCCCTGATCGTGCCGCCCCTTCCAGACGTCGTCCCACTTGGCGGACGGCATCATTTTGCCGAGCTTGGCCCGGAAAAAGGCGACCTGCTCCGGAAACGGGCGCTTGAGTACGCCCGCCACCTTCGGGTCAGCTGCGGCCGGATCAGACATCAGACTCCCTCTCCACGTCGTAGCGCCCCGCCAGCTCGGCGGCGGCGAATCCCATGGCCATCACTTCGGCCAGATCTCCATCGGGCAGATCGGCGTAGCTTGCGAGCAGCGACTCCCGAAGCGTCGGAAGGTCCGGAGCGTCCTCGACCAGCTTGCCGATGTGCTCCAGAATGGTCGCCCACCCTGGCTCGGCATCCGCAGCCATCCTTTCGGCCTGGGGGGATATGGGGGTCACATCCTCTCCGGAAGCCTCCTGGGCGTGTGCGGCGGTAGCCTTGCGGGAGTGCTTGTCTTTGTCTTGCTCTGTTTGTTTGAGATTTTCCGGCGCGGATACAGCACCCAAAAGAGGCTCGTCGCCTTCCGCTTCGGGGATGCCCCACTTCTCACGCACCCAGCGCTCCGGCACCTTGGCACCGAGGGGGACAATCTTGGACAGCTGGTCCGCAAGCGCCACCATATCCTCGGGCTCTTCAACGAACAGTTCCACGTGAGGAAGGGGCGCATCTCCAAGGTTCAAGCGCACGATGGGGCCGATAAGACCCCGGCGGAGCGTCGCAGACAAAGAACGTGCGTCGGCGCGCAAGAGGTCACTGCGAACCTCGTTGTGGACCGTGGCCTGGGCAAGGCTGCCGCTGGAACCCTGGTCTGTCGTCAGCGTCTGTCCCAAAACGGCCTTGCTCACCTGGCGGTCCAGATATTCGATCAGGCGCTGGTACAGGTCCGCGCTGGCCGTCTTGGCCGTCGACTCCTGAAATTCGATCTTGAGGCTGTCGGGAATAACGGCGGCGGCATCGGAGCCGACATCCATCACCGCCCGGCGAAGCACGTCAATATCCTGCTGGGTGGCCGAGGCGTCGTATTTGCCCAGGCGCAGCGGCTGGCCGTACAGCTCGGCGAATGCCGCCCAATCGCGCAGGGCATAACTCTTGAACACCCACGCCCACAGCGCCGAACGGGCGAGGCCGCCCATGATCGGAATGCCCGCCAGAATCCTCGGAGCATGGCAGATAAACTTGTACTCCGGCAGCTCCTGGCCATCCGGCGACCCGTCGTACAGACGCAGATGGCGGCCGGTCTCCCGGTCGAACTGGAACCAGTGCGGCTCGCGGATCAGCGCGTCCTGGGGCAACCACCGGCCGCCCTGGGTGGACCAGAGAATCTCCGCAACGGCATACCCCTTGGACAGCGCGTCAAGCAGTCCCACCAGCAGGGCGGGGATGTCCAGCCTCTCCAGCGCGTCTTGGACAAGCTCCGCAGCCTTCTCGGCGGCGGGCGTCTCGTCGGCTGGAGAAACGGACAGCGGCAACCCTGCGGCGGCCAGCTTGCGGGTCTGCAACACCGAACGGTAGTGCAGGTCTTTCTCTTCAATGTCTGCGGCGGCCAGCAGATACTCCTTGGCGTCGCCAAGGCTCGCCCTGCGCAAAATGTCAACCACGTGCGCCGGGGTGAGCGAGGCCATGGGCCGCAAGGTCCACGCCTGCCGTATGCCGGTCAACCCGGCCGAGGCCACCTCGGACTTCAGTGTCTTCTTATCTACTACCATCGTTCATTATCCTCGCTTCCGCGCCAGGTTCTCCGGCTGACCGTTTCATAGGCATATACAGGTGACGGCTCCACGGCCGCCGAGACGGCCAGAGCCAAGGCCCAGAATCTGTCCGCGTGGCTTCTGCCGCTTTCCGTGGTCCGCTCGGCGATCAGTCTCGGCGCTCCGGTCGGGCTGGCTTCGCGCTTGACGGAATGCAGGTCCGACCGCAACTCGGGCCGGGGCGGAATCCGCAGCGAGCGATCCTCCATGCGCTCCTTGAGCGCGGTGGCCATGTCGAGCTTGCGCACTGCGGAGAACAGGACGCCTTCGACACGGTACTGGCCATGGCGACGCTTTGCCTCTTCGACGGGCATCTCGCCGAGACCCGTCTGGTCGAGCGCGGCGCGGGAGACCCGGTATTCCTTCATGATCCTGTCCAGGGCGGACAGCTGCTCGGCAAAAGACGTCCGGCGCATTTCGACCAGCTCCCGCAACCAAAGGACGTCTCCGACCATCTCCAGCACGGCGATGACGGTCAGGTCGCCGCGAGCCGCAAAGTCCATCCCCACAAAGCAATGGCCGCCGGAGTACTTGGCGGGAATCCCCGCCTCCTCGTCCTCGCAGCTGCCGACCAGCTCATAAGGGAGCCAGGCGGAGGCCGCGTCGACGAACTGGCACTCGAACTCCTGCGCCCAGGCTTCCGGATCGGACATGCCGCGTCGCAGCTCTTCGATGTCTCGCGGGAGCCCGTCGGCGACGGCGTCGTAGATGGTCACAATGTGCCGGGAGAAGACCGACTCGGGATCGGTCATGATCTCGTGAAATTTGTCTCCGACTCCGCCGGGCGTGGATATGAC
>JALNWY010000223.1 GCA_023230665.1 Deltaproteobacteria bacterium
CCTGGTGAGGGTGCGCATCATCGAAGGCGATCCCCGCATCCGGCCGGATATGGCCGCACGGGTCGCGTTCCTTTCCCGCCCCCTTTCGGCAGGAGACGACATTCCCCGCATCCTGGTCCACAGCTCGGTGATCGTGACCGGCCAGGGCGAACCCGCGGTTTATCTGGTCAGGGACGAGCGTGCGGTTCTGAGGAGTGTCCGTATCGGCGCCCGGTTTCACGACCGGGTGGAGATACTGGGCGGCGTCTCCGTGGGGGACCGGCTCATCGCAAATCCGCCCAAGGGGATGAAGAACGGCTCGCGGCTGGTCCTTTAGCCAGAGGCAGGTCCCGGCACAGGCCTTTCGCCTTTGGTTCCCTCCCGGCCCAAGGTGCCCGCGACAGTATCGCTGGAGGCAGGACAGAAAATCGATCGTCCGGGGCATGGTTTGAGGGCCTCCCGGCCTGTCCGTCTCCCAGGCATTTTGACCTCGGATGAAAAGGCGCATCGCCCCCATATCGGATCAATTGGTGGCAAAATCCGCTGCCCAAGCCGCCTTGAGAGCCGGTTTTCAATTTATGTCCTTGACAGGAGACAGGAAAGAAAGGATGAATACAACCGAAGTTTTTAAAGATGTTTGAAATAGCGT
The DNA here is from genome assembly GCA_023230665.1 of Deltaproteobacteria bacterium. Lineage (GTDB taxonomy): Bacteria > Desulfobacterota > Desulfomonilia > UBA1062 > UBA1062 > Phosphitivorax. The sequence continues at coordinate 629 of JALNWY010000223.1, forward strand.
CTGATTGCCGGGAGATCCCGGTCTTCTGCAGAAAATGCAGGGGAGGAGAGAGATTCATGGCGTTACAGCACGATACTCAGAATATGGCGGTGTTCTGCGATTTCGAAAACGTGGCCCTGGGGGTCAGGGATGCAAAATACCGGCAGTTCGACATGAAGAAGATACTGGAGCGGTTGCTGCTCAAGGGGAGCATCATCGTGAAGAAGGCCTACTGCGACTGGGACCGCTACAAGGACTACAAGCCCGTGATGCACGAGGCCTCCTTCGAGCTCATCGAGATACCTCATGTCCGGCAGTCGGGCAAGAACTCGGCCGACATCCGCATGGTGGTGGATGCCTTGGACCTCTGCTATACCAAATTGCACGTGGACACCTTCGTGATCATCAGCGGCGACTCGGATTTTTCTCCCCTGGTGAGCAAGCTGAGGGAAAACAACAAAGTCGTGATCGGCGTGGGCGTGAAAAACTCCTCGTCCGACCTCCTGATTGCCAACTGCGACGAGTTCATCTTCTATGACGACCTCGTGCGAGAGAGCGAGATCAAGAGGCCCAAGGTCAGGAGGCCCCTGGCCAAGAACAGCACCGCAGCTCCGGCCAAGCCGAGCTCCAAGGAGAGCCAGGAGGAGGACCGGAAGCAGAAGGCTCTGGATCTCGTTCTGGAGACCGTGGAGGCTATGTTCGCCGAGCGCGGCGACGATGACAAGCTCTGGGGCTCCATGGTGAAGCAGGCGCTCAGGCGCCGCATGCCGGGCTTCAACGAGAGCTACTACGGGTTCAGGTCCTTCAGCCGGGTGCTGGAAGAGGCCAGAGATCGGAATCTCCTGGAAATCGAGCTCGACGAGAAGTCAGGAAGCTACATCATCAAGAACGTGGTCCACGAGGATTAGCATCAGTCATGGGGTCACAGAGACCCCAGTCTTGCACCAAACTGAAGCCACAGCAGTATAAGGGCAAAAGAGGACCTTTTATCCCGCAGCCTTTTTCCTGGCAATGCTCCGGTCGTGGCGCCTGCCGGCGGAGAGCTCGGTCTTGCGGAGCCTGAGGGACTTGGGCGTGACCTCCACCATCTCGTCCTCCCGGATGAACTGCAGGGCCTTTTCCAGCGTCAGGGGCGTCACGGGCGAGAGCAGGACGTTGTCGTCGCGCCCGGCAGCCCGCATATTGGTGAGCTTCTTCATCTTGCAGGGATTGACGTCGATATCGTTCTCCTTGCTGTGCTCGCCGATGATCATGCCCTCGTAGACCTGCTCGCCCGGGGTGATGAAGAGCCTGCCCCGGGGTTCGAGGTTGAACAGGGCATAGGGCACGGCCACGCCTCTGCGGTCAGCCACGATGGAGCCGGTGAACCGGGAGGGAAACTCCCCCCGGTATGCCTCGAAGCCCAGCAGATACGAGCTCATGATTCCGCTTCCTTTGGTCTCGGTGAGGAACTCGTCGCGGTAGCCGATGAGCGCGCGCGAAGGGATGTTGAACTCGATCCTGACGCGGCCGGCCGCATGGTTTGCAAAGTTGATCATCCTGCCCTTGCGGATGGAGAGTTGCTGGGTCACGGCGCCGAGATATTCCTCGTCACAATCGATGTAGAGGTGCTCGATCGGCTCGAGCAGCTCTCCATCGCGGCAGAGCGAGATGACCTCGGGCCTGCCCACGCACAGCTCGAAGCCCTCGCGCCGCATGGTCTCGATGATGATCGCGAGCTGGAGCTCGCCCCTTCCCTTGAGGATGAAGCAGTCTTTCTCGGGCCGCACCTCGAGCCGGATGGAGACGTTTCTCAAGGTCTCTTTCCGCAGGCGCTCGAAGATTCGGTTGGACTGCACCCAGGTGCCCTCGGTGCCCGCCAGCGGAGAGTTGTTGGCCGTGATGCGCATGGACACGGTGGGCTCGTCCACGGTGATCCTTTTTAATGCTTTCGGGTTTTTCTCGGTGCAGATGGTGTCGCCGATCATCACGTCCTCGATGCCCGAGAGCACCACGATGTCTCCGGGCTCTGCATGGTCGATCTGGTGCAAGCTCACGCCCTCGTAGCCCTGGAGCCTGGTGACCTTGAGCCGCTGGTGCTCGCCGCGGTTGTCGATGCAGACCAGAATGTCGTTGGAGTCCGCGTGGCCGTGGAAGATCTTTCCGATGGCGAGCCTTCCCAGATAATCCGAGTAGTCCAGGTCCGAGACAAGCATCTGGAACGGTTCGCCGGGATCGTACGCAGGTGCGGGGACCTCGGCCAGGATGGTGTTGAGAAGAAGCTTGAGATCTTGTGTCCCGCCCTCGGGAGAATCCCTGACGATCCCCTCGCGGCCCACGGCGTACAGACAGGGGAAATCCACCTGATCATCGTCCGCGCCCAGGTCGATGAAAAGGTCGAAGATCTCGTTGAGAACCTCCAGGGGCCTGGCGTCCTTCCGGTCGATCTTGTTGATCACCACGATGATCTTCAAGCCTGCCTCCAGGGTCTTCTTCAGGACGAACCGCGTCTGGGGAAGCGGACCTTCGGCCGCGTCCACCAGGAGGATCGCGCCGTCGGCCATGGAGAGGGCCCGTTCCACCTCACCCCCGAAATCCGCGTGCCCGGGCGTGTCGATGATATTGATCTTGACCCCCTGCCAGGGCACGGAACAGTTCTTGGCCGCGATGGTGATGCCGCGCTCGCGCTCGAGCTCCATCCGGTCCATGATCCGCGACTGGACCTCCCGGCCTTCGCGGAACACGCCGCTGAAACGGAACATGGCGTCCACCAGCGTGGTCTTGCCGTGGTCGACGTGGGCGATGATTGCGATATTCCGGATATGATCGTTTGTCTTGAGTTTCTTCATGCGCTCTATATCCTGCCGATGATGCGGTATCCTCCCCGATAATCTGCCTGCCCGGCAGCGCACAGTGCCATACCCTACACGTCGTTCTTTTGCAACAGAATTATCCGAGTCTAAGCGGTATTTTCTTTTTGACAAATGATATATCACCCGTTATTAATGAAGGAGTCGGGCACGTTGACAGGCAGTGTCCATGCACATTTCAAGGACAAACAGGACCTGTTCCGGCAGATCGTCCGGGAGACCCCGGGCAGCCTGAGGTCCAGGCTCAAGGGGTTCAGCGGCACCTCGCGGCCCGGGGACATCCACTGCCTCTAATATTGCCGAAGATGTCCGCAGGCGGGAGGACCTGGGATTTATCGAGGGGGCGAACGCCGTTCTTTTGGGGCACATCATCATCGGCATGTGCATTCACGTCGGCCTCAGCTATCTGCTGGAGAGGCAGTTCACCCGGGAGGATGCCATCGGCAATCTCCCGGCCATAACTCGTTCGCTGGTACTGCAGTATCTGACTGACAGGGGCAGGAGAGAATTCGGCGACCTGGCCGAGCTTGGGCGGTAAAGACTGCCGCAGGGTCTGTCTCTGAACAGGGCGCGCGTGAACACGCGGCTTTTCCGGGCTTTTGCTGCCGGGTCCGGCGGCCGGCTGCAGGATATGAACAGGTATGAGGAGGTTTTTTTTATGCTGTCCAGCGCAGAAGTGTCGAGCCGGCTCTCGGGTTTTCCGAAGTTCGAGGATATGTCGCTGAGCCTGCCCTATGCCCCGCGCATGCCCCGGGGCATGGTCAGGGAGACGCGGGAGGTGGTTGCGATCGCCCGCAGGTTCAATGACGAGGTGGCCCGGCCCCG
>JALNWY010000224.1 GCA_023230665.1 Deltaproteobacteria bacterium
CATAGGCGAAAGAGACGCGAAGGCCCAGTATTCCCACCGGATCGGGTTTACGGCGTGGAAGGTGGGCAGGCAGGAAGAGGCGCTGCGATATCTGGCTTCCAGTGAAAAACATGCAGGGGCCAACGCGTATCTCCTCAAGGAGATCGCTGCAACGTATACCAGCATGGGTGAGCTGCGGCGGGCCAGGGCTGTCTTTGAACGGCTCTATCCCCTGGTTGAGGACGAGGAGCAGCGGCACCATCTCGACCGGATCCTGAATGCCCTGGGAAAGATGGACTAAAGCCTTTCCAAGGCTTCTAGCCCTTCCCTTGGGCTCGCAAAAGGGCGTCACGGAAAGGGAGCATGCTGGTGCATCCAGGAGGCAGCGGGATTGTGAAGCCGATGGAACCGGCCCTCTACTCGCGGAAAAAGGGGGAGATCCTCACCAGCGCATAGGTTTCGTGCCGGTTGTACGTGCTGATGACCTCTGCATCCATCCGGCGGGAAAGCAGGTCGACCGCCTTGTCCAGATCATTGGTCCGAAGCGCGAGATACGCTGCCTGCCCGATCGGCACCACCTCTTCGCTCACCACGATGGGACGTGCTCCGGCATATCCCAGGTACCCTCTCATGGCAAGATCGTCACGGTAGACCAGAAGCGGCGAGAAATCGCCTATCTGCCGGGCATAGCTCACCGGCCCCGCAGACCTTGCCGGGAGCATGACGAGCGCCGCATACCAGCTCAGGCAGAACACCAGCACCATACACACCCCGATGACTGCGGGGGCCTGCTGTTTCCTGGCGAAGCACCAGAATAGGCCCGCTGCGGCCAGGAGAGCGAGCAGGGCCAGGCCCTGGGTGAGGTTCAGGGACAGGTCTCTGATGGACTCCACCGAGAGCCAGAAGAATGCCCAGACCACCAGGATCGTACCCGTGGCCGCAAGCGCCGCGGCCCGCACGATCCGCAGCCTCTGGGGGACCAGGAAACCCCCTGCGACCCAGTATCCGATGAGAATGCCGGCAAAGGGAACTCCCAGAAGCGCGTAGCCCCCCTGGAGGTTCGGCGAAAAGAGAACGACCGCAAGTCCCATGCCGAAGCCGGTCTTGGGGGCCAGGAGGGCCCGCCAGGCGCCGGGGCCCTGCGGCCTCCCGCTGTATGCCCATGCCGGGAAGACCAGCAGGAGCCAGGGCAGAAGGTATTTTATCCAGATCCACAGCCGCTCGAAGACGCCGTGCTCGATATCGAAGGAGAAAACCCCTGCCGCATACGACCACCCGGCCGCGATGGAGTAGACAAGGAGCACGGCCATGACCATGACCGCGATGAGCAGGATTCCGTAAGGGGCGAGAATGGAGAGAATCCTCCTTGGCGAGAGATCGAAGAGGATGAGCAGGATGGCGCCGAAGACGAAGAACCCCAGGGGGATCCAGCCGCCCAGAACCGTGGCCGTGCCCGTGAGGAAGTAGGAGGGCAGATACCACCGGGCGCCCTGACCTTTGAGGTACACCTGCGCAAAGAGCAGGAACGAGATCACGGCCAGGGCTGCGGGCACTGCGGTGAGGTTGAGCGTGGCATGGCTTGCGATGAATCCCCACGAGGTCATGGTGATCAGCGCTGAGGCGATTCCCGACCTCGCGCCCCACTGGGAGGTGCAGAAGAAGAACACGGCCAGGGCCGCCAGGCAGCCGAACAGGATGTTCACCAGGCGCAGCGCGGCAACATCGGTCAAGGGCAGCAGGGAAAAGAGTACGGGCATCAGCGGGTTCGGCCCGGAGAGCGAGACCCCGTTGAGGGTGGGCGCCAGCCGGAAATTCCGGTGAAGCTCAGTGATAGACTCGAGGATCCACACCTCGCCTGTCAGCGGTACATCCAGGGCAAGGAAGGGAATGAGCAGTGCAAGACAGGAGAAGAAGACCCCCAAGAGAATCAGCAATGAGCGAAAAAAACCCACCTTTAAAAACCTCCTCCAGTCATTATGAGGCTTTACCCGAGGACAATCGAGCATGTCAAGCATGGAATCCTCTGATAAGAGGCTGGAGCAGGGAGACCGGCCAGGCCTGCTTTTTACCCGTCGACCAAACAGTTGACATTGCCGAGCGCTCCCCTATAGTATTGCCGCAAAGACCGACAATTGGAGAGGTGAATGGCGTCCATCGAGGAATTACTCAAGAATAAAGGCATCTCGAAACCCAAAGTCCTGAAACGTTCAGACGGAAGAAAGCCCGAAGACATCCGGAATGTCAAAGTCACCAGAAACTACTGCAAGCACGCACTGGGGTCGTGTCTCATCGAGGTGGGCGACACTCGGGTGATCTGCGCTGCCAACATGGAAAACAAGGTGCCCCCGCACCTGAAGAACACCGGCACCGGATGGCTCACTGCCGAGTACGGGATGCTTCCCTCATCCACCACCACCCGCATGATCCGCGAATCGTCCCGGGGCAGGCTCCAGGGGAGGACCCAGGAGATCCAGAGGCTCATCGGAAGGTCCCTGCGTGCCGGTGTCAGGCTGGAGAACGTGGGCGAGCGGACCATCTGGATCGACTGCGACGTCGTGCAGGCGGACGGGGGAACGAGGACCGCCTCGATCACCGGGGCCTATGTGGCCCTCAAGGACGCCATAGACGCCCTGGTGAATCAGCAGGTCATCGCACGGAGCCCCATCATGGAGCAGGTTGCGGCTGTCTCCGTGGGGATCGTGGAGGACGAGATCCTGCTCGACCTGAGCTATGAGGAGGATTCCCGCGCAGATGTGGATATGAACGTAGTCATGACCGGCAGCGGGAACATCATCGAGGTGCAGGGCACTGCAGAGGGCCGGGCGTTTTCCCGGGAACAGATGATCACCATGGTCAACTTCGCCCACAAGGGCATCCTTAAGCTCATGAAGGTCCAAAACCAGGCCCTCGGAATCGGATGAAGCTGCTGGCCGCCACGACCAACCAGGGAAAGATCAGGGAAATATCAGAAATACTCTCAGGCCTCGGGATCTCGGTGGTGACCCCGCAGGAGATCAACCTGACCCTCGACGTGAAGGAAGACGGAGCCACCTTTGCCGAGAACGCGGTCATAAAGGCCCGCGCCTGGAGCCGGGCCGCAGGCCTGCCCGCGGTGGCCGACGACTCCGGACTGTGCGTGGATGCGCTTGGAGGCAGGCCCGGGGTGCTGTCCGCCCGGTTTTCGGGCCCGGACCCGACCGATGCAAAAAACATCGCGTTGCTCCTGAAGCTCCTGAAGGGCAAGCCGGACCGGTCGGCCCGGTTTGTGTGCGCAGCGGCCCTGGCGTGGGAGACGGGCGAGGTCATTGTGGCCGAGGGCGCCTACGAGGGGGTCGTCATCCGCGAGCCCAGAGGAAGTAAGGGTTTCGGCTATGATCCGGTGTTCCTCGACCCCGAGCTGAACAGAACCCTCGCCGAGATGAGCCCGGAAGAAAAAAACGCCCGCAGTCACCGGAGAAAGGCCCTTGACGGGCTGAAGAATCTGCTGGTGAGGTCAGGGAGGCTGGGTTCCTGAAGGCCGCATCGCTGAATCCGCCTTCCAAGTTTTACGGAAAGCAGACCATGAAGGGGGATTCCATAAGAGGCAACGGACGCTCTCTTGAGGGCCTGTGCATTGAACGTGATCCCGGCGCCCCTTGATCCGGGCTCAAGGGGCGCTTTCCTTTCCCTCTCTCCAGGGTGAAGGGACGGCCCGGGCGGTATCAGGCCTCGGGCGTTTCCGGACCGGGAGCAGCAGCCTCTTCCGTGGCGGCCTCGGCCGGCGCCTCGGCGAACTTGGTCTGGACGAGAACCGCGATCACCTTGTCCTCGCTCACCCCATGGCCGAGCACGACGCCCTCGGGGAGCTTGAGATCGGACGCGCGAATGACATCGTGCTTATCCACGATGCCAGAAACATCCACCTCGATCTCTGAGGGGATATCCGTAGGCAGGCACTTAAGCGATATGCTGGTCGCCTCGCGGCCGATCTTGCCTGCGCCTTCCTTTTCAGCGGGTGAGTCACCCACGAACACCAGAGGAACATCCACTGTCACCTCGTGGCGCAGGTCTACCTTCAGGAAATCCACGTGCAGGATGTCCCCTTTGATGTTGTCGCGCTGAATGGCGTGGATGAGGACCGGCAGTTTTTTGCCCTCGATGCCGGCATTGATGATGGCAGCGCCGAGGGTCTGCTTGTAGGCTTTTTCAAGGTCTTTCTGACTGACCTGGACCATGATGGTTTCAAAGCCCCTGCCGTAGACCACGGCCGGGATGATGCCCTCACGGCGAAGAGCGCG
>JALNWY010000225.1 GCA_023230665.1 Deltaproteobacteria bacterium
CTGGGGTGAATCATAGAGCACGCCGAAATTCTTCAGGTGCGCGTCTCCATTTCGAACCATAACCGACAATACCAAGGTCGCAAAGAACTGTTCCCTGGCCGCCATCAGGCTCTCTCCGGAGATAAAATCCCGTATGCTCTTTGCCACCCGTTCATAGCTGCTGGAATATTTCTGTGCGGTGCCGAGGGCCTGCAGACTACACATATCCTCGAAACCGATTGGATTGCCCTCGGATGTGATGTCGAAACGACGCAGGATGAACAGGCCGCCGTTATGCGACATAAAGAAATCCGGCGTGGGCAGGCCGGCACGTTTAGCCGCCGTCATACAGAAATACTCGTTGGCGGCCAGGCAGGGATAATCAGAGCCCCAGGACTTGACAATATAACCGGAGGTACTCAACGTGCCGCGCTCGGAGGCTTCCACCATGACCTTGGGTTGAACTCCCGAGATTCCGGAACACAAGGCATACCTGGCGACCAGTTCATGAAAAAGCTCTTTGGTGTCCGGGTAGGAGAGCAACTCGTCAAGGGATTCATGTGGTTCCATGGAACGGTTGGAATCGTGGCCCGGGAGTGTAAATCGGTTTCTCCCCACCTGATTGCCGCCTGTCACACGCAGGATGGACAAATCATCCTCACCGATTATCTTGGCAATGGCTCGACGGATTGCCTCCAATAGCGCCCCTTCCGGCAGGTTCATCTGGAATATGGGATGTAACTCACGACTGACCCAACTCTCCAGACGTACCGGCATGGTGAGTGATACCTGCGTGGCAATGTCGGCTTCGGGAGTATAAGCAAACACATACTTATGCTGCTGATCACGGGCCAGCAGCCCCGCACGCTTTCCGGCGGTCCACACCGCAAGAGAATTCATGCCGGGCATCAGCGGTTTTCCTCTTCACGGAGCTCCTCCAGGGTTGGAGGACTGCCCGCGGGACGCACACGCAACTCCAGCCCCACAAACTCGAGCACTCGGATCAATTTACGCACACCGATTTCCTGGATCGTACCGTTCTCGATCTGCCCAATAGTGGTGCGGCTCATGCCCAAGGCTTTCGCCAATTCCGCTTGGGTAATTTTACGGCTTTTCCGCGCCTTCCGTATTTGTTCGCCTATGACAAAGAACATGATATGTTCTATATAGAATGCATTATTTATATGCAGCACTTATTTGCATTATATTTCATGCAATTCATGTTGTCTGCTATCGTTATCATGGTGAGAGCCTAATCTATGGTGCCAATAACGATAAGCAAGGTATTATTGTGCGTGATAATTTCTGGCCATGGCCAGTTTCTTATCTGTTTTCTTTGTATTGTCGTACATTCTGCGCCTTCCATAAAAGCCCTGGATGATTCTTGATACGACCAATCATAAGAGGGTCTGCCGTGATGAGTTCAGGGACGATCTCTCCCTGTTCTTGGATACGCTCGAGGAATTCAAACTCATGGTCCTTCAAAGGCAACACTATAGCCAGTGCCGATTGACAGAAATTGACCATATCACTTGCCCATCTTGCTGCATCGCCTATTCGGCCGATATACTCGGCCCGCAATACGGGAATGAGCATATCTCTCAATTCTCCGGCATCGAAACCAACATCATCCAATGACACCGTGCGCCAATCTTTTCGATTCATTGCCCCGTAGACTGTGAAAGCCAGCCGTAACTTGTCCTCATTGAGGCGCACTTGGCTAAGAAGCTGATGTACATCGAAGAGGTCTCTCGCGGCATGACGGGCGAGCAAAGCAGCGATTTTCCCCGCCGCCAGCTCGTGCTCATCAAGAACTGGGAAGTTCACTTCTTTGAAGGACCCTATCGCATGGGATTCCATGGCAACACAGGGCCAGAGGGGAATACGGAGCATATAGTTGAGATCGACCTCGAGTGTGCCACCTTGCCCCAAGACACTCTCATAGCGTAAACGCCATTTTCCTCCGGCATGATCATCCGGAACACGAGCAGTAGAAAAGCCTTCTCGACTGCATACGGCGGAAATGGCCTGCTCAACAAGTGGGCGTTCTGCAAGCATGGTTGCGCGATCGCGTGCTCCGATGTAGTTAAGGTCGATATCGACCGATAACCGCGGCAGATCGAACAGGAACAGATTCAATGCGGTACCGCCCTTGAGCGCCAGTCTGTTTTTCAGATATGGATGACCTTGCATGGCTTCAAGCAAGGACAGGAGATGAATAACCTTCTCGAGTATTTCCGGACGGAAGCCTGATGCGGCAGAATCGTAAACAAGCCTCTCTCGTGACAGTTTCATGTAACTGCACCCCATGTGCGATCGATGATGGATATCGGAATAACAAGATTCCAGGCATCGACCAACCGCCCGGATTCGCGTTTGGTCCTCAACATGTAGTGGGGAGACCGGGGTTTGTGAGCGCGAAGTTTTTCAATGACGGCATCATCGATCATGAGGGCAGCGGCATGCTGCTCCAGGAAAAAGCCAACCTTGGCGATAGTTGTGGCATTCCCGAGAAGGAGGCAGTATTCCACGACCCGATCGAGATCGAAATACTCGACCGACTCCAGAGATCTCCATATTTCTTCCCAACCGCCAGAGAGATCGGGACGGTCCAGTACATCAACCAATGCCCGCTCCAGCGTGGTCACCAGGACGGGTAATCCGGACCGATCCGATGTGATGATCTCCGTCTGCTGCTGACCCTGCCTTACCAAGGCCTTCGGAAACGAGACGGCCCGATAGGAGTTGCCTTGAAAATCGAAAGGCCTCATTGCCGTTTCGGCCAGAATGGTGAATTCATGGAAGGCAGAGTAGGCTCTTCCATGGAATTCCAGGGCCGTATGATAGGCGATCACCGCATTGGGAGCCATTCGAGAGGCAACCAGGAAGGGATCGGGGTGAGCAGTTTCCGGAGTCAAGCCTGGAGGGATGCTCGCATACAGGCCACGCCGTATGCGTATGATCCGCCCGGCGCGAAGGTGATGGAGGATGATAGCCTTGTGAGTCTTGGGGTTCCTGGATTCGCGCCGCACAAGGTACCCGGAGAATTCCCCATAGGTGAACACTGGATGGGTGGCAAAGAAATCATGTATCATCTCAGCCTCACTTGACGGTAATCGGCATAAGTCGCAATTTTATTACGACCTATGATGATTATTGTCAAGTACTTGTTGTATTGATGACCGAACATAGTGCATATAGTCAATGAAGATCGTAAGGAGATGAGAACGTCTGCCGCTTGCCGATAACGATAAGTATTTAGAAGTACTAAGAAAGGAGGGATCGGTATAATGGCAAAACCCTTCAGAAAACTGATAGAGAACCTTCCTCCAGAGAGGAAAGAACGCATAAGAATCAAAACCGGTGTCTTGAAGAATGAAATGGCACGGCATGAGCTGAGGCTGGCGCTCCAACTGACACAGGAAGAGCTTGCGAACACCCTCAATATGAAACAAACGGCCATCTCAAGGTTTGAGCATCAGTCGGATATATTCATCAGCACCCTCAGGAAGATCCTTTCCACGATGGGAGCAGATCTGAAAATCATCGCCCATTTCTCTGATGGAGATATAGTGATTAGCCAGTTCAATGACTTCCATCAAGACAAACTCTGCCGCGTCCAGAAGGTTTAAGCTTTAATTTAGGAAATTACTATAAGGCGAGCCAATAGTATGGCACAAGACTTATGCATCTTCCGATCACGGGTGGGGAGGATAGAACCTTCAATTTCCGCCCCTCAAAACACCATCAGGCTGCGGCGGCAAGCCATCGTTTTTTGAGCCGCAGCGACACATTCACCAAACCGATAAGCACCGGCACCTCCACCAAGGGGCCGATGACGGCCACGAAGGCCTCGCCCGAGTTCAAGCCGAACACGGCAATGGCGACGGCTATGGCAAGCTCGAAGTTATTGGAAGCCGCGGTGAAGGACAGGGTTGCCGACTGCTCATAGCTCGCTCCTGCGCGTCCGGACAGAGAAAAAGACAGCAGGAACATGATCACGAACTAAATGAGCAAGGGGACGGCGACCACCATCACGTCAAGTGACTTGAGGCATACTTACTGTTCGAACCTGATCCTCGCCGGTGCTGATCTGAAGACGGTCAAGGAGATGATCGGCCATAAGGACATTTCTATGACTGATCGGTATACCCATCTGACTCAGGGTTACCGGAATGCAGTCCAGGAGAAACTGGCTCAGCATTATGCAGCTTCAAACCCGAGAGGCACCTGATTTTTAGTTTAGCACCTTTTCGGCAAAAACGGGCAAAAA
>JALNWY010000226.1 GCA_023230665.1 Deltaproteobacteria bacterium
CGCATCGCCACCCACATCCTGGCCTTCGAGGGCGACAGCCGGGTGGTCTGGTTCGAGGGCAACTACTCGGACTACGAGAAGGACTGGAAGGCGCGCATGGGGACCGCCGCCGACCAGCCCCACCGCATCAAGTACCGGCATTTGACACGATAAGTTGCAAGTTTTTTAAGTCGGAGTCTCGAGCCGCTCGCTCACCTCATCAAGTTCGTCAAGTCTCTCTTTTCTCCCTCTCCCATGAAACAGGGGAGAGGGCGGGGTGAGGGGGCAAATACTCTACCACTCTTCTAAGTGAGAGAAGAATCATTGAATACGATTTTGGTTGTACTTTTTAATATTATTTGTGTATTTTGATTACCCTGAAATTTATTGAGAAATTGTCGGTTGACAATTTAGATAAATTGACATACATAAATAATAGACTTGCGAAAAAGCCTGACATTGTGTCAGGCCTTTTCCAGGTCTTCAACCGGCCAGGAATGCTTCCGGGAACAGTCGAAGTCCTCTTTGTGGTAAAAGCAGTGTACTTCATCCATGATCCAGTTGCAAGCCCGGCTCAAAATTTCATGGAGAAGTACTATGGAAAATGGGAATTCAATTTTGGTAACAGGAGCATCAGGAAAACAGTACAAGTTTTGGGTTTATCCATGGGGCCACAAGCTCAAAGCCGAGGGTGGGGTTTATATGGTGCTCAAGAATAGCGGGACCTTATTAGTCCCAAAATATTCTGTCATTTACGTGGGACAAACCGAGAACCTTGATGAGCGTTTTGACGATCACCATAAGCAGTTCTGTTTCAATCGCAATGGCAGGACACATATCGGAGCCCGGCTCGAAAGTGTCAAGGCGACTCGGTTGACAATTGAAGCTGACTTGGTGGCCAGATACTCCCCTTCATGTAACGATTAAAAAGGAAGGGCAGGACCATGAAAACACGAATTGTTCGAATCATGGATTGTGCCGCGGTTCTGCCCGGTTTCTCCACCCAGGGGGCGATCCGGGACGAACCGGAGGGAACGCATCAGGTGGTTATGGGCAAGCATCTGACCCGGGGGATGGCTTATGCCTACAAGGAAGAAGATCGTCTTCGAATTAAGCCGGAGAGGGATCTTTCCCGGTATGTCCTTGAGCCGGGAGATATACTTTATCTCTCAAGAGGTTCAGTGACGTATCCAGTTCTGGTCGAATCCATACCTGAACCAACAGTAGCACCCTCTACCTTTTTCATCCTCACGCCCAGGCCCAATATTGTTCCTGCCTATCTGGTCTGGTGCCTGGAACAGCCTCAAACCGAAGCACATCTCACGGCGTTGCGCACTGGAGCCGGAACGCCGACCATTCCACGCAAAGGGTTCATGGAAATCAAAATACCCCTCCCTGAGAGAGTTGTTCAGCATCGCATTGCAGACTTATGGCGACTTCAGTATAAAGAAAGGGACCTGCAGAGAGCATTAATAGAAGAAACAATTGTCCTTCAACGCCTGGCAGGAAAAACTCTTTTCGACAAATTTACTCAAGGATATAACAGACTATGAGCCCTCAAGTCTCCCAGCAGGAGATAAACGACATTCTCTGGCGCGCCTGCGACTCGCTCCGAGGTACGGTGGACTCAACCGAGTACAAGGATTACATCCTGACCATGTTGTTCCTGAAATATATATCCGATGTCTGGCAGGATCATTATGATAGATATCGCAAACAATACGGCGATGACGAGGAACGCATCCAGCGCCGGATGCAGCGTGAGCGATTCGTGCTGCCGTCGGAGTCGAGTTTTTATCATCTGTACAATAATCGGGAGGCTCCCAACCTGGGCGAGTTGATCAACATCGCCCTGGAGCAGGTGGAACTGGCCAACAAGACCAAGCTGGCCAATGTATTCCGCAATATCGACTTCAACTCCGAGGCCCGGCTCGGCAACACCAGGAAACGCAATCACATCCTGAAAAATCTCATTGAGGACTTCAATGATAAGCGCCTCAACCTGCGGCCTTCACGGATCGGCAGCCTGGATGTGATCGGCAATGCCTACGAGTATCTGATCGGCCGCTTTGCCGCCGGAGCGGGCAAGAAAGCGGGCGAATTCTATACCCCGCCGGAAATTTCCACCCTTTTGGCCCGGATACTCGATCCCCGGCCCGGGGAGCGCATCTGCGATCCTGCCTGCGGATCAGCCTCCCTGTTGTTGAAGTGCGCCCATCATGTCCGTGAGGCGCATGGTTCCACAAACTATTCCCTATATGGCCAGGAAGCGATCAGCTCAACCTGGGCGCTGGCCATGATGAACATGTTTCTCCACAACGAAGATGGTTCGCGTATTGAATGGGGTGATACGCTTCTGGAGCCTAAGCTCATCGAGGGCGATCATCTCATGAAGTTCCAGGTTGTAGTGGCAAATCCCCCTTTCTCTCTCGATAAATGGGGGGCCGACAAGGCTGATGAGGAAAGCAAGCATTTCAATCGCTGGCACCGAGGAGTTCCGCCCAAGTCAAAGGGTGATTATGCGTTCATCAGCCACATGATCGAGACCACCACCGAGGACACCGGCAGGGTGGGTGTCATCGTGCCCCACGGAGTTTTATTCCGAGGCGGAGCCGAGGGCCGGATCAGAAAGGCGCTGATCGAGGAGAACCTGCTGGACGCGGTCATCGGCCTGCCGGCAAACTGCTTCTTCGGCACCGGCATTCCTGCCGCCATCCTGATCTTCCGCCGCGACCGGGGTGGAAGGACTGATGTGCTCTTTATCGATGCCAGCCGGGAATACGAGCAGGGCAAAAAACAGAACAGGATTCGGGAGGAGGTGGAGGTTGCTAAAATAGTCGAAACCTGCCGCAACCGGTCAGCTATAGATAAATATTCCTACGTTGCCGGACGGGAGGAAATAGCCGAAAACGACTACAACCTCAACATACCCCGCTATGTCGATACCTTCGAGGAGGAAGAGGAGGTCGATATTCCCGCTGTACAGAAGCGCATCGAGGCATTGGAGAAGGAACTTGAGCAGGTCCGGAACGAAATGGCCAAATGTTTGAAGGAACTGGGATTGTGAGCGGCAAACTCGGCCGTGCGGCAACTGTTTCCAAAATGGAAACAGTTCAGCTTTCTCAGTCATTCCCGAGGCAGTAATCGGGAATCCAGCAACAGGGCACTCGATGACCAAGCAACCAGCCATGTACATCCTTGCCAGCAAACGCAATGGCACCCTGTACATCGGTGTAACTGGCGACCTGGTGAAACGGATCTGGGAGCACAAGAAAGATCTGGTTGAAGGTTTCACCAAACGCTACCAAGTGCATAACTTGGTTTACTACGAACTCACGACGATATGGTCTCGGCGATCACCCGCGAAAAACAGATCAAGAAATGGAACCGGGCCTGGAAAATTGAAATGATCGAGAAACAAAATCGGGAGTGGAACGATCTATGGCCGAAAATCGGCTGAAACACGGGTACCATGCTGCAACTTCAAACCGTCATTCCCGCGTAAGCGGGAATCCATTACGCCCCCAAAGCGCAAAGAGCTGGATTCCCGCTTACTACCTCGGGAATGACGGACTGGCCTCGATGCAAATGACCGTAGGCGAGTTGGCCGGTTGTTTGGAGGAGCTGAGGTTATGACTCGAAAAGACAAGTCTCCGGCTTCCTCGGCGCAGCCTCCAGCGCAGACGGATACACCTTTCCTGCTTTATGCCGGTGACGATGAAAAGATCCATGTCCGGGTGCTCGTCCGGGCGGAAACCCTCTGGCTGCCGCTTGCGCAAATAGCCGAACTGTTCGGCGTGCAGCCGCCGGCTATTTCCAAGCACCTGAAAAATATTTTTGCAAGTGGCGAGCTCGACCGTACAACAACTGTTTCCAGAATGGAAACAGTTCAAACCGAGGGAACGCGCCGGGTTCAACGAAGCATCGACTATTACAATCTGGACGCCATCATTGCCGTCGGCTATCGGGTCAATTCTCTGCGTGCCACCCGATTCCGGATCTGGGCCACCGGGGTTCTCAAGGAATTTATTAAAAAAGGCTTTGTGCTCGATGACGAGCGACTGAAACAGGGCACACAGACCTTCGGCGAGGACTATTTCCGGGAACTGCTGGAGCGGGTCCGCTCCATCCGAGCCAGCGAACGCCGCATCTATCAACAGATAACCGATATCTTTGCCGAGTGCAGTGTAGACTACGATCCCAAATCGGAAATTACCCAGAATTTCTACGCCATGGTGCAGAACAAGTTCCACTTTGCCATCACCGGCCAGA
>JALNWY010000227.1 GCA_023230665.1 Deltaproteobacteria bacterium
TCAATACCGCTTTCATGCTCGTATTCAGACCTCCCTTGCCTGCCGGACAGGTTTCCAGGATATCACCCTTTTGCCCCTGAGATAGTCCATGACACCAAACATGGCCGCCAGGTTTACCAGGATAAAGTAGTAGGGAATGGCATACCACCCGCGGCCCGGGCCGCTCCGGAACTTCATGCCGTAAAACGACATGCCCAGGACAGCGGCCAGGCCGCCAAACGCCAGGAGATAGAACCTCCGGCCCGCAAGGAACAACGAGGAGATCAGCATCCCCGTATAATAAAAACCAACCAGCCACCTGAGGACCTTGTGAGACAGGATCTGCCAGGCGAGCAGCGGATTTCCGGCCGGGTTGAGGAGCTCGAGGTGCCGGGAGATGCCGGTGAATCCGCGGGTCACGATCCTGCGCCTGGTGTTGAATTCATCCGCGGTGCTGGTGGTTGCATCTTCATAGGTGACTGCCTCGGGCTCGTACACCACGCTGGAGCCCGAGCCGATGACCAGCAGCGGCGAGATGAAGTCGCTCATCATATCCTGGTCGAGTGTGGTGTAAAGGGACTTGCGGATCGCGTAGAGCGGGCCGTCCACACCCACGAGCGAGCCCAGGGAACTCTCGGCTTGTTTGAGAATCTGCTCGTACCTCCAGTACACCCCCTGGCTTTCGGTGGTGAGGTTTTTGCTCTCGCGGGTGAACACCACCCTGCCGGCCACTGCCCCTACCCGGCTGTCGGCAAAGTTTGCAACCAGCTTTTTCAAGGAGCACTCCTCGCACATCGAGGCAGCATCCATGAAGACCACGATCTCGTGGGAGGCCCGGGAGACGCAGTCGTTTTGCACCATGGTCTTGCCCCGGTTCTCGGGAAAGGCCAGCAGCCGCACCCCTTTGTGGGCATACGACCTCGCGATCTCGTTGGTTTTGTCCGTGGAGCCGTCAGAGCCCACAATGATCTCGACGAGTTCCGGGGGATAGTCCAGGGACAGGGTGTTGTCGATCTTTTCAGCGATCGTGCGTTCTTCGTTGTAGGCCGAGATAACGATCGATACCGGAGGGATGATCTCGTTTCGGATATAGTGCCTGCCGATGAACCGGGCCAGTCTGGTGAGCAGGATCGGGTAAATGAAATAGACATATCCGGTCAGCAAAAAACAGGCCCAGAAGATTGCCGGCAGATAACGGGTGTGTATCATCGTGCTCATGAGCGGGAGAAGGGGGTTGTGCTTAGAGATCGGTCAGGTGGAGCTGTTCACAGGGTCATGGCGCCACTGCATACAAGCCGGTAACGTGAACTTTTCTTCATGGTCCATCTCGGTCTCTGTGTAGCAGATCTCCGGTGCATGGACCTATGTTCGCGGAGTTCACATCCTTATACTATGCAAGATACAGATACTATGCAAGATACAGGCTTATCTCTTCACTGCCGCGCCGGTATGTCCTGAATGCGACCATCTGGGCGCCGATCGCCTCTTTGCGTCTCTCGATGCGGGCATCGACATCCGATCGAGCCCATGGACCGATCATATCCGGAAGAGACCTGTGTACATGCAGGTGCATTCAGAGTACAGCGCCCTCTTCAGGCCGCAGGAAGGGCCCTATACACTCAGCGCAGGAACCAGGATATATATTGCATTCTTTTTCGTTCTATCCATCTGAGCAGAAAAATACCGCCCAGCAAGAGGACACATGCAAAAGAAAAGGTGGCCATGCCTGCCAGGGTATGGGAGGATCCTTCAGCCATGCCGGGAGAAAACCAGGAGACGATGAGGCCGGCAGCGGTGATCCTCAAGATGTTCCCGATCATGGCCACGGGAACGGACAGCGCGATCAGAAGCGCCCTCTCGACATTCGAGGGAAAGAGCAGATATCCCATCAGAAGCGAGAGCGTGATAATGGAAAGCAGAGAGCGGATTCCCGAGCACGCCGCCCCCACCTGCATTGAGCAGTTCGGAAGGTGGATGAGATTCCCCTCGCGCAACACGGGAATATCGGCCAGGGTCAGGATGTGTGCGGACAGGCCCGTGGTGGCGGCCTGCAGCGGCGAGGTGAGCAGGGTATACACCTCTGCCGGGATAGGGAGCATGAGGATCAGGAACACGACGGGAAAGAGCACTGTCCGGGTGAAACGCACCCCGGCAGTCAGAAGCAGGGCGCCCAGAAGAAACAGGATCAGAGAGCAGCACTCGAACATCAGTATCTGTGCGCCGGCTCCCAGCAGATAGAACGCGGCCCACAGGGAAAGAAACACGAGTCCCAGCGGGCTGGAGCAAAACGGCAGCCGCATAAGCTGTCTCCTCTTGCGCCACACGAGATAGGCTGATGCCGGGAGAATCAGAAAGCCGTGATTGTAGTCCTCGTTTTCTGCCCACAGAAAAACGAGCTCCATGAAGGTCGGCGCATAGAGGATCACGGTGAGTATCACGAACAGAATAAGATACCAGGACAGCCGCAGGGTATATGAGGATTCAACGGTGGATATCATGAGATCACAGCTCCGCTACTGCAGGTGAATCCGCCCTTCCATGACCGCAACGCAACGGGCGCATCCCCACATCTCACAATCTAAGAAGTTAAATAGAGGGACACTGGCGATTCTCAAGCAATAACCAACCCTGGGCGGATTGGCATCTTGGTCTCCGCCCGCCTCAGCCGGGGGCTTTCTGCCTGGGGAATCCGGGGGATGCACGATGAAACAGCTGTGCGCGCAGCAGGTCCGGGGGTCTGGACGCGAGGTTTGGCCTGCGGGTCAGAGGCCCAGACAGGCCTGCTTGACCTTCTCGCTGTTCAGAAGGTTTGCCGCAGTGTCTTGCAGGGTAATGACGCCGCTTTCCATGACATAGCCCCGGTGGGCGATGCGCAGGGCGAAGATCCTGTCGGGCGACATCTGGTGAATGGGTGCGCCGAGGGAGGTTATCTCCCCGTAGCGGGACGGGACGATCCCGGATATGGACATGAGCGTCGTTGACTTGCCTGCGCCGTTGGCGCCGATAGAGGGTGATGATCTCTCCTTTTCGTCTTTTTGGATGAAACAGGATAAAAGACGAGCAATAGCGAGGGATCAGCGCCACGGGCCGAACCAGTGCCGTCTCGGGGGGCGCAGCACCTCGGGAAAACGATCAGGCAGAACTATCCTCTCCCAGGACTCCAGGATATTCCGATCCTTTGTCTGAGCCAGGTGCATGAGCCGTTCGATGCGTTTGCGGGTATGGGGATGGGTCCTCATGATGGAGGGGTGAGGATTCTTTTTTCCCGAATCCACCAGGATGTCCCAGGCGCTGCGATCGTAGTTTTCCATCTTCTGCAGGGCCGAGGCGAGTCCCCTGGGGTCGTTGGTCAGGCGAACGGCTGAGAGGTCTGCATCGAACTCCCTGGTTCTGGACAGGGCAAGCTGCAGGATGACACTGACCATGGGCGCGAATATGAGTATCAGGATGAAGACCAGCGGCAGACGGGCATCTGTGAAGAGGACCACGGGAAGGTAGAAGATGATGAGGATCTGACCGAAAAACGAGAGCATGGAAGTCACCCTGGTCATCATGTCCGCAAGGGCGTGCAAGCGCAGATCGTTGCTGCTGATGTGGCTGACCTCGTGCGCCAGAACACCCGCGAGCTCGCGTTCGCTCAGGGTCCTGATGAGCCCGTCGGAGACTGCAATGGCCGCGTTGTTTTTCGAGCCCACGCTAAAGGCGTTCATCGTCCGGCTCGGGATATAGTGCAGCCGGGGAACGTGGCGGAGATCGACCCGGCGGGAAAGCTCGGACACGATATCGTACAATCCGACCGCATCCTCGCGATACAGGGCCTTGGCATCGTACATGCGCAGGACCAGCAGGGGCGAGAGCTTCGGGGTGGACACCAGGATGAAGCCCGCGATCATCAGGGCCCAGAAGACGCCGAATATCCCGAATATTATCCAGCCGAGCAGGCCGAAGAGCGACACCATTGCGGCGAGTATGATCAGGGTCTGAAACGTGTTTTGAAATTTTCCGGAAACATAGCGGGTGGGGTTCTGCATCGCTGACCTCGCTCCCTTTGCGGGCGGTTTTGGATGTTACCAGATGTGTTTTAGGGAGCGATGCGACAAAAAACAACACCGTCTCTTTATAAAAGTATAGCTTGCATCAGGATATCAAAACGCATTCAGCTCCCTTTCAGATGGGTGATCATGAGGCTCACTACCTCATCGAGCCTGGTCCCTGCAATTTTCCGGTGGGCTTCGGCCTGCTGCCGGGCGTTTTCTATCA
>JALNWY010000228.1 GCA_023230665.1 Deltaproteobacteria bacterium
AAAGTGTTCCTCGATCCCTATGATTTCTTGTTTGCCCAAAGCAGCCGGTGACAAATCCTCGCCCGGACTCCATCTTCCTATCGCTTTGGGCTCGCTCCCTTAAAACTGAGCCATTACGCAGAAGAAATGTTTTTAGTATGCATGAGGCATGAGCCATGATAAACAATTAAGGTCCATAAATTGTGTAGAGTGTCTGTGCAAACCAGCTGGGGAGGGTGCCCATGGCAGGTGCGAAGAAGACCGGTAAATCGGGGAAGAAAAGGCGCAAGCGACACGGTCCCGAGTCTCGGAGTGCTGGACAGGGCGGGGAGCGCATCATTCCCCGGTTCTCGCGGTTCAATACCGAGCGGGTCAATCGAAAAATCGGGAAGCTGGTCGAGGGAAAGAGCTTTCGCGATACAGACGAGCTCCAGAGCTTCATTGCCCGGGCCATGGACGAGGGAACCCTCGATGCCTCAGGGAGCGGACCCGAGGGGATGGATACCCCGGTGGAGCAGGCCCAGGAGCTTGCCTTTCAGGCGATGGAAGAGCCTGACGACCGGAAGGCCCTGGCACTTGCCCGCAGGGCGCTCGAACTCGATCCCGACTGCATCGATGCCCGGTCGGTGGAGATACAGATCACTATGGATGACCTTCTGGATCGGGTAAAGGCCCATAACGCCCTGCTGGAACAGGCGCGCCAGGCCATGGGAAAGGAGTTTTTCGAGGAGAACAAAGGCCAGTTCTGGGGAGTGGTGACCACCAGGCCCTATATGAGGGCCCTCGATTACCTGGCCGATCTGCTGGTCCCGCTGGAACGGTTCGGCGAGGCTATCGCCGTGTATGAAGAAATGATCGAGCTCAACCCCGAGGACAACCAGGGGGTCAGGGACAGCCTGCTCGGCCTCTATCTGGGGGAGGGCGATGTGCTGAGGGCGCGCTCGCTCCTGAACAGATATCACAAAGACGACATGGCCGTGTTCTCCTGGGGGAGGGCGATCGAACGCTTCCTCTCCGGCGACATGCCACAGGCGCGGGAGGCCCTCAAGAATGCAGTCAGGGCAAATGCCTTTGTCCTCCCCATCATAGCCGGGTTCGAAGATATACCCGAAGACCATGACGGCGGGTTTTCCCCCGGCGATATCAACGAGGCCTGGTATTGCCTCATGGAACTCGGACCCGTGTGGAAAAAACAGTCCGATGTCATGACCTGGATAGCTTCTGAGCTGCCCGGACTGATAGAAACCTGAGCTGATGAGCGCAGGAAAGAGCCGCAGCCATGAACGTCCGGAAGGCGCGGCATGCAGAAGCACGCCAGTGACGGCAGCGGCGCCGGTGACTGCTGTCACGGCCGCATCCGGCTGACACGCACGGCACGCGGTCCGGTGCCTCCTGTGCGTCAGCCTCTCACCTGCGCGGTGCGAACAGACACTGCATTCCTCACTGGCCGCCCCGGTGCCGGCCGGGCACGATCGCGGCCGGGTCTGTCGGCAGCGTAGTCGAAGCCCGGCAGTTTCCTGCGTGCAATCGTCTCGCCCAGGGTTCGCTCGATGACGGCGATCATCCTCGCATCGTCGCGCGTGACAAAGGTGAAGGCCTGGCCCGTGCGCGATGCGCGGCCCGTGCGGCCGATCCGGTGGGTATAGGCGTCGGCCGTGTCCGGGATGTCGTAGTTGATCACGTGGGATATGGCCGAAACATCGAGCCCGCGGGCCGCGATATCCGTTGCCACCAGGACCCGGTACGTCCCGTTGCGAAAGCCCTCGATCGCGTGGCTGCGCTTGTTCTGCGACAGGTCTCCCTGCAGCGACACAGCCTCGAATCCTGCGCGCAAAAGCTGGCGCGCCAGGCGCTCTGCACGGTGCTTCGTACGCGTGAACACCAGCACCGACCCTGTCTGCGTGCGGGCAAGCAGCTCTTTTAAGAGCGCGGTCTTCAGGTGATGCTCAATGGGATACAGGGCATGCGACACTGTGGAAGCCGGCTTCATGTGGCCGATCTGAACCGTGGCTGCATCGTTGAGCATCTCGTCGGCTAGATGGCGCAGCTCGGCGGGCATGGTGGCGGAAAAAAGCAAGGTCTGCCGCTTTGCGGGCAGCACTTTGGCAATGCGGCGGATATCCGGCAGAAAGCCCATGTCAAAAAGCCTGTCGGCCTCGTCGATCACGAGATATTCCACGCTCTTAAGGTCGATGCTCCTGCGGGTGATATGGTCCAGAAGCCTGCCCGGGCAGGCCGCGATAATCTCCACCCCCCGCCTGAAGGCTGCTGCCTGGGGCATGATGTCTATACCGCCGAACACGGCCATGCTTCTAAGACCGGTGCCTTTGCTCAGGGCATTGAACGCCTCGTTGATCTGCGAAGCCAGCTCGCGGGTAGGAGCCAGGATCAGTGCCCGGATGCGGCGGCGCGGTCCCTGGCTGAGCCTCTGGATCAGGGGCAGGGCAAAGGCTGCGGTCTTTCCGGTTCCGGTCTGGGCAAGGCCCAGCAGGTCGCGGCCCGCGAGGATGGAGGGAATGGCTTTTTCCTGGATGGGTGTCGGGATGTCGTATCCCTGGCCCGCGATGGCGGCAAGAATGTCCTGGTTCAGATCGAATGCATCGAATTTCATTGGTTCTCCTTTTTATGAAAGCTGTTTGCGAGAGAGCTTGCGGGTGCAGGGACATACAACGCATGAGTGGTGCATTTCCGGCCATAGGCCCATGTCTGCTCTCATCTTCTGATTCACGCTTTAAGGGTTATTTCTTTCTGAAAAACGAGAAGAGGATCAGCGACAGGGCCTCTGAAGAAAAATGCTTTGATGATATCTTCACTGGCAGACAATGCTCATGCTGCCGGTTCGTCATTCAGATTGCGCACATCCCTACGCGCTCTTTCGCCTGCTGTCAAGCTTAAAAAACAACGGCTAAGGCCGAGTAAGGACTTGAAATCCCGCTGTATCTTCCCAGATGCCCCATCATCCGGTGCACACAGGAAAGGGGGACCCTGATCGCCCTGCTGGGCCGTTCTCTCGCCAGGAGCCTGTCAAGGGTCTCTGCGAGGATGCCGTCGGAGCCTCTCTTGCATTTCGCCTCGATCACCTGGGCATTTCCGGGCAGGGGGAGTAGGCCGTATGATCATAGTTGTCGGATGAAGATTTGAATTGACAGCCTAGCAGGAATTCATTACGGTGCAGCTATTGAATGCATTATTATGATGGGTCGTTTCTTTGCCTCTTTTTGCGTGGGACTTGGCAGTGCCGGGCGGAAAGGTGCTGTATCCGGTACAGCTTCGTAGGCAGTGCTGCAAAAGCAGAGGCCCGGATGAAAAAGAGCTTCTGAAGGGAGGACAGAATTCAGAGGCAAAGGTCTTTTCATTCGAGCAACGAAGAAAACACGATACCATCAACAGATGATTTTCTCAGGGCGCTTGAAGCCCTGAGCGCAGGGGTTGTTTCCATTAACCGGGACAGCACCGTCATCTATGCCGACACCACGGCACAAACCTTCCTGAATGCAGATGCAGGACCGCTCATCGGGCGGCTGCTGTACGATCTCGTTCCCGACGGGTTCGGGCAGCTGCTTAGAGAAAGGGTCGAGCCTGCCCTCCATGGCCTGACCGGCGACGGATTCGAGGCATGGTGCCCCGCACCCGTGGCACGCCAGCTACGGTGCCGGTGTCTTCCTTCATCCAGGGGCGCGATGGTGGTCCTGGAGGACATTACCCCTCGGGACAAGGGACAGGGCATAGGGGTAGATAATGGTTTTGTGCGCCTGTCCGACAAGGGCGGCCGGGTGCCGGCGGACCTGCAGGATCGGTATAAGGTCCTGTTCGATTCCATGGCCCAGGGCATCCTGGAATACGATGCTCAGGGCAGGCTCGTTGCGGCAAACCGGGCCGCAGTCGAGATCTTCGGGGTCGATGTAGAGAAGTCGCAGGGGCGCTCGGTCGGCGAGATGTTCGCCTCCATTCCCGAGGTCTGCCGGGAAGATGGAGCTGCACTCGACGCAGATGCCCTGCCCGTGCTCACCTCGCTCGCCACGGGCAGAGAGGTGATGAACGTTGTCATGCGGGTCGTTTTTCCGGGCAAGCAGGCATATCAGTGGGTCCGTCACGATGCCATACCCTGGTTCGAGTCTGTGGGCGGAGGGCTGGGAGGTGTGTTCGGCGTCTTTGACGATATCACGGATATGAAGAACATCCAGGAGGCCCTGTCCATGCTCAACGATAATCTCGAGCGCATGGTTCAGGACAAGACAGAGGAGCACCG
>JALNWY010000229.1 GCA_023230665.1 Deltaproteobacteria bacterium
AAATCTCGTTCCTCATCGCGAGGAGATTTCTCCCTGCGGTCGAAATGACAGCAAGTCCCAGGCCACTGCGTCATTTCGAACGGGTGTGAGAAATCTCCTTGCATCGAGGACGTGAGATTTCTCCCTGCGGTCGAAATGGCAAAGAGCCAAGCCGAAAGAATAATTACACAAAATCAGCCACTTGCGAACAGCGGCAAACTTCATGCGAACTCTGATAATTTCGTTGTTGAGGATGGTGAGTATAATCTGATTATACAATAAGATTTTTTTCTTTAATTATATTGTAATATTATGCATATATATGATATGAGATCAAAGGTGATCAGGAAAGTGACAGCGTCACTCAAGGACCGGGGAACCGCTGCAAGGGGTAAACGGTTCGCTGTTGTGTCAAAATGGCGCTGGGCAGGATGGGGGAGGGGATCAGCCAGAGAATGTCTTCTGGCTGTATTTTTGGGCCTAATGTAACAGGTTCCGGCCCTTTTTTTGCATGGATTTAAAAGAAAAAATATGAAATCCTATCAATGTATACGCCCCTGGCTCAAGGCAAGATGAGTAAAAAATCTTCACCACTGGGCACAATTTGCCCATACTGGTCGATGAGTGATAACGAGGAGTGCGGGATGTCACATGGAGGAGTGTATATACCCCTGCCTCAGCATGTGAAGATGTTCTGCCTGTCAGCCCAATATATTCAGTGTCAGCATTATATTAAAGGGTGTGAACAGATAATGATGCAGAAGGACAGGAAAAAAGAGGTTATCAGGACCGATGAGAGGAGGAAAATGCGGCGTTTCCAGGAAGAGTTGCATCTGCTCCTGGCCGTCTGCGATACAAAATGCAAACCTCCGGAAATTATATCTTTCAAGGCCAGGACCATTGATGTGAGCCTGGGCGGGATGAGGATTGAAGGTCCGCAAAAAGTCGCGGCAGGTTCCATTGTCGGTTTTGAAATGGATGAAGAAGTTTCTCCCAAAGGGATATCAGGTGTTGGAGAGGTAAGATGGTGCAGAGGGAAGCCGGAATCGGACAATTTTGAATTCGGTATCGCCTTCCCTGACTTTAATGAAACGCACGGTATGAGGGAGCATCTGCGGCTGAAGGATATGTAATTGCAGCAGCGGGAGGGGCTGTTCTGTTCCTGATCAGCGTAAAAGAGAAAGTTTACTTGGTATTTTTCGGGTTGAGCCGATACCTTTTCATCTTCGAGTACAGCGCTGTTTTGCCCACCTTGAGTTCATTGGCCGCCTCCAGGACATTCGCTTCGTTCTTCTTCAGACATTGCAGTATAATTTCTTTTTCAAAGTCCGCGGTTAAATCCTTGAGAGATTTCCGGCCGAACTGATCACAAACCTGCCGTATATAATCATTCTGGGCAACCGGATGCTGCGATCCGATGAACAGATCCTTGTCCGTGATGATGGAGCCCTTGGCCATCAACACCGCTCGTTGTATGACATTTTCCAGTTCCCTGACATTGCCCGGCCAATCGTGCTGCAGGAGCCGCTGAATCAGACTGTCCGGCAGGAAGTCGATATCCTTCTTAAAGGCCTTGCGGTACTTTTTGACGAAATACGTGGCCAGATCGACGATGTCCTCTTTCCTGTCCCGCAGGGGGGGAATGAGAATATTGATAATATTCAGCCTGTAATAAAGGTCCAGGCGGAACCGCCCCGATTCCACCATTTTTTCCAGTTCGACGTTGGTGGCGGCAATAATGCGAACGTCAACGGTGAATGTCTTGTTGCCGCCCACCCGAATGATTTCACCATTCTGCAGGACGCGAAGCAGTGAGGCCTGCATCCGCTGGCTGATATCACCGATTTCATCGAGAAACAGGGTGCCGCCGTTGACGATCTCGAATTTGCCTATCTGCCGGGAGTTGGCGCCGGTAAAGGCCCCCTTTTCATACCCGAACAGGTCGCTTTCAAGCAGGTTGTCATTGATGGTGTTGCAGTTGACTTTGAGGAAGGGCTTGTCGTTGCGGAGGCTGCACTTGTTGATCATGTTGGCGACCAGCTCTTTGCCGGTGCCGGATTCGCCGGTTATCAGTATGGTCGCGTCGGATTCGGCCACCTGATAGACCATGTCGCGAAGGTCGCGCATTCGCCGGCTTGAACCGATCATGTCGTCGGCAAAGCTCCTTTTGTGCAGCTTGTTTTTTAATACATTGATTTCCTTGTAGAGTTTTTCCTGAACTTTTTCCGTTTCGTCGAGTTCGCTGATCTTGTCCCGGAGAACGGCGCCAAGATTTTCATGAAACTCGGACATCTGCATTTCATGGCGGATACGTTCGGAGATATCACGCATGACCAGCATGACAAGGGTATCGCCGCGATATCCGCGAAATAAAACGGAAGTATACTCGACGTACACTTCACCGATTCTGGTTTCCTGGACTTCGGTTTGCTTTTCGCCGGCGAGCGTTTGCCTGACTGGACAGTTTTGCCGGCAGCGGTCCCCGGCATTGCAGAGGTTCTCCCTGCAGAGTTTTCCGCGCAAATCGCCAAAAGAGGAAACCGCGTTCGGATTCATGTATTCGATAATGAAATCCTTTCCGATCAGGACGACCATTTCCAGCATATTATCCAGCAATGCTGTCCAATTGCAGGCAAGGCGATCAACTTCGCGCCTTCTTTCAGAAAATTCCGGATTTGAGGATTTCACTTGGGGGATATTTTAGGAATAATTTATACTTTAAGTCAATTTTTAAGGACTATCTGGCCCCTTTTCGTAAAACAACCGTCTTTATAGTTTGAAAAATTACCCAAAAGTCAAACTGCAAAGAAATATATTTGATATAATATAAATCATACTCGAGTTTATGCAAAGCATCTTCAACAGACGCGCCATAAGGATAACAGATCTGGGCCCAGCCGGTAATGCCGGGCTTGACGTTGTGTCGAAGAGAATAATATGGAATGGCGCTGACAAGCTGCTCGACAAATACCGGCCGTTCGGGGCGCGGCCCGACGAAACTCATGTCCCCCTTGAGGACATTCCACATTTGAGGAAGTTCATCGATGCGGATTTTACGTATGAATCGCCCGAAACGGGTTACGCGTTCGTCGTCCTTCCCGGCCCATACCGGTCCGTTTTTTTCCGCGTCGCTTCGCATGGACCGAAATTTATACACTTTAAATGTTTTTCCGTGCTTCCCAACCCTCTCTTGCGCATAAATGACCGGACCGGGTGATTCCAGTCTGATTATCAGGGCAGCGAGGAGCGTTATCGGCAAGGTTATCAAAAGGCCTGTCAGAGCAAACACTATGTCGAAAACGAATTTACTGAACCGCGCCAATCGCCCCACTTTGAACCCGGTCGAATATATTATGGAACCCGGATTCAATTCCTTGACAAGGATTTTGCCTGTCAGTCTTTCATAAAAATTGACGCCGTATTCCACGGGGAAACCAAGAAGTTTGCACTGCAGCAGTTCCTGGATAGGAGTTTTGCCCCGTCTTTCATCCATGGCAACAACTACCCGCTCAACGTTGAACTGTTGACAGAGCCGCGGGAGCCGGGTGACATCCTCACAAATTTCAATATCAGAGGGGAGGGGGGAATTCGGTTTGTGTTCCCCTACGAACTTGACTATTTTGAATCCGGTATCCCTTTTGCCTATAATCTCGTTGACTATGTTCTGGGCCATCTTGCCCGTACCAAGAATAATAACGGGGTAGGCGAACATCCTTTTGTTCAGAATATGATTATACATGAATCGCCAGAGGAAGATGCTCAGGCATATGGCGCCGAATCCGTACCAGAATTGAGGAAACGGGATCATGCTCCCGGGAAAGAAGTAATAGGTCAGGGCAAGCAGGATACACCCTATCCCGAGTGACTGGATCATTCGGGATATGGATTCCTGGGGAGACATATTCTCCGCAAGGTCATAGAGGTCGCAAAAATAGAGGGAAAGCTGGAAAACTGCGGTTGCCAGAAAGGATCGAAGCCCACAGAGCAGAACAAATCGGCTGGAATGTTCTTGTCCCGAAAATAAGAATTGAACAATATTCAAAGCAATAAATATGAGTAAACCTTCGCCGATGAAAAAAAGGACATTTCTGACAGGATAGTATTTTTTCAGAATATAGGGCATGAGTTAATAGTACGCTTCTGAATAGTAATTGTGATATCCCACGCCTTGTATCTTTTTATCGAGAACGTTCATTTCAAAAGCGTTAAAAACAATACCGATAATTTTTTCACGG
>JALNWY010000230.1 GCA_023230665.1 Deltaproteobacteria bacterium
AGTCCGGGATGAACCGGTCGTCGTCAAGGCGTGGGTGGGGAATGTTGCTGCAGCCCCGCATCCAGTCAAAAACAGTCTCTTCGATCACGATCATTCCGACTCCGCCTTTTGCAATGGACTCGTAGAACCTGACGACCCGGTCCCCGATCGAACCGTCAGGCTCCGGATAGATAAACCACTGCGAGGTCTTGACGATCCGGTTCTTCAGCTCCAGATGCCTGATCTTGTATGGGCTGAATAACTTTTCGTATTTTTTTTGTGTATTCAAGGTTTTATCTCCCTGCGGGATGTTGGCGCAGCAATCCTGTTCCGGTCCCGCGCTGTAATAAAGGTGTGAAACCGATGCCTTTTTAAGACCAACGTTTGCGGAGGATCATCTCTGACATGACCCTCCGCAGGGGGAATATAGGCACTACTTCTTGTATTTCTGCGTAAAGGTTACGACATGACGCGCCACATTATCCGGGTCCTCGTCGCAGAAGTAATCATGGCCTCTCACCACGACCGCCTCGGCGTCCGGACGGGCCTTTTTGGAAGGCTCCCAGAATTCCCAGAGCACGTTCTTCGGTGCGCACATGATCATGAGAGGACCTGGAACCTTGTCGAAAAGGGCTTGGAAATCCTGGTCCAAGGCTGCGTTATACGCCTGCCTGCCTGCCTTCCAGCCTTTGAGGTGAGCCATGGCTTCACGGTGATGGAACGCCACGATATTGTCGATGTTTTCGACATTGGCTGCGCCATAATTCTCCACCGCTTTCCAGCCCCTGAGCAGATGGCTGCCATCCGCAACGGGCGTGATTTTGTCTATGGAATCAGTGGTGATTTTGCGGAGGTTTGTGCGGAATGTCTGGTCGCCATAGATGGGCCCCATGATATTGAGCGTGTAGAACATGTCCGGCCAGCTCGTCTTCATCTGCAGGGCAATGCACCCTCCGGTATGATGCCCTACCAGATGAGCCTTCTTGATCCCGAGGTTATTCAGTGCTTCCTTGAAGATATTTGCATAAAAGGAGATGCCGTCGGCCTGTTCGTCAGTGGCCTCGAAGGACTGGCCGTACCCGGGGAAATCAGGGGCGATGATCCTGCTGTAGTGCTTGCCCATCCGGGTCATGATCCTCGAGAACTGCTCCGAGTCGCTGGTCGTCTGGTGGATCAGGACCAAGACCGGGGCGTTTTTGGGACCGGTCGTGTAGCGGTAGTGGATCTGGCCCATGTGTGTGTCCACATACGCCTTTTTTATCTTGGACGTGGGCGACACATCAATGTCTGCGCGGGCCTCGCCTGGATAAAAACCTACAAGAAGCGCAAACGCGATAATCAATACTGCCGGAGTTTTCCAGAGATGCTTAAGCGTCATATCTTACTCCTTTTTCTCAAATATTTTTTATGCGTTCTTTCCGCGGTGCGTTTTATTTGTTTTTCTGAATGAAGCCGTGAATAGCCTTTGCGCAACCGTCGGGGTCCACGTCTAACTCGTAGTCCCACCCCTCCACGATCGCTGTCTCAGCATCGGGGCGCGCCTTTTTGGCCGGCTCGAAATACGGATAGAGCACATCTGTTTCAGAAGTCATGATCATCAGAGGTCCTTCCACCTTGTCAAAGTTGCCGATGAAGTCATAATCCAGGGCCGCGGAGAATGCAATGGCGCCTCCCTTCCAGGCCTTCAGGTGAACCATGGCCTCGCGCTGGTGATGCTCGACCGACACATTGGCTGCTCCGTATTGCGCGACCTGATTCCAGCCTCTGAGCAGGTGACTCCCATCAGCCACCGGGATGGTCTGATCGTTCTGCTCGGTGCAGATTTTGCGTATCGGTTCCTTTTCCTCCTCTGTTCCGTAGAGCACTCCGATAATATTGAGTGTTTTGATATCCTTCGGGAACCGCACCTTCATATCAAGGGCGATGAACCCCCCGGTATGATGCCCGACAACATGAAACTTCTTCACTTCCAGATTTTTCAGGGATTCCATGAACACATCGGCATAGAAGGCTATGTCTTTTTGCTCGTTGATGGGAAAGGAATCTCCATACCCGGGGAAATCAGGGGCGATGATCCTGCTGTAATGATTCCCGAGCCTGGCCATGACCTTTTCGTACATCGAAGAGTCGCTGGAACTCTGGTGGATCAGGACCAGGACCGGGGCGTTTTTGGGACCGGTCGTGTAGCGGTAGTGGATCTGGCCTAATTGCGTGTCCACATACGCCTTCTTGACCGTTGCCGTGGGCGACAGATCGATATCTGCACGCGCCACGGCGGGACAAAAGGCGATGAGGAGAGCACAAACGATGATGGTTCCCAACGAGGTTTTCCATGCATACTTATGAATCATACCTTGCTCCTTTTTAAAATTTTTTAATCCCTTTTTTAGCGTCTCTTGAAGCGGTGCAGACACTTTTTCCCTGAACGAAGCCGTGGACTGCCCTTGCGCAACCGTCCAGATCGACATCAAACCCATGGTTCCACCCGTTCATCGAATTATCAACTTCTCTTTCTTCCCGATATCAAGTTGAGACCGGCGCTCGATCTGATATCCAGCTTGCCAAAAACATGCCATATTTAATATTAATTATTACAATCAGTTATGTAGATATAAATAATATTTATCATATTTGGTGATATTTTTTGTTAAATATGGTAATTAAATAACTGATTGTTAAATATGACAATCAGCAGACCACATGAGAGGGGAGGGAACAATGATCAACGATATGGAGTTCTTCAATCAGGCCATTCCTCGGATTTGCAGCAGTCTCGACATCGGCGAGGTAGCGCAGGAATGCCTGGATTTTTTGAAGGACTATATTCCCATGGATGGATTGGTTGCATCCTGTTTTGATGAAAAAAACAGATCCCTGGCCGTAATGACCGTCAAGTCCAGGTACCCTCTCAATATTCAGAACATGGTGATTCCAATCACGCAGGAAGGATATCAGGCATACAAGAAGATCAAAAAACCAGTGCTCATATTCAACAACCCCGAAGAGGGCTTGACCACCCCGCCCGCGTGGTTCACGATGGGACTTATCGATAAATCAAGCATGGTTTTGTTTATATCGATGAACGGCCGGAACCTGGGACAGGTCAACTTTTTTGCACAAGGCCGCAACCGGTATACCGACGAGCACGCACACCTTATCGGTCTCCTGTGCGCGCCTTTTTCCATGGCCATGGCCAACAGCCTTCAGTACCGGGACATTGCAAATACCAAGGAGCTCTTCAGTCACGGTATCAAGCAGATCTATCACGATCCGGCGCAGGACCCCGATACCGAGATAATCGGCGCGGGCGGAGGACTGCAGAATGTCATGGGAGCGGTAACCCAGGTCGCCCCGCTGAACACGCCGGTGCTCCTTTTGGGGGAAACAGGAGTGGGCAAGGAAATCATCGCGAACAGAATCCACTACTCGTCACCACGCAAAGAAGGGCCCTTCGTGAAGATCAACTGTGGCGCCATCCCCGAAGGCCTCATAGACAGCGAGCTGTTTGGGCATGAAAAGGGGGCCTTTACCGGCGCCATTGCCGCGAAGAACGGCCGGTTCGAGCGTGCCCACCAAGGCACGCTATTCCTGGATGAAGTGGGGGACCTGCCCGCTTCCGTTCAGGTAAGACTCTTGCGGGTCCTTCAGGAAAAGGAAATCGAACGGGTCGGCGGGACAAAGCCGATAAAGGTGGACGTGCGTATCATTGCGGCAACTCATCGAAATATGGCGGTACTCGTACGGGAAGGCTCTTTCCGGCTTGATCTCTGGTTTCGGATCAATGTCTTTCCCATCACCATCCCATCGCTGCGGGAAAGGAAATCCGATATACCCAATCTGATCCGCCACTTCATCAGGAGCAAATCCAGAGAGCTGAATCTGGGATACAGTCCCGAGCTCGCACCGGGCACGATGGAAAAGCTTTTGGCCTACGACTGGCCGGGGAATGTGCGAGAACTGCAGAATATCGTTGAACGGGCCCTGATTCGATCACGAATAACACGCTCTTCCCAGCCGCTCCAATTCGAGGAATTTAATTTGTATGGGAGCGCGAAGACAGAACAGTCTCTCCCCGAACCCGAAGATAAATTCCTTTGCCTCGACGATGCCATGAGGCTGCATATACAGTCAGCCCTCGATCTTACCCGCGGCAAGATTCATGGAAAGGGGGGCGCGGCCGAGCTTCTGAAGATCAACCCGAACACGCTGAGGCATCGCATGCGTATGCTG
>JALNWY010000231.1 GCA_023230665.1 Deltaproteobacteria bacterium
AGGTTCAGTTATCGTTCTGAGTCAGTGCGATGTTTCCCAGATAGGAATGGACCATGGCGACCACCGGTGCGGTAAGGGGATCGAAGCGGTCCTGATATTCGATGACAAACCGCTCGCCGGCAAAGTAGATCACCACCGGTCTCACGTCATCCCATTTCTCGGAACACTGTGCTCTGAACTCTTGCAGGGTCATTGTTATTTCCCTTTCTCCTTTTCTCTGATCGCTGTATATACTTGTATCGGCAGCTATTTTTGATACTTGAGGGACGTCTCACTGCATTCCGAAGATCATGGCGAATCGACCCAGTCCGGTCTTGATCTGCTGACTGTAGTTTCTCATTTCGGGGCGCTCCAGAAGATTTTTCCCGAGATATTCGAGGCACTGGGCAGGGTTGGTCCTGGGGGAAACCACGGTAAGAGGCTTTCTCTCCATCTCGGCCTTCTTGAAGTTGTCCCAGTCGTAGAGAATGCCGCCCAGATACTCGGGTTTTATGGAAAACATGGCCTCCATGTTATTGATGCGTTCATCCGCGGTCTGGCAGATCCGATTGAACAGGAACAGGCCCTGCTTCAGGCTCGTGATCTGGTTCATGATCACCCAGGGTGTGTAGATCTTTTGTGGCTGGTAGAACTCCACCTTTTTCAGCAGCGATTCCTCGAAATGCTTGAACCGCTGGAACGACGCCTTGATACAGGCATACCCCGCTATGATGTCCTGGGGCGTGATGACGATGATGATCTCGTCAGAGGCGAGCGCGAAGTCCATGACCGTGGTGCCGATCCCGGCGCTTAAGTCGAAGATCGTGATGTCGTAGTCTTGGCTGACCTTCCGGAACGACCGGATGAACTTGCTGCGCTGGACATAGTTGATGTTCGCGAGCTTGAACTCGCCCGAGCTTCCGCCCACGAGATCGAACCCGTACGCCGTCTTCTGGATCATGTCCTCCAGGGCCACATCGCCAAGGAGAAAATCGTACAGGGTATATTCAGGAAACAGGGCCAGTTTGTTGGATATGTCGGCATTGCCCAGATCGGCGTCGATGAGGAGGACCTTTTTCCCTTCCTGTGCGGCAACGGTTGCCAGGTTGGTGGACACATGGGTCTTGCCCACGCCGCCCTTGTTGGAGAGGATGGATATGATGCGGTGCTCACGCTCGACCTCTTCCTGGGCCTCGGCCTCGGGCGCCTGCTGTGCTTGGGCCGTCTCGGGCTGGAGAGAATAGTAGTGGTCAATGGCCTTGCGGATGGCGAGCTTGTCGCCCAGGGCAGGGTAGATCTTTTTGCCCATGTGGAAGGTGAGCGATTCCACCACCTCCTTCTGCCCCGGATCTCCGATCGCCACCAGGACGCCGCCGTTGAGGAAACGCACCGGCAGGCTGGTGTAGTTCCTGGCAAAGACCTCCTTGAGCAGGCCCACGCACTTCCGGTCCGGGACCTCTTTTTCGATGTCGATGTAGGGCATGCCGCATTTTCGTGCAAGGGCCCTGGTTTCTATTCTGTCGTCCATAGAAAACTCTCCTCCATAGGCTATTCGGAAAAGAGAAAGGGAATCTTTAGCGGGGTTTGTGTAACTTGTCCTTGAAATCGTAGAGGAGGTTCAGAGCCTCTAAGGGAGTGGTCCTCGCCAGGTCCAACTCGCGGATGCGCTGGACGATCTCGTGGTATCCGTCCGGGTCCGTGTTCTGGCGATCGGAGACAAAAAGACTCTCCTGGACCGGCGCGTCCTGTCTGACGGCAGGCACGGACCTGGCCTTGCGGCCGATAGTGTTCAGGATGATGCGGGCGTTGTCCACCACCTCGTCGGGAACGCCGGCAAGACGGGCCACGTAAATGCCGTAGCTCCTGCCGATGGCGCCCCGCTTCACCTGCCTGAGAAACACTACTTCGTGGCCGCTTTCCTCGACGGCCATGTGCAGGTTTTTGATGCCCTGATATCTCCTGGCCAAGTCGGCCAGCTCGTGATAGTGGGTGGCGAAAAGGGTCCGGACGCGGCGCTTGTCGAGGTACTCGGCAACGGCCCAGGCCAGCGACATTCCGTCGTAGGTCGAGGTGCCTCTGCCGATCTCATCCAAGATGACGAGACTGTTCTCAGTGGCGTTGTGGAGGATCTCCGCGGTTTCGCTCATCTCCACCAGAAAGGTGCTCTGTCCGGCCGAGAGGTTGTCCAGTGCCCCCACCCGGGTGAAGATCCGGTCCACGATGCCCAGCTCGGCCCTTGCTGCGGGAACAAAGGACCCCATCTGGGCCATGATGGCAATCAGGGCGACCTGGCGCATGTAGGTGGACTTGCCTGCCATGTTGGGGCCGGTGATCATGTGGATGGTGTCCTTCTCGCCGTCGAATGCACAGTCGTTGGGCACGAACTCGCCCGCCTTGAGGACCTGCTCCACCACGGGATGCCTCCCTGCGCGGATCTGCACGGTCCTGCCGGGAGACATGGAAGGCCTGCGGTATCCGCGGTCCAGGGCAAGCCAGGCAAGGGAGCTCACCGTATCGGCGCAGGCAATCGACGCAATGGTCGCCTTGAGGTCTGCGGTCCACCCGAGAAGAAAGTCCAGAAGCTCGGAGAAGATCCGTGCCTCGATCCGGGCGATGGCGTCCTGTGCGCCCAGGACCTTTGCCTCGTACTCCTTGAGCTCGGGTGTGATGAACCGCTCGGCATTGACAAGGGTCTGCCTGCGCATGTAGTGCTCGGGCGCCTTGTGGGCGTGTGCCTTGGAGATCTCGATGTAGTAGCCGAACACCTTGTTGTAGCCGATCTTCAGCGAGTTGATCCCGGAGTGTTGCCGTTCCCTGGCCTCCAGGCTGGCGATCCACTGGCGTGAGTCGCGGCGCAGCTCCTTCAGCTCGTCCAGTTCGGCATCCACTCCCGGTGCGATCGCTCCGCCGTCTCCGAGTCTGCTGGGCGGATCTTCCGTCAGGGTGGCGTCGACACGTTTTGCCACGTCCTTCAGGGGGTCCATTTGATCAAATATTGACCGGAATAGTTCGGACTGAGAGCGCTTCAGGATATCCCTCATCGCAGGGACCCGCCCCAGCCCGGCCGACAGGGCACGGACATCGCGTGGAGAGGCGCCGCCGGTGGAGATCCTGCCCACGATCCGCTCCATGTCCGGGATCTCTGCCAGGGTATCCCGGATGTCCTGCACCGTGCCGGGGCTTTTCGTCAGCTCTTCCACGGCGTCGAGCCTGCCTTCGATCTCCACGGGGTCCATGAGCGGGAAGGACATCCAGTCGCCCAGCATCCGGGCGCCCATGGGTGTCATGGTCCGGTTCATGACACTGAAGAGCGTGTTGGCCTTGTTTGCGCAGAGGGAGTCGAACAGCTCCAGGTTACGCCTGGTATTCGCGCCGAGAACCATGTATCCGCCGGTGTTGTAGAACCTGAGCTGGGTGATATGGGCGAGCACGCCCCTCTGGGTTTCCCTGACGTAGTCGAGCGCCATGGCGGACGCCCTGAGCGCCGCCTCATGTCCTTTCAGGCCCAGGCCCTCGATCCCCAGCACCCGGAAATGGCTGCAGAGAATCTCCCGCGCGCGCTCGGGCGCCATAGCCCCGTCCCTGTTCGTGAGAAAGAACCCGCCGGGCACGATGCCCGGATCCGCGGTGATGATCTCGCTGGGCGACACCCGGTGGAGCTCGTGAAGAAAATCCTGCTCCGAGCCCACCTCGGTCACCCGGAAGTCGCCTGTTGAGATATCGATAAAGGCGATGCCCCACCGGCTCCCGGCCGCATCCGTACATGCGGCCATGAGGTAGTTCGGCTTCTCGCAGAGAAGATGGTCGTCTTCCAGAATGAGCCCCGGGGTGATGACCTGGACCACCTCCCGACGCACGAGGCCCTTTGCTGCGCCCGCCGGCTCGCTCTGCTCGCAGATCGCCACCTTCAGGCCCTGCCTGATAAGCCGGGATATGTAGGAGCTGGCGCTGTGGTGGGGAACCCCGCACATGGGGACTGGGTTCTCCCTGCCCTTGTCCCTGGTGGTCAGAGCGATCCCCAGAATCTTGGACGCGGTGCGGGCGTCATCGTAGAACATCTCATAGAAGTCGCCCATGCGATAGAACAGTATGGCGTCCTGGTGGAGCTTCTTGATATCCAGGTACTGCTGCATCATGGGGGTGAGATTACCCATGAGATCTTTTCTTCTTCTTTTCTTCTTCCAGGAAATCCTTCAGGAGCTTCGCCTTGAACCTTTTTGCGA
>JALNWY010000232.1 GCA_023230665.1 Deltaproteobacteria bacterium
CGGGGTCGCATTGACTGTGAAATCCGTGCCGCCCCGTTCGATGACGAACTGGACATTCTCGCCTGCCTCGTTTTCCTGCATGATGATGGAGATGTCTTCCCACGACTGCACCGGGGAGCCCTGGATGGAGACGATCCGGTCTCCCGGCATGAGCCCCGCGGTCTCTGCAGGGGTGCCATCCATCACCTCGCCCACCACCGGCGGGATGGTGGGGATGCCGGTCCAGCCGATGACCATGTAGATCACGATCGCGAGCAGGAGGTTGAACACCGGCCCTGCCGCAACGATGAGCGCACGAACGCCCAAGCCCTTCCCGGCAAAGGATTTCTCCGGGTCCATGGGGGTGAACTCATCCTCAGGGGTGGAGCCTTCTCCGAGCATCTTGACATACCCGCCCAGGGGAATGACCGAGATCTGGTACTCGGTTTCACCCACGCGTTTTTTGACGAGCGCGGGGCCGAATCCCAGGGAAAACTTCAGCACGCCCACGCCGTTGAGCTTGGCAAAGAGGAAGTGCCCGAGCTCGTGGATGAAGATCAGGATGCCGAGCACGATAACGAAAGCGAAAAGAGTAGTCATGGTATCATGTTCTCCGCTATTTCTCTCGATTCACGATCGAGTTCGATCAGATCTTCAGGGGAGCTTACCTGCGATCCGGCAAGCTTGTCCATAGTTTTCCGGACCATATCAGCGATTTCATCGAAACGGATGCGCCGTTTCAGGAAGCCGTCCACCGCGGTCTCGTCTGCCGCGTTCATGATGCAGGGCAGGGTGCGGGGTTGCTCCATGGCCTCCCGCGCGATGCCAAGAGCCGGGAACTTGTCTTCATCGGGCGGAAAGAACTCGAGGGTCTTCATGGCGGCAAGGTCCAGGGGTTTGAGGTCCAGCTCCATGCGCGAGGGCCAGGAAAGCGCATAGGCGATGGCCACACGCATGTCCGGTATGCCCATCTGGGCCTTGATGCTCATATCGCGAAACTCCACCATGGAGTGAACGATGCTCTGCGGGTGGACCACCACCCGGATCCGGCTCAGGTCCACACCGAAGAGCCAGTAGGCCTCGATGATCTCGAGGCCCTTGTTCATCATGGTGGCCGAGTCGATGGTGATCCTGCGGCCCATGGACCAGGTGGGGTGGCTCAAGGCCTCTTCGGGGGTGATGCCGGAAAAGCTCTCCTTGGGCCGGGTGCGGAAAGGGCCTCCGGATGCCGTGAGAAGGATCCGGCTGACCTCTTCGGGCCGCTCGCCCGCAAGGCACTGGAATATGGCGGAGTGCTCCGAGTCCACGGGGACGATGCGCGCCCCGTTCCGCTCTGCCTCCCGGATGATGAAATCTCCGCCGATCACCAGAGACTCCTTGTTGGCAAGGGCCAGAACCGCACCCTGGCGCACGGCCTGCCATGAGGGAAGGAAGCCCGCTGCGCCGGATATCCCGTTCACCACGATGTCGGGCCGCGTCACGGCGACGAGCTCTGTTGCCGCCCTTTCCCCCGAGAGGACCTGCAACCCTTCCGGAGAGCGGCCCGACAAGGCGTTCAGGGCCACCAGATCCACGTCGAATTCACGGGCCTGCTCCTGGAGGGTCCGGAGATTGGCGCCTGCCGAGAGGCCCGTGACAATGAACGCATCGGGCCTGCGCCTCACGACATCGAGGGTGGAGCGTCCGATCGAGCCTGTGGAGCCGAGAACGACGATCTTTTTCATTCTACTGCAGCACCCGCATGACAAAATAGAGAAAGATCCCGACAGGTACAATGCCGTCCATGCGGTCGAGCATGCCGCCGTGTCCGGGGATGAGGTTTCCCAGGTCTTTGACCTGGAAATCCCGCTTGTACATGGACGCACTCAAGTCCCCCACGAGATCGAGCAGGCTGATGGCCCCGGCGAGGACAGGGATCACCCAGAGGGGATACGGCACCGCGAGGGAGAAGAAATGGGAGTAGAGAACGAAGAACAGGCTTGCTCCCAGGACACTTAAGCCGATGCCCCCGAACAGGCCCTCTACGGTTTTCTTGGGACTCAGCCGCTTTGCCAGGGCGTGCCTGCCCAGGGTCCTGCCCGTATAGTACGCGCCGATATCGGCTAGAAAGGTTGCCAGAAGCCCGAAGATCATCCAGAATCTGCCGTCGGTTCCGCCCCGCACCAGGATCCAGA
The DNA here is from genome assembly GCA_023230665.1 of Deltaproteobacteria bacterium. Lineage (GTDB taxonomy): Bacteria > Desulfobacterota > Desulfomonilia > UBA1062 > UBA1062 > Phosphitivorax. The sequence continues at coordinate 2,154 of JALNWY010000232.1, forward strand.
AGCTCAGCAGGGCCAGGGGATAGATGAGACCGGACAGGGCGAAGCTGGCCTGCCGGGCCGTGGCCTTGCCCTTTTCAAACAGATAGAGTCCGGCCGCCAGGATGACCAGGCCGGTGCCGCAGATGGTGAGCAGTGCTCCGGTGAGGGAACCCATGTATATAGTATAGAGGTATGGGAACGAGCCCACCAGCCCGATCAGGCCCAGGGGACGCGTGCCGGCGTCAAGCCCCACCCGGTAGAACTCGTGAAGGCTGATGGGTAGGACAATGAGCACGATGATGAAAAAGGCCCACGCGGGTCCGAACACCGCGGGGACGGCAAAGACGACCAGGAGAATGAGGGCGCCGAGGATGCGGGTCATGGCAGCGGGATGCCCTCGACCTGCTCAGGCGTCATGCCGAAGCGGCGCTGCCGGGCGCTGAACCAGGAAATGGCCGTATCGAGGGCATTCTCATCATAGTCGGGCCAGAGTGTGTCCGTGAAATAGATCTCCGTGTATGCGAGCTGCCACAGCAGGAAATTGCTGATGCGCCGCTCTCCGCCCGTCCTGACGAGCAGGTCCGGGTCGGGCATGAACGAAGTATCCAGATGGCGGGAAAAGGTCCCTTCATCGAGCTCCTCGGCAGAAAGCCCGGAGCGGATCGCCCGGCGGAAACCCCGGAGGATCTCGTCCCTTCCGCCGTAGTTCAGGGCCACGCTCAAGTGGAGATCGCCATTGGCCCCGGTTTTCTCCATGGTCATGTCGATCTTCTGCCTGAGATTGGAAGGGAACCTGGACAGGTCTCCGATGGTGTACAGACGGACGCCGCTCTCCACGAGACGGTCCACCTCCCGGTCGATAAACCCCTCCAGGAGCCTGAAAAGTCCTTCGACCTCATCCCGGGGGCGTCTCCAGTTCTCGGATGAAAAAGCATAGAGAGTGAGGAACCTGATCCGTCGCTCCTTGACAGCCTCCACCACCTTCCTGGCTGCCTGAGCGCCTGCCTCGTGTCCCTTGAGGCGGGAAAGCCCGCGACCTTTCGCCCATCGGCCGTTTCCGTCCATGATGATCGCGAGGTGATCGATCTTATTTGCCATATTGCGGCATAGTTAGCACACGCTCATCCAGAGGGTCAACCATGAGCTTTTGGAAGAAAAACAACAGGTACTAAGTCTGGTTGATTTTGTTTCTTGACAGGGTGACGAACGCTGATGTAGACATCACATCCTGCTCAGGTCAGCCTGATGGGAAAACGGATGCGCATGAATCGAAACAGCAGATGGATCATCTAAAGGGGCAGTCACGTATGCCTTGTATTCAGAAATGCACGTCTTCATCAGAGACATGCACCAATTTCTTTTCATCTGCGATTAACCCTTGACTTTTGTGTGATCCTTGAGATACAGACACTTTCTGCGCAAGCTATTCGTGCGCTGACAGGGCTGGAGTAGCTCAATCGGTAGAGCAGCTGATTTGTAATCAGCAGGTTGCGGGTTCGAGTCCCATCTCCAGCTCCAAGAAGAGTGTTGGGAGGGGTTCCCGAGCGGCCAAAGGGAGCAGACTGTAAATCTGCCGGCTCAGCCTTCGGAGGTTCGAATCCTCCCCCCTCCACCAAAGATGTGAGGGACGCAGGAGACGTAAGTCGTAAAGACTGCGCTTCCTTGTTGATGCGGGAGTAGCTCAGTTGGCTAGAGCGTCAGCCTTCCAAGCTGAGGGTCGCGGGTTCGAATCCCGTTTCCCGCTCCATACCCCTCTTGTGTAAGGATACGTGCCCACGTAGCTCAGCAGGTAGAGCACTTCCTTGGTAAGGAAGAGGTGCCCGGTTCAATCCCGGGCGTGGGCTTCATCTATGGGCTTGTGCAGAGAAAAAAACTATTAAGGGGGACTGCCGATGGCTAAGGAGACATTCAAGAGGACGAAGCCGCATGTGAACGTGGGTACGATTGGTCATATAGATCATGGTAAGACGACGTTGACGGCTGCGATAACGAAGCATTTAGCGAAGAAGGGTTTA
>JALNWY010000233.1 GCA_023230665.1 Deltaproteobacteria bacterium
CCCTGTCAGTGCCGCGAGATTCCCCGGCAGCATGGGAAAGGAAGATATGAGCAGTTGGTTGAGGATGATAACATATTCGCCCCTGAGAAGGAGTGATAATCTTAATGATACTGCAAGATAAATTTATTCTGATTATCACTCATCCTCTGCAGTGAATTTGTCATGGTTAACAAGTAACTGGTCGTATGTGCTTTTGTCATTTTGACCACAGGGAGAAATCTCCTCACGATACGGAACGAGATTTTCTCACATCCGTTCAAAATGACGCGGTGTTCGGGGGCGTGCTGTCATTTCGACCGCAGGGAGAAATCTCCTTGCGATGTGGAATGAAATTTTTACACATCCGTACGAAATGACAGCCTTTTTTCAAGTACCAGCAATAAATTTGCTGAGGATTTGTGGTAATCATATTTAATAATTGTGGGGACTCCAGTGCGATGTTGCCTTTCTCTTCCAATTCATTTGCATTATGCTGACAATGAAATATCATATATGTAATCTGAGGTTATCAATGGTTTTTCCGTTCCGCATTTTCCCGTTCCTGGTTGTTGTTTTCCTGCCGATGTTATTCGCCTGCAGCGACGCCGAGATGAAAAAGGGCGAGCATTTTGACAGGGGCATGAATTATGTCCAGCAGGAGAAGTACAATGAAGCAATTATAGAGTTTCGCAATGTAGTGCAGTTGGATCCAGGCCATGCCGAGGCGCGATACCAGTTGGGGCTTGCCTACATCGAAACGGGTGATCTCCGGAGGGCCTTTCTGGAAATCAGGGAGGCAGCCAGGCTTGATCCTTTGAATTATGACGCCCAGTTAAAAACCGCTGAGTTTTTTTATCTTGATGAGAATCTTGAAGACAGCCTGGCTTATGTAGACAAAATTCTTGAGCAACAGCCTGAACATCCTGATGCCCTTGCTCTTCTGGGCAACATTGAACTGCAAAAAGGCAATCTCGAGGAAGCGGAAAAGATTGTCAATCGCGCCATAGCCGGTCAGCCGGACAGGGATTCCCTTTACACTCTCCTGGCCAGGATTTATTCAGCCCGGCAGATGAACAGGGAGGCAGAACAGGCGTTGATCAAAGCCGTTGAACTTAATCCCGGAAATCTATTAACCCGTCAACTTCTCACCACTTTTTATTTCAGCCGGAAAGAGAATGAAAAAGCGTTGAAAAATCTTCTCGATACGGCCGACTCTTTTCCTGCCGATCCGGAACCTCTCCTGGATCTCACCTCTTATTACCTTCGCGTACAGGAGAAGGAGAAAGCGGAGCAGACTTTGCGCAAAGCCATTTCCCTGGGTCCGGAAAACGAACAGGTGTATCTCATGGCTGCGGACTTTTACAAGCAGCAGAGAGAATTTGCAAAGGCAGAGGAGCTGCTGCTCAAGATTCTTGAGTTGAGCAGCGACAGCCAGGAAATTAAAGGGCAGCTTGCCGATTTGTATTTTGAACAGAAGGAATACGCCAAGGCGGAGAAACTGGTGGAAGAGTTACTCCAGAGCGACACCAATCAGCCGCAGGCCAAACTGGTCAGGGCCAGGCTCATCATGAAAGACGGCAATAATAACGAAGCTGTCGCGCTCCTGGATCAGTTGGTGCGTGACTACCCAAGGTGGGGTGCAGCATATTTTCAACTCGCCCTGGCCCATCTCAATATCGGCAACCTGGAACTTTCGCAAAGTTTTGCCGACAAGGCGGTACGGTACGGCGGTGGAGACTCAATGGCCCACGCACTTCTGGCCCACCACCATCTTCGCAAGCGGGACTTCAACAAGGCGCGGCAGGAGTCGCTGTCGGCCCTGGCCAATGATTCCGGTAATGTCCAGGCCGCGGTTATTCTCGGCCAGAGCTATCTCTATGGTCAAGATACGGACAAGGCCTTGGAAGTGTTTGAAAAGATGCATACCCTTCTGCCGGAAAACATTGAGGTCTCCTATAATCTGGCCCTCACCAGGATTATGCGTGGAGAAAGTGCCGAAGCAGAGGCTCTGCTGGAAAATATTCTTTCCCTGGAGCCTGATTATTCGCCGGCCCTGGCTCAACTTGCCGATCTGTACATGCGCGCCAGCCAAAGAGAAGCAGCGGTAAACCGGGTGCGCAGGCAGATTGAAAGCGCACCGGAGGTTCCGCAAAACCTGATTCTGCTTGCCGGCCTGTTGCGTGAACAACGGTCATATGACGAGGCCGTTGAGATACTGCATCAGGTTCGGCAGCTCGCTCCGGAAGATCCTCGTTCCTATTTTATGCTGGCCGAAATATGGAAAAATGAAGGGAAACTGGAAAGCGCGATTGCAGAGTATGAACATATACTCTCGCAGGATCCTGATTCAATCGAAGGGCTCATGGAGCTGGGCGTACTGCTGGAACAATCGGGGAGGTTGGATGAAGCAAAGAATGCCTACATTCGAGTACTTGGCCTGCAGCCTCAATTTGCAGCGGCTGCCAACAATCTTGCCTGGCTTATCACACAGGAGAAGGAACCCGATCTTGGCGAGGCCTTGCGCCTGGCCCAATCAGCCAGGGAGAGCCAGTCAAGAAATCCTTTTATCAATGACACGCTGGGATATGTCTTTTACCTGCGGAAAGCGTATGATCTGGCAACTGTCCAGTTCAGGAATGCACTTGCCGCTGCGCCCCATGTTCCGACAATCCGTTATCACCTTGCCCTGTCCCTGAAAGCCCAGGGCGCTGATACGGAAGCCATGCAGGAGTTAGTCCACAGCATTGGACAGTCTGGTGATTTCCCTGAACGCGAGGAAGCGGAAAAACTGCTCCAGAAGTGGCGGCAAAACTCGTAACCTCGCAGGCGGGAAGTTCCTTCCCGCCGGTCAAAATGGATTCCCTGACCTTAAATAAGAAATGGAGGGGCCGGGCTTAATGTCACCGCTGGGCTGAGATCCGATGGGAAAGACCTATGTAATCGGTGATATTCATGGTTGTTACCGATCGCTTGATGAACTGTTGCAATACATATCGGGCCCCGACAATACGGTCATATTTTTAGGAGATTATATTGACAGGGGGCCTGACTCGAAAAGAGTGGTATCGCGCCTTATTCGATTGAAGAAGGAATTTGACAGGATCATTACCCTTCAAGGCAACCATGAAGCAATGTTTCTACGATATCTGCACGGATTCGACCAGCAACTATTCCTGCGCAACGGAGGGCTCCGGACACTGGAAAGCTACGGAATTGACCCTCTGGAAAAAAACAACGATCCTCGTGCCGCGCTTCCGGAAGAACACCTGGCATTTTTCAATGATCTGCTTCTGCACTGGGAAGACGATACGCATATCTATGTTCACGCGGGACTGGAGCCCGGTGTGCATCTCGCCCTGCAGTCCCCCGAATGGTGTCTCTGGGCGGGAGAGGCATTTGTTTCCTCCACCTATGATTTCGGGAAAAGGGTGATATTCGGCCATACGGCATTTCATGATCCGTATGTGCGCCCGGAAAAAATAGGTATCGATACCGGGGCGGTGTACAGCGGCCGGCTGACCTGCCTGGTCCTCCCCGATGAACAATTTCTCAGTGTTCCCGGTTTGGAAAATGTGCCAGGTTATTGATTTCTGATAAATTTAATATGATTCAAGGCTGAGAGTGCAAAAAACCTGATGGCTACTCATTCTCAGCAAATTTATAGCAAGCGATAGAACTGTGAGAAATCTCCTTACGCCGAGGATGTGAGATTTCTCCCTGCGGTCGAAATGACAAAGGGCCGGGTTGAAAGGACAAAGCAAATAAAATCAGTATTTTGTAAATAGCGACGAATTTCCAGCTGAGGTTTGGTGGTAAACAGCTAATAGAATGTGATTATCACCAATCCTCAGCAAATTTATTGCAGTCAGGAAAATGCTGTCATTTCGAACGGATGTGAGAAATCTCCTTGCGCTGGAGACCTGAGATTTCTCACTGCTTTCGGAATGACAAAAACATTTTAAATCAGTCGGTTACGAATCCTGTCAAATTCGCAGCTGAGAATTGGTGGTAATCAGATAAAGAAAAACCCTGGCAGAACGCCAGGGTTTTTTATCTCCGGAGGAAAGATTTCGAAAATATCAGTTTTTCAGCTTTCGTCGGCCCAGCCCGGCGAGTCCAATCAAGCCGGCGCCAAAAAGCAGCAAAGTTGCCGGTTCGGGCAC
>JALNWY010000234.1 GCA_023230665.1 Deltaproteobacteria bacterium
AATAATAGACAACAGCAAACAGGATAATTCCTGTAAACATGAATACGAGCCGCTTCCAGTCGATGGGTTGCTTCTCCTTGGCAACCCGTACCTCCGTCTGATCGTTGGTCATGACTTTCTCCCCGCCTAGGTATTTAACTTAGAAAATTGTTGCTTATCTTAGAGCTTGCACCGGCTGGTTATGGCCTTGAATATCTCCTCCATGCGGATCACGCCAAGAACCCGGGAGTCGTCGACAACGGGAAGGACGGTTTCGTTGACGCTCAACATGATGGCCAGGGTCTTGAGGAGGGATTCGCTGCTCCTGATGGTCAGCTTGATGGGCGACATGAAATCGAGGATTTTTTTCGTTCTTCTCTTCGAGCACTCCTCAAAGAACGAATCTTCCCAGAGGATGACCAGACTGGTGGCGTCCGGTTTTTGGCCTTCAAATTTATTGACCTTGGCAAGCCCGGTAAAACGGGGATCGATCCCCAGAATGATGTCCTGCATGGTGACCCGGCCCACCAGACGGCTGCCGGCGTCCAGAATGAGGATCTCGCGGTACCTGAGCAGCTCCCTGGAACCGTCAGTGTAGGATTTGATGACTTCAACGGCATCGCTGAGGGACTGGTCTTCGGTGAGATGCGGAAACCTGTCGAGGGTGATTATGTGGTCCTTGACCACAGGGTTATCGGTCTGCACTTGAGTCCTCCTCTCTTGGTAATTATGTTTACGCCGGCAAGGTCAGGCGGGAAAGTCCGCCTCGCCGCGGAAAAAACCCCGTTCGCAGGACATACTGCACCTCTTTCGGATGCCCCTGTTTTTCAGCGGCGTTCCGAATATTTCAATCCCGGCCTCTCCGGCCTGTCGTCCGGCGCCCGGATGCGGCCCAGGATAATGGGTAGAGGATTACCAGCTTTTGCTTTTGATGATTTTATTTACCTCTTCCTGGCGCTTCTTCTCCACAACGAGCATTCGTTTATGTTTTGCCTCGCCGATTTTGTCGAGCAGTTCCTTCAGATCGACCGGTTTTTCAAGGAAATCCTCGGCCCCCATTTTCATCGCCTCGATGCCGCTTTTTACCGTGGCGTGACCGGTCAGCATGATTATTTCGAGATCAGGGTTTTTCTCCTTGATCCGCTTCAGGGTCTCGAGTCCGTCAAGTCCCGGCATGGCAAGGTCCAGGACAATCGCGTCGAAGGATTTTCCCTCGATCAAGTCAACCGCGTCTTCACCGCTGGTTACCGTGTCAACACGATAACCCCGGGTTTCCAGGCGGCTGGACAGGGCATCCAGGAATTGTTCCTCATCATCCACCAGCAAAACATTTGCCTTGATCTCTTCAGCCATGTTTGTTTTCTCCGTTCAGAAGTATGGTATTGTCGGCCCGGTCCTGGAAGGCATCGCCAACGGATCAGCGGCACAGTCCCCATGGCTGTTGTCATTCAGCCCCGGGCTGGTCCGCTGTCAGCAATGAAATGGTCTATTTTTTCTTTTTTTCCTTTTTCTCCATGATGCTGCGCGCCGTTTCATATTCGCCTTCTTCCGCAAAGGCGGCGGCAGCCATGGTGTTCTGGAGCTTTTCGTGATACGCCGCCTTGATCCGGCCGACCAGCTCTTCTATGTCGACGGGTTTTTTCAGGTAGTCAAAAACACCCAGGCGGCGTGACTCTTCTTCATCCCTGTCCGTTCCGTGCCCCGTCAGGATGATAACCTGGATTTTGGGGTACATTTTCTTGACCCGGCGCAAAACTTCCATTCCGTCGATGCCGGGCATCTTCAGATCGAGCACCATGACATCCGGCTCATTTTCATTGACGAAATCAATGGCCTGGGTGCCGTCAAAGACAGTGTCGCTTTTCAGATCGCGCATCTTGAGCCGTTCTGAAAGGGTTTGGACAAATGTTTCCTCGTCATCAACGAGCAGAACTTTCATTTCAGCCATGGGACACCTCGCTGTTGTGGCATTAACCTCAAGTCAAAGCCGGTTTCGTTACTTTTCGTGCTTCTTGCCGCTTTTCTTCTGGTCGTCGTCGGTTTTGCTCCCGTCTTTTTTTTTGTCAAGAATGGTCCGGGCGGAGTCAAATTCACCCATCTGGGCAAACGTTGCCGCGACCATGTCGTTTTCGAAATTATCGAAAAAGGCAAACTTTCGTTTCTTCTTCTGCCGGAGCCTGCTTCGCCTGACCGCCTCTTTAATTTTACCTTTCAGGGATTCGATGTCGAATGGAACGGTAATTTCATCCGAGGCCCCCTCCTGCATGCATTCGATCGATATGGCGACGTCATCGATGCTGCTGATGACAATGGTCTCGACTTCGGTGGCGGTGGCCTTCAATTCCTTCAGAAAGGGCACCGCGGGCAAGGCGTTCCCCCTGACATCAAGGAGAACTACGTTCATTTTTCGCCTGCCCAGAAGTTCGAGGGCCTGAGCCGCGGTTTCCGCCCTGAAAACTTTTACCCGGAATTGACTTAATTTCTGCTGCAAGGTCTGGCCGAATGACGCATCGTGCATTACTATCAGAATCGACTGAGGCATCGCTCATACCAGTTATTCGAATCATGGCCAGTTCCGTCTCGGCCGCTGGCCCCATCCCCTTCTCATTTCCCGCCGCCATCTGTGGAGAGTGAAAGCCGGTATTTATGAGCACGGGGAGGGGCGGCCCTTGTCAATTATTGCCGGTTTCCCGTCAGTTGACGGTTACATAGCCGAATGAAAGATGGACGCCCCGCAAGCCGAGGCTCTCACACATGTCACGACCGAGCGTGCTGCACACTCCCCTGCCGCTGGTGAGGTTCACGGCTTCCTCCCGGAGTCCTGCTTCGGCGAAGGCAACGGCGGCAAAATGACTTTCCACCCAGTTGAGGGAAGTGCGCGGTTTCGATTCGGGCAGCATTTCCCTGGCCGTATCCCATTCGCCTGCTTCAGCGTACGTTACTGCCATAGCCAATTTTTGGAATTTTTCGAGCAGCGTTTTCATGATATGGCCTCCTTTGTTTGGGGGATCATGCCTCTTTTTGCCATAGTTATTGCAAGCATTGTGCCATTACAATAATATTAATCATATTAATAAGTTGTATGTATGCACCGTTGTCGGCACGAGAAATGCGGCCAAGGCCGTGCGACAAAGTAAAACGAAACGAAACGGGAACGGGTGGCGGAGGACGAGTTTTTTTCTTTTAATACCAATCGATTAAAGCGAAAAAAGTGCGAAATGGCGAAAAGGCAGCGATGCAAAACATAATGAAACATAAAGCGACGTATTGGGGTGTACATCCGGCACCGGCCCGATTCACCAGGCCGAAGAAGATCAGTCCGTCCCCGGAAGGGATGTCCGGCCGCCGGCAAAGGGTACCGCGATCTCCAACACCATGGTGCAGGGGATTGTCGAGGTCCTCAGTTCCCCCTGGCCTTCGTCATGTTATTCATGGTGTCAGCCGCCGGACTCCGGGGGGATGGGAGATAAGAGTAAAACGGCCCGGATGCCGTCCTTGTCCGGCTCCACCGGAGGACGTTCGGCATGCAGGGCCTGAAGCGCTTCGGGGGGAATGGGCGGGGACAGGTCCGCCGGGGCCCCGGCTTTGATTTTTTCGCAATGGAAGGCGATCCGGACCCGGTCCCCCGCCGCCGCGGTGGCGACTCGGACGGCGCCCTGTTTTTCAAGATGATCAAACATCGGCATGACAGCTGAAAAAACGACAAACTGGAGCAGTGAGGGGTTGCTGTGCAAGGGGGGGAGCCCCGGGGCCGGATCGAATTCCAGGGCGACATTTTTCAGCCGGGCAAACCTGCGGGCCAGAAAAAGGATCTCGCCGACCACCTCGTTGACGCTGAATGAGGAGAGGGGAAAGTCCATGCGGTGGGCAAATCGGCCGAGATGGCTTGCCATTTCCGCGGCGGCGGCAACACGTTCGCCAATGCCCGCCGTGATTTTCGCCAACCGCTCCCGTCCGGGAAGGGCGTCCTTCTCCATGGCCAGCAGGTCATCGAGCAGGCCGCTGAGCTCCTTGGTGACGCTGAGGTGATTTTTGAATTCGTGGGAAACTCCGGCGATTATC
>JALNWY010000235.1 GCA_023230665.1 Deltaproteobacteria bacterium
GACGGCTGTATTGTCAACAACAGCCTCGGTCTGTGGGATGACTCACAGATAGGAGGAATGAAGAGCCTTGCCGATTCCATCAAGGAAATGGGCGGTGCGGCTGTTGTTCAGCTCAGTCACGCAGGCGCCCGGGGCATCCCGGGCGGCGGAGAGATGCACGGCGCCTCGCCTTCGGGCGTTTATCTCAGAGACAATGTAGAGCCGTTCATCATGAACCAGACGCAAATCGACCGTGTAGTCGATGATTTCGGGCATGCTGCACGGCGTGCGGCTGAGGCTGGATTTGATGGTGTTGAGGTTCATGGAGCTCATTTCTACCTTATCAGTCAGTTTCTTTCACCGGTCACGAATCTGCGCAAAGACCGCTATGGAGGCGGTGTCTCCGAGCGGGCCACCTTTGCACTAGAGATAATGAGATCCGTGCGGGAAAAGGTCGGTCCTCATTATCCTGTCTTTTTCCGTATCAATGCCATTGAGAAGATGCAGGGAGGTCAGACAGTCGAGGATGCCATCACGACGGGCCGTGTTTTGTCTCAAGCAGGTGTGAGTGCGCTGGATGTATCTATCGCACGGTGCTCCTGGCAGGAAAGTAACGGGCGTCGATTTCTTTCCTGCAGTTCAGCATTGAGGAAGGAAGATCCTTTTGGCGCAAATGTCGTTCTCGCCGCGAGGTTCAGGGAAAAAACGAATCTTCCCGTTATTGCAATCGGCAAACTCTGGAATGAAACCGTGGCAGCAGAGGCGATACATGGCTCAAAGATAGACATGATAGCCATCGGGCGCCAGATGATCGCTGACCCTGATGCGGCAGGAAAGATCCTTGCCGGAAAGTCCGGCGATATTATTCTCTGCAAAGAGTGCTTGAAATGTTTCAGGTCAATAGGGCTTGGGGTTCCCTTGGCCTGTAGCGTGAATAAAGCCCTTCCTTAAAATCATCAATGAGGCGGGAGGATTGTAACAAAAGGCGAATTGTCTTTACATCACGGAGAATGGATGGCGGCCTATCAATGGGGAGAGGTCGCATTGGCAGTTGACACTTTATGTGGCAAGGTTTATGATTCACGCAGATGGCTTTCGGGTAGGAATCTATTTATCCATGCTTGTACTGCATGCTGGTGAGAAATGGTTGTTGCCAAGAAAGAGATCATGTGTCGCTATGGCACTTCTTCTGGTTGCTCACAGGAAGAAACAGTTCAAGTACGCTGGTTCATTCAGATGAATGGCCGGTATTCATACCGATTTTGTTCAGACTTTCGTTGTTGCTCAGAGAAAATTCACGTGGATGGAGATGAATAAGCGCACATTTCGGATGAAGTTATGGGCAGAAAAAACACCCGAAGGGGCTGCGCTTATGACGGGAAATAGTAATCCTGAAGTGGGAAATGTGGTCTATCGGTATTGGAAGGGTTTTTAAGGGCGGGAGCGAGGGAACTGTTGCAGCATGTGATCAAGAACAAGATTGAAGGATACCTGGCGAGGTACACCCATGAGAGAGACGAGGACGTCCTCTTCACCTTCCATGATTTTCCGGCTACGCATCAGGACTACCAACCCCATAGAATCAGTGTTTGGAACTGAGAGGCTGAGGACCCATAAGATAAAAGGCTGTGGATCCCGAAGAACCGCCCTCTCCACGATCTTCAAGCCGGCCTTGGATGCCCGGAAGATCTGGAAGCGGCCGGGAGGGCACAATCTGGTATCTTTGGTCCGTCAAAGGGAAGTTTTCATCAACGGGGGAATTCAAGGAGGCGCTTAACTATGACTTATACCGGAGGATACTCTCCATCCAAAACATTTGAGAATGTTCCGTCACCAAAAAACCGCAGCCTGAAAAAGCCGGATTTAAATGCATCTGCAGAAAGGGATCGTACAATTATCGATGCGATCGAGGATGGGTACATTGAGACGAACCTGCAGGGGAAGATCGTATTTTGTAACGATTCGTTTTGTAGGATATTAAGATACTCCATGGAAGAATTGCTTGTAATGGGCTACAAGGACTATGTAGCCGAGTCCATGCAAGATGCTGTTTACAAGGTCTACAACGAGGTCTACAGGTCGGGAATTCCGCACAAGGGCTTCTTTTACGAAATAGTCAGAAAGGACGGCGCCAGGCGGGTCATCGAGAATTCGATATCGTTGATAAGGGATGCGCGGGGCAGGACAGGGTTCCGGTGCATTGTGCGTGATATAACCGATCGCAAGCGGATCGAAGAAGATTTGGAAAGACATCGCCGCCGTTTGCAGGCAATTTTCGGAAGCGTAAAAGACATTATTATGACTGTTGATTCAAACATGGTATTAATTGAGGCCAACAATTCCCTAGAGAGCATATGCGGCTTATCACCTCAGGAGGTCATCGGCAGGCCCTTAGCGGAAATTAAGCCTAAATGCAGCAGGAACTGTCTGGAGGTCATTAAGAACGCGCTTGGGGGGGCTATGGTCCAGGAATGTCTGATTAAGTGCAACCATTGCCGCCGTCCCCAACAGAGCGTTATCATCACGAGCTCCCAACTGATGAACCGGGATGAAAATTTTGTGGGTTTGGTTCTCGTTATCAGAGATATAACCCGGTTGAGCAATCTTGAGAAGGAATTGGGGGAAAGGCATAAATTCCACCATATTATCGGCAAGAGCGGAAAGATGCAGGAGATTTATGGAATTCTGGATGATCTTGCCAACCTGGAAACAACTGTTTTGATCACTGGAGAGAGCGGTACCGGAAAATCAATGGTTGCCAAGGCCCTTCATTATAGCGGATACCGTGCTTCAAAACCGATAGTAACGGTGAACTGTTCCGCTCTGCCTGAAAATCTGCTCGAAAGTGAGCTGTTCGGGCATGTACGAGGCTCATTCACCGGGGCCATAAAAGACACTCAGGGCCGTTTTCAGACCGCTCAGGGTGGAACGATACTGTTGGACGAAATCGGGGATATTTCTCCGAGAATACAATTGAAACTCCTGAGGGTTCTTCAAGATAAAGAATTCGAGCGGGTAGGAGAGTCCATTCCCATAAAGATGGATACTCGGGTTATTGCCTGCACGAACAAGGACTTGAAAGAAAAGGTCAGACTGGGTGAATTCCGTGAAGACCTGTATTATCGTCTGAAGGTTCTGGAGTTGAGGATGCCGCCCTTGCGCGAGCGGATGGAGGATATTCCTCTTCTGTCGGAACACTTCTGTTCGAACTTCAATAAATCGTTCCAGAAAAATATCTCGGGATTGTCAGACGATGTCATGCATGTTTTCATGAATTACCGGTGGCCGGGTAATGTGAGAGAATTGTCTCATAGTATAGAACATGCGTTCGTTCTTTGCCACGGACGTATTATTACGATGGATAACATGCCGTTGGAAATCCGGGAGAGCGCCAGCATGGGAAGGGATGTACGTGATAAGTCGCCGGCGGAAGACTCCGAGGATCTTCTGACAGCGCTGAACAAGGCTGGTTGGAACAAAGCGAAAGCAGCTCGCCTATTGGGAATCGATCGGAGCACGCTTTATAGAAAAATGCGCAAGTATCGGCTTGCCGCGCCTGTGGATTAGATTTGATCGAGATCCCGGAACAACCTGCGCCCCGTATCATGGGAGCCGGGATGCGCAGGCTCATGGATCTCGATCTCGAAAAAAATAAGTTCGAAACGGGTCTTATCGATCTGCGAATCGCGGCTCCTGGAGCGGCGACATAAGTGCAGGACCACAACACTGTGGCATGACACAGGTTCTGGATTTTTAAGGGCCTTAAACACCTCCCGCCATAATTGTAATTAACCCCGCTAAATCATAGGGAAAATATATATATGCATACGCTTGTTTTCCGGAGGCATGCGATTTGCCTAAGAAAAACAGGAGACAAGGGCTAGCTCTGATGGAAAATATTACATGAGAAAGTAAATGGAATTGAAAGGGGTGAAAAGATGAACTATCTGATTACTGGGGGCACGGGTTTTATCGGCAGTTATCTGACGAAGCAGCTGCTTGCTGATGGGGCGAATACCGTC
>JALNWY010000236.1 GCA_023230665.1 Deltaproteobacteria bacterium
CTGGAGAATGAGGTGGCGGGAGGTTTGCCCTAGAGCGACTTTTTTTAAAAGAGTACAGGCAAAAAAAGGCGGCAGGCTCCCGACGAGCCTGCCGCCTTTTTTGCGTGAAAGGGTATCGCAATGAAGACATTCAGAGTGTTCAGGGACAGGGATGATCAGGGGGTGGTGGTCAGGAAGCGCCTGACATGTGACACGCTCACCCCGGTCCAGGCGTACTTTTCCCTCGTGGGCCAGGGGAAGGGCTTTCTCCTTGAGTCCATCCCGGGCTCGTACAGCTTTATCGGGAGATTCTCCGATGAATGCATGGTTGCCGTACACGATCAGGCCGACCCCTGGAGCCGTATCCCCTTAAACGGCACATGGCTTACATTCGAACAGGGCGGCCTGCCACCCTTTATCGGCGGGTATGTAGGATACCTGGGGTATGATCTGGTGAGGGGGACCGAAAGGCTTCCCCGCCCGTGCGCGCCTTCGGGGTTCCCGGATGCCTTGCTGGGGCGCGTGGATACCCTGGTGGTCTTCGATCATCCCAAACAGGAGGTCTCCCTGGTCCATACGATCCTTGAGCCCGGAACCGGCGAGGACGATGCTCTGAGGAGGGCGGGCAGGGCCTTTGCCGCAATCGAGGGCTTGCTCTTTTCCCGCCCCTGCATCAAGGACATCCGGAACCCTCCCCCGTGCCGCATCAAGGACGCATCGCTGAGCGAGGAGGAATTTCTGGATGCGGTCAGGACCGCCAGGGGCTACATCAGGGAAGGCGAGATCATCCAGACCGTCCTCTCCCGGAGACTCAGGCTCGATGCCGCGTGCAGCCCGTTCGACACCTACCGGCGCCTCAGGCACATCAATCCTTCGCCCTACCTGTTCCATATCAACCTGGGCCATACGACCCTTGTGGGGTCCTCTCCCGAGGTCATGGTCAGGCTCCGGGGAGACACGATCACCTCGCTTCCCATCGCAGGCACGAGGCCCCGAGGCAAGAGCGAGCAGGAAGACCGGATGCTGGCCCGGGATCTGATGAACGACGCAAAGGAGCGGGCCGAGCACCTCATGCTTCTGGACCTGGCGCGCAACGACGTGGGCAGGGTCTCCCGGCCGGGTACGGTCAGAGTGACCTCCCGCGAGGAGATAAGAAGGTACTCGCACGTCATGCACATCGTATCATGTGTGGAGGGCAGGATCAGGCCCGGGCTCACGAACCTGGATGTGCTGAAATCCTGCTTCCCCGCGGGAACGGTATCAGGAGCGCCCAAGGTCAGGGCCATGGAGATCATCGACGAGCTGGAAGGAATATGCCGGGGCCCGTATGCGGGCGCAGTGGGGTATCTGTCGTTCAACGGAGACATCGACACCGGGATCGCCATCCGGACCATCTTCATCCAGGACAGGGAATACTACGTGCAGGCAGGGGCCGGGATTGTGTGGGACTCGGTGCCGGAGAGCGAGCTCAAAGAGATCGACAGCAAGCTCATGGCCCTGAGCGCGGCCCTGGGAGGCATTGCATGATCCTCATGATCGATAACTTTGACTCCTTCACCTATAACCTGGTCCAGGGCCTTGAGATCCTGGGGCAGGAGGTCGTGGTGTACCGGAACAATGCCGTGAGCCTCGATGAAATACAGGAATTGGCTTTGTCGGGCGTCATCATCTCGCCTGGTCCGGGTATGCCTGGTTCTGCGGGCATTTCCATAGAGGTGGTCAGGAGATTCCATATGAGCATCCCCATCCTGGGCGTATGCCTGGGGCACCAGTGTATCGCAGAGGCGTTCGGTGCAACTATTATCCATGCGGGCAGGGTCATGCACGGGAAGTCCTCGCAGATCACCCATGACGGCTGTTGTCTGTTCGCGGGTATTCCCCAGGGGTTCGAGGCGGTGAGGTACCATTCCCTTGCCGTGGACGAGCAGACCCTGCCCGGGGCATTCCTCGTGTGCGCCCGGTCAGAGGACAACGAGGTAATGGGTATGAGGCATGAGCACTATCCAATCTTCGGGGTTCAGTTTCATCCGGAATCCATTGCCACCGAGCATGGGCACCGGATCATGAGTAATTTCATTGCACAGACAAAGGAGGTCGTATGAAGGAGTTCATCGAAAAGCTCATCGCAGGGCAGGACTTGAGCGATCAGGAGATGGGAACGGCTTTTGAAGCCATCATGTCCGGGCAGGCCAATGACATCCAGGTTGGAGCGTTTCTGGTCGCCTTAAGGGCCAAGGGCGAACGTCCCTCCGAGATCGCGTCCGCTGCGCGGATCATGCGGGGCAAGGCATTGAGGGTTCCCGTGGATTTCGATGTCGTGGACACCTGCGGCACGGGTGGGGACGGCGCGTTCACGCTCAATATTTCCACGGCCGTCGCCTTTGTCCTGGCCGGTGCGGGCGTTCGGGTGGCCAAGCACGGCAACCGCTCGGTGAGCTCGTCGTCTGGCAGCGCAGACTGCCTGGAAGTGCTCGGTATCCCCATCGACCTGGGGCCGGAGCAGGCAGCGGATTCACTCAGCAAGGACGGAGGCTTTGCCTTTATGTTCGCACCCCGGTACCATCCGAGTATGAAGCACGCCATGCCTGCCAGAAAACAGCTCGGCATGAAAACGATCTTCAATATCCTGGGCCCCCTGACCAACCCGGCGAATGCCGCGTACCAGGTCATCGGCGTCTATCACCAGGACCTCATCGATCCCATGATCGAGGTTTTAAGAATCCTGGGGTCAAAGGGCGCCATGGTGGTCAACTCCGGCCTCGACGAGGTGTCCGTATCCGGGGTGACCCGGTATGCGCGGCTCACCTGCGGCAGGATAGAGAGGGGCGAGATCAGGCCCGAGGATGCCGGGATCCAGCGGCAGGGCCTGGACGGGCTCAGGGTATCGAACCCGGAGGAATCTGCCCGGAAGATACAGGCCGTATTCGATGGAAAACTCGCAGGCCCCTGCCTGGACGGGATCCTGCTCAATACAGGGGCCGCGTTCATGGCCCTGGACAGCGGCATGGGCATCCGGGAGGGCGTAGAGAAGGCGGCAAAGGTGATTGCAGAAGGCGGCGCGCGCGAGGCCCTGAAACGGGCCAGGGCATGATGGACTTTCTCAGGCACATGAGGCAGCTGGCGCAGCAGAGGGTCGCCGGGCTCTCGACCGGAGATTCCGGCCTCTCCTCCCTTCCGCCCATCAGGTCGTTCAGGGATGCGCTCGCCGGCATGGCCGTGATCGCCGAGGTGAAGTACGCCACGCCTGTTGACGGGCATCTCGGGATACGCAAGAGCCCTTCAGAGCTCGCAGCCGACTACGAGGACTTAGGAGCTGCGGCCATATCCTGCCTCACCGAGCCCATGTTTTTTGCCGGGAGCACGGATCACCTCGCCCGGATCAGGAAGAGCTCAAGGCTTCCCCTGCTCATGAAGGATTTCATCGTTGACGAGCGCCAGCTGTGCCAGGCCAGGGCCTTAGGCGCGGACGCGGTTCTGCTCATTACCGAGATGCTCTTTGCAGAAGAGCTCGCCCGGCTCTTCTCCTTCGGCAGGTCGCTCGGCCTGGACTGTCTGGTGGAGGTGCACGGCCGACAGGGGCTGGACAAGGCCCTCGATGTCGGGGCCGGCATCATCGGGGTGAATGTGCGGAATCTCTCGACGTTCAAGGTCGAACTGGAGCGCCATGAGGAGATGGCAGGCCTTCTGCCTTCCGGGGTGATCAAGGTGGCCGAGAGCGGGATTTCGTCGGCAAAGAGGATCGAGGAGCTCGGGCGGATGGGCTATGACGCGGCGCTCATCGGCCGGGCCATGGTCAGCGAGCAGACCAGGCGGGAGATATTTGGATGTGGGTGAAGATCTGCGGCATCGTCCGCTACGAAGACGCCAGGGCAGCATGCGAATACGGCGCAGACGCCGTAGGCTTTGTGCTCACCCGGAGCAGGAGAAGGGCGGACCCGGATCTGGTGGGCTCGTGGATTCACGATATCCGGGGGATGGAGAAGGTCGGGGTGTTCACGGATGAAGACCC
>JALNWY010000237.1 GCA_023230665.1 Deltaproteobacteria bacterium
ACCACCCCCGACCGTCGTTCCAGGGTTTCGTCAAAGCTGATCACCTGGGTCGGCTTCAGGGGGCACGGGGTTATCAGACCGACCCCGTCCTCGCTGATGTCAACGGTTTCCGCCGGAAAAACCCGGCGCTTCACTTCTCCCCCGTTGATCACGCTCATATAGAAATTGATCCGCCTCGGGAATTCCTTGCGTGTCTCCCGCCGCCTGGTCCGAACGGCAAAAACCTGTTCAAATTTATCGGCGGCCTCCTTGCCCCCGCTTTCCATAAGGGCCCCGGCAATGACCTCCCGGAGCTGCTTGAGGTCGAAGGGCTTGCATAAAAAATTGCAGGCCCCGTTGGTCTTGGCCTTGCGGATGTTTTCGTTCATCACCTCGTCCGGGACGATGTCGCTGGTGGTCATGAGGATAATCTTGATTTTGGGGCAGAAATCCCGGATCACTTCCATCATCTTGAAGCCGCTGTCGTCCGGCAGACGGATGTCGAGCAGGCACACATCGTAGTTGCACGAACTGAGGGCCAGAATCGCCTCGCTGGCTGAGGATGCGGTATCAACGTGGACCAGCTCCTGGCTCAGCGCCTTCTTCAGGCCATAGCACATCAGCCGTTCATCGTCTATCACAAGAATATGCTTTTTCATTCATTCCCTCAGCAGCAAACCTTCATACAATGCAATTGAATTTCATATAATCATACCTGATCTTCATTATTTTTCCATGAAGAAATGTGCCACGTTATGGTAGTAGAACATACTGACGAAAAGGCATAAGAATAATAATTCTCACTAATACCCTGCAAAAACCAAACCTGAATTGCAGGCAAGAGTTCTTAAGTCATATATGACTGGAATCGTTCAAATAAACACGACGAATTTGAAAAAATCAGGGCTCTCGGCACAACCTCGACAGTGGGCATTTGGCTAATTAATCCCTACATTGACATTGCACATTTAATTTGACACTGAAACATTATTTTTTCAGATTACCATTCATCTTCGGCCCAGGAATTGTAAGGGCTCACACCGATTGATTCGGCGCCCTTCTGTGAAATTCGACCGCCCTTCCGTCATTTCGACCGCAGGGAGAAATCTCAGGTCCCCGGCACGGGGATATTTTTTGGTTTTCGGCTGATCCTCCCCCGATTGAGCCTCCTCCCATACCATTGCGCCGCCAAATCCCGCTCCGAAGTCAATTCCGGCTTTTCTCAATCCTTCACAATGGTGAAATACCCAACCCCACTTTGGGGAAATACCCATCATTCGCAGAATGAAACCGGTTCACATACAACGGGTACTAACCAACATCATGAAATAGCACGATAATCTCTTTTTATTATTTTGGGTCCGGATATTGCTTCTGCAAGGCGGGGAATGTTTTCGTTTTAGGCTCTGAAGCCGTCAAAAAAATCGAAACATCAAGAACAAAAGGGGAAAGCGCCAGCGGTTTCAGAAAGTATTGCCCTGACAATGTTCAGAGAGATCACAGCATCTTGATGGGCAACACACGACAGGTGCAAAAAACTTAATTCAGGAGGGGTTCATGAAAGCAAAAAATTATTTTCTGGGAGCGGCAGTGGGCATGTTCGTCATGGCCGCCGGTTCGGCGATGGCCTTCCATGGCGGCGGCGTCGCCCATTGCGACGGGTGCCACTCCATGCACAACTCCCCGGAAAACCCGATCTCCGGCAGTCCGAACGAAGCCCTGATGAAGGGTTCGGATGCCAGTTCCACCTGTCTGAACTGCCATAACGGCTCTGGCGGCTACCACATCAACAGCGCCGACGGCTCCAACCTGAACAGCGGGGGCGACTTCGGCTGGCTCTCCAACGAGTATCAACTGGCGCCCCGCTCCAGCGCCCCGGCCAATTCCTACGCAGGCGACAATGCCGGCCACAACATAATCGCCGTCGACTTCGGCCTGGCCGCGGACGGCACCCTGAGCGCGGCGCCCGGCGGCACATACGACGCCTCACTGCTCGGCTGCACCAGTTGCCACGACGCCCATGGCCAGGTCCTTGACGGCACAGCCGGTGGCTCGCTGCCGGTCGGCGCATCAGGCTCCTATGCCGCCGGGGCCCCTGCCGGCACCATCAAGGGCAACTACCGCCTCCTCGGCGACTCCATGTACGAGGCCGGTCACAACCTCAATGACGGCTATGCCTTTACCTATAACGCACCCGTCGCGCTGGCCAACGGTTCCAACGGCTACCAGGTGCGGTATGGATTCGGCATGTCGGAATGGTGCGCCAACTGCCATACAGACTACCTGGTGACAGACCCCGACTCCATGCTCGGCAAGCATCCGACCTCGGTCCTGCTGAGCAAGGACGGCTATGATACCAATTACAACAGCTACGTGAAAACCGGCGACTTCACCGGCAGCCCGGCCACAGCATGGGATCCGCTGGTCCCCTTTGAACTCGGCACGACCATTCAAGCCCTCCTGAACGTTACCAGCACCAACGGTCCGACCAATGGTATAGAGCGGGTCATGTGCCTCTCCTGCCACCGCGCCCATGCCTCGGCCTTCAACAACATGGGCCGCTGGGACTTTGAGACCGATCAGCTTGCCAAGTCGGCGGTGCTCAACCCGAGCGCCACCGGCGTTCCGGCCAGCGGTGTTGCGTATTACGGCGACGGCATGGCCATCGATGTGGTAGCCAAGTACGGGGAGGCCCAGCGTTCACTGTGCAACAAGTGTCACGTTCAGGACTGATCACTTTCCTGACCTGACAACCAGTCTGAAAACCCACCAAATTGAAAGATGCCGGCGGAACGACATTCCGCCGGCATCTTTTTTATTTGCATACCGCCAATAATTCTCTGTGGTGCGGAGTTAGGCTGAACTCGCGAAGCCCGACACCAAGTTGCGGGAAGTTGTCAAGGTTCCCGAGGCTCACCCCGACCTGCGCGACTGATGGCCTTGAAAACCCTCTCACCCTCCCATGCCATAAGCCGGAATACAGAAGCCGAATGAGCCAACCTTTCAACACCCTTCTCCTTTGGGGAGAAGGTGCCCGGAGGGCGGATGAGGGGAATTCCACCGATACTGAAAGTTGGCAGTCATCAGACGTCAGTCGGCAGCCAGAAGTTGGAAGCCTGACGGCCTGTCGGTTCAAATAAATGATACGAAGCTTGAGGTGAACTCGTGGCCCCCTACACAATCCCTCGGCAATTGTTGGGGTTCGTCAACTCAACCCCAACCTGCATCCTTAAATCTATCATTATGTTATTCATGGGGAATTTTGCATATGCATGTGAAAACAAGGATCCCGTCTCTGCCCGCTCGGCCGATTTCTTCCCCAGGGCCAATGCCCACTATTATATATATATCAGGCAGCGCAGGTTGGGGTGAGCCTGTGAACCCCAACGATTCCAACCTGTTACCTATGGCTTCGCGAACCCAACCCAATCTTCACCTCCTCCCTTTTCATTTTAGCCGGATGATGAAAAGCCCAATCGCGACCTGGTGAAATCCCCAATTTTCAGCAAAAATACCAACGAACAGCTAACCTGATAAAACTACAACCCATTGTTATGAAAAGATAAAATCCGTTTTCATCTCTTATGGCACGGCTATTGCTCATATAAGGCAGAAACAAAAATGGGACGTCAACTTGATGATGATGAGACAATCAAACTTGGAACAGAGAACGGAAGAAAGAGAACTTCCTTCTCACGGCTTGAAAGGAGGTGCGGCGGCAACGATTGGAAAGCATTACCCGAACGATGAACTGGGTGGACGGAAACCGGAAACCGACGGTTTCCTCTCCATAGGCACAATGAAGACAAAGAGAAGGAAGCTCATCACACGATGAGGAAAGAAACACACAATATTTGGGGGAAAAACTCAATGAAAGCGAAACATTTATTCTTAGTAGCAGCAGCAGGCATGTTCACCCTGACCGCCGGTTCGGCCATGGCCTTCCATGGCGGCGGCGTCGCCCATTGCGACGGTTGTCACTCCATGCACAACTC
>JALNWY010000238.1 GCA_023230665.1 Deltaproteobacteria bacterium
GAGGTGAATATCACAAGACCCGACTGCTGGAACAAGGATGGAGACGGCGAAGAGCTGGAAAGGTGGATTGCGACCTTGAATGAACTCATGTATGGCCATGAAACCGGCAGCAAGGAGGCTTGAAATGTGCGGAAAGCTGCGCAAAACAATCAAATACTGCCTGAAAACAGGTGGAATTTGGGCTGATAAGCGCGACCAATACATGATGTTTCTGCACAAGGTCGAAGTTGCCTTAACATGCTGTAATGTAAGGATTTTTATCGTCTACCTGCCTGTTTTGCAGGATATTTTTATCTAATGATTACGGAAAGATTTTGAGGGAAACGTATGTCTGCCAGTGGCCGCGGAGTCTGGAACAGGAAAAACAGAGTGGATGAAGTGAGATCAATCGACATCCTCGACCTTCAGCGGAAGAAGGTTTTTAGTAGTAGGCTAGGCATGATCTGGACTTGCTCCTGGTCAAGGAACGGCGAGGTGGTTGCCTCCATTTCTTACAGAGTAGAGGCCGGGGAGGATGGGCCGTTCGCACTGCGGTTCATGTACACCATGACCGATAACGACACTGGGGACAAGAAGAGTTACAACTACGTAATTCCGGTTGTCTTCACACCCTGCAACTACGGTGGAAAAAGGTGGTGGTATGTCTGTCCCTTGATTGTGGATGGACGTTCCTGCAATCGTCGATGCCGCATCGTTTATCTGCCGCACGGTTCTCAATATTTCGGCTGCCGGGAATGCCACCGGCTCACCTATGAAAGCAGGCAGCGACACCGGGAAAAATTCTATGAAGGATTTGAGAAGCCCTATAAGGCGGCAAAAGCAGTCAGGGAAAAGTTTTCCAGGACCAGATCCTGGGAGAGAAGGGAAAAGCTCTGGCGGAAGCTGTTACGCGCCCAAGCCACCTTTGAGAGGTTTGAAAATATTCTGACGAGTCGAACCCCAAAGATAATCTACAAGGAGAAATAGCAATGGTCACAGAAAAACAGGAACAGGCAAATATCCGGAATGCCCAATTATCGACCGGCCCCATGTCGGAGGAAGGAAAAGCAGTTGTCTCCAGAAATGCGGTCAAGCACGGCATTTTTGCCAAGGACCTGGTGATCAATGCCGGGGACGGCCGGGAAGATGCTCTGGAATACCATGAATTGCTTGAGGATCTCAAAAAGGACCTGGCCCCGGCGGGGCGCATGGAAAGGCTGCTGGTCGAGAAAATAGCGGTCAATTACTGGCGACTGCGGCGACTTGTTCGACATGAAACCGGCGAGATCCGGGAACGACTGGATGACTATAGGAATAAGGCCCTGATTTCCCACTACAGTTATTCTCGTCAGAAGCCAGAGTTGCGATATTACAGCTACAACGACGAAATCACAGACGCCGAGTATCATGAGCAGCGGTATAAAGTGGTCAGCATGCAAAGTTCGGATTTTAATATGGCGGAAAAGAAAGCGGCCCTGGAATATATCCTCTATTGCCGGATGGACAGGGAGGAAGCCGAGTTTACCGAAAAGGATTATAAGGCCGCCAAGAAGTACGTGGTGGCATTGTCCCCCCAGATGCGAGGCAAACTTCGCAAGGAAATGCTTGAAGATGCCGAGCAGGTGCTGGCCGAGATGGAGGAGGTGAGGAACTGGCAGGTGAAATTTGACCGCATCCAGAAGGCCAGGTCACTGCCTACAGCAGGGAATTTGAACAATATAATTAAGTACGAAAACTCTCTTGAGCGGTCTATTTTCCGTAATCTTGCCGCCTTGAAAACTCTGCAGGAAAACAGGCCAAGTGGCGATGGAAAAGATGACGATCTCCTGAAGCTGCCGGCTGCGAAAAGATAATTGGGTTTGTTTTTGAGGAAATGGTTTGCCTGCAGTGGCGGGAAATTTTTCATCTTGTAATAGCATGGATGCCGTGATACTGTGACGGTATCAAAGTATGAAGTAATTCATTCCTGTTGAGGTTATAAAATGGTGCGAATCCCAACCAATAGAGAACCCTCTCATCCTGGGGAGATGCTTCGTGAAGAATTTCTCCGGCCCTTGGGGATCACGCAGCAGCAACTTGCTGAAGGCATCCATGTATCGTTCCAGCGCATCAACGAACTTGTCAACGGCAAGCGGGGAGTGACGCCCAGCACGTCACTGCGGCTGGCAAAGTTTTTCGGGGTATCCGACGATTACTGGATGAACCTGCAGACTCGCTGGGACCTCTATAGAGCAAAAAAGAAAGAACAGGCCATTCTTGATGGAATCAAGCCGGCCGTAACCAAGCCAGTGAATAAGCAATGATGAGGAGGCCAGACTGCCATGAATAACAACCAATCCACAGCATCCCTTCAAAAGGCCGTCATCTACGCAAGAGTGTCCTCCAAGGAACAGGAGAAGGAAGGCTTCTCCATTCCAGCCCAGCTCAAACTCCTCAATAAATACGCTGCCGACAACAGACTTCAGGTTGTTCAGGAATACGTGGATGTGGAAACGGCCAAGAAGTCGGGCCGGACGGGATTCACCGAAATGATTAAGTTGCTGCGGAAAGAGGCCAAGGCCCAGCACAATGTGCCCTGCCGGACCCTGCTCGTCGAGAAAACTGATCGTCTGTACCGGAACCTCAAAGACTGGGTAACCCTTGATGAGCTTGATCTGGAGATCCATTTCGTGAAGGAAAACGTCATCTTGTCCCAGGAATCCAGGTCTTCGGAAAAATTTATGCACGGTATCAAGGTCCTGATGGCCAAGAACTATATCGACAACCTGTCCGAAGAAACCAAAAAGGGGATGCTTGAAAAGGCGGAACAGGGCATCTATCCTTCTTTTGCCCCTTTGGGGTACATCAACGTCGAGTGCAACGGGAAGCGTTTTATTCAACCCGATCCTGTGGCGGGTCCGCAAGTACGGCAACTGTTTGAATGGTATGCCACCGGCAACTATTCCCTGCTCGACTTGACCAGAAAAGCATATGATGAAGGTTTTGCATTCAGGAAGAGCAACCAGAAAGTTCCCAAGAGCATTGTCCACAAGATCCTCAAAAATCCTATCTATTACGGAGAGTTTCGCTGGGCCAGAAAAATATACAGAGGAGTCCATGAGCCGCTTATTTCCAGGGAACTTTTTGAGCGGGTTCAGGAGGTGATGGGCGAGAAAGGACGGCGAAACACCAAGCAGCAGAAGCACAGCTGGGCTTTTCAGGGGCTGTTGTCATGCGGCCATTGTGGATGCGCCATGGTGGCCGAGATAAAGAAAAACCAGTATGTCTATTACCACTGCACCCGCAACAAAGGAGAGTGCCCGGAGAAATGGGTGCGGGAAGAGGAGATCGC
Organism: Deltaproteobacteria bacterium; assembly: GCA_023230665.1. GTDB lineage: Bacteria > Desulfobacterota > Desulfomonilia > UBA1062 > UBA1062 > Phosphitivorax. Next base: position 3,311 of record JALNWY010000238.1, read on the forward strand.
CCGCCAGTTCGGCCAGGCGATAGCGGCTATAAAGATGGATGAAGACATCCTCGGCTGGGTTACTGCGGCACTGAAGGAAAGCCATACGGAGACAAAAAAATACCATACGGAAAGCATGGCTAAGCTCCAGGCCCAATATGAAAAACTGCAGGGTCGGCTGGATGCCATGTACGAGGACAAACTCGATGGCCGGATTGGGCAGGACTTTTATGATCGGAAAAGTACGGCCTGGAAGAAAGAGCAGGATGAAATCTTACGAAAACTTGAACGATACCAGAATGCCAACAGGTCATATATGGACGAGGGTGTGAAGATACTCGAACTTGCTCAACGTGCTGTAATTCTTTACGAAAAACAGAATGACCAGGAAAAGCGCCGAATCATCAATTTCGTGTGTTCGAACTCGATCTGGAAGGATGGAAGCCTCATCCCAAACTACCGGCAACCATTTAATATTCTTGTAGAAAAAAAGAGAGAGTGCCAAAAAGAAAAGGCCGCTTTTCCTGTGAAAAACGGCCATTTTGAAAACTGGCTCCCGGGGAGGGACTCGAACCCCCGACAGGGTGGTTAACAGCCACCTGCTCTACCAACTGAGCTACCCGGGAACAATTTGTTAATTTGTTTCAATCCCGTTGCTCAGGGTGGTTAATCC
>JALNWY010000239.1 GCA_023230665.1 Deltaproteobacteria bacterium
AAGTGCGGATGCATCAGCTCTGCAACAGCCTTTGCCGCATCACCGAGTTCGCCAGGTTCCTGCGTGGCCTTACGGAGCATCCCGTGCAGCTCCTCATGTTCAATCTTCAGGGGACGAGGGATTTCGAATTTCATGGGTTGCATCTCCTTCTACGTGGGTTGTTTGGAGTATGATGGTTGGGCGAAATTTATTGCCGGGCTGGAACAATGCTGCCATTTTGGACGGATGTGAGCATGTCCGATAAGCTTGCCAATGGTAACAAAACTGACCAATTAGAGAGATAATGTACTCCTGCTGCACTGAGCCGTTGGATTTGAATTTTTTGCGAAACCAACAAATATCCTTGCTCCGAAGATGTGAGAACATTGACAAAAAACGAACAGAAAAAGCGCGGAAAGGCCCTGTGCAGCTTCCCGCAGAAAGAGTCAAGCAAAGACAAAGACTTGCCCCCTTGCTTCCATCTTCATACCGTAGATTCCCGGTCAGCCAGCCGGATGGTTTTCAGGCGATGCCGCCAGAACAGGAACATCCCGCAAACGAAGGGCACTGACAGTGCCGTCCCGGTAAACCAGCATTGGTGCCGGCATATGGAATTTTTCAGGCACAATATCCACCCATCCGCCCGTATTGTGAACCCACATGGGGTTTCTTCGTTCGTCATTATGGCGCATGAATATTTCATTAAAGCAGGGGATATGGGTATGCCCGTAAATGATGGAGGTTATCCGGTCATCGGCGTGCAGATATTCTTTTTTTGCCTGGGCCAGATAATGTTCAACCAGTTCACGGTTAAGCTGCAGCCCCTCTATACTGTGGAACTTCGCTGAAGGTGTCTTCAGGTCAACCCTTTTGTCATTCAGCTTCAGATGTTCCTGCAGGACTTCAAAAAACGTTTTTTCCCAGTCGGTCGGCGCCTTGTGGTCAAAATGGTGGTCATATATCATTTCCCAGAATTTATACGGAGGAGTCTGCGCAAGGGAATAGCTGTGCCATTCCGTGGTAATGGCGTTGAGCATTTCAATATTGCGGATCGTCAGTGGAATATCCTGCTGTTTTAACAGATCATTGAATATCGTGGTCACCATATTCCAATTCTGCTCGAACAGGTGGCCGTGGGTCAATATCATATGTCGGCCATCCTTGCCCCTGATAAAGAAGTGCGGGTATGCCACGTGCACGGGAGTTTCGCTGCCGATGCCAAGGAGCGACGAGATCATATTATGCTGAGGAATCCCTGCTTCCCCCGTCCGGTTGTCATCAGAAATGATCTCTCCCGTATCGATATCCAGCGTCAGGGAAACCGCCCTGGGCATCTGCAGCGGGTCAAGACCTCTTTCAAGGCGATCCGTGATCCAGTATCTTTCCTGCAGCATTGACCAGAAATGGTGGTCATGATTTCCCGGAACATATATGACATTCTCGAACAGTTCACCAAGCGCCAGTCCCTGATCATGCTTTTTGAGATGCTGAAAGAGTTTTGCGGATAACCTGAATGAGTCTTCCTGGTTGTTCATCGCCAAGTCCCACATATCACCCAGGATGACCAGATTCTCGATTTTGCCGTTCTGCCGCCGTAACTCTTTGCAGTAATTTAAGAATTCAATAAATCTGGTCCGGACATATGGGCTTTCGCTGTCGGAGGGGTCAAGCCGCTGGTAGTCCGCCGGCTTGCCGGGATCACCGGTAATGCCTCCGTACCGTTCTCCGATATGCAGGTCGCTGATACAAACTGCGAATGGGTTTTCCTCAGCCGGCTTCTCTCTTCCGGCGCCGAACTTCTCGGTTGTGCCAAAAAAAGGCACTGAAGTGTTGACCTGACCGGCGTCTCCGGTACCGGACAGCAGGCTCATCCCTCCAGCGGCCATGAACAAGGCAAAACCGGCCTGTGTCTTAAGAAAGGACCGGCGGGTCAAGGAAGGATTTGCTGCCTGCGGTTTTGGCTCCGGCACCATGTCATTTTTGTTCATCTTTTCTCCTGTTTTTTGCATAACGAGTCTGTCAAAACAGTCCTTTCCGGAAGGACCCGGTTTATCCGGCTTGTGGCCGACCGGGTTATTTATGGGAAAGGTGGATGCAGACTTTTCGACTGCAGCCCGAAACGGACGAGTGCTGCCTGCGGATTGATCACCTTTGCTATGCCCTCGGACAAGCTTTATTCTATCATTTTTCAGATAATGGTAAACCATGTTGCCTGAAAAAAGAGAGCTTATCCCCATTATCCTCTGCCATGAGCAACGCTTTATTTTTTCATGCCGGGGCTGTTTTTTTCCATAATTTCAATCACCTTTTGGAGCCCCTTGTCGTACGCAATTTTCTCCGTAAAGTGAAGGCTTGCCACAGTCATGCCTTCACGCTCATAGAATCGGTGCGCATCCTTCCTTTGGGTTCCGGAATCCAGGTGAATCTGCTCACAGCCTTCCAGGGCGGCCCTTTCCCTGAGCCAGGCAATCAGCCTGGCGCCGTGGCCCTTTGATCGATATCCGGGAAGGGTTACCAGATCATCGACGTACAGAAAACGCCCCCAAGCCAGGTTTTCACCAGCTCGAAAGCCGGCGACGGCAACCACCCCAGTCGGCTCTTGAATGAAGGCGAGCCGATAGCCCGCGCGCTCCTGGTCACGGACCCGGGAAAGAAATTGCTCCTTGGCAATATGAGGACGAAGCTCCCGCATGACCGGATAACAAGCGGCGATCTCGGCATCGGTTGCGGCTATGTGGATGTTCATGGTTGTCTCAGCCCTGCCCCCTTTATAACGGTGATAATGTGTTTCCTCAAAGCATCGGCAAAAAACGAACAGGAAAAACGGGGAAAGGCGCTGCGCGGCATTTCCCGCAAAAAGAGTCAAGCAAAGACTTGACCCCTTAAACACCATCCGGAAGCTTCGACTGCATCATTTGCCTCCGGTCCAATTTGCGCCCATCCACCACGAAGGTGCCATCACCAATTGCGTGAATGGTTCGTTTCTCTTTTCGTGAGCTGTCAAAGTACGCGGCAATGCCTTCGAGAACAACGATGTTGTGCTTTTGAACGATATCAATGACTTTGCATTCTATGTTTGCCAGGCATTCCTTAATCAGGGGCGGCCTGACATGCTTTGCCTTCACGGAAGTCAGTCCAAACTTTTCAAATTTGTCCGTGTCGGCGCCGGAACATGTTCCCACCCCAACAACTTGATCAATGAGATCCACAGTGGGAATTGCAATGACACATTCTCCGGACTCTGTGAGTGCGGCGTAGGAATAGTTCCAGGGTCCTGTGGTTATGGCAAATATCGGCGCAAAGTCCATCACCATGGTCCATGAGATAGTCATTATATTGTTCTTCTCTCCATCATTTGTCGTGATGAAGACAACCGGGCCTGGTTCCAGCAAAGTGAATGCTTTACTGATCTGCATCTTTTTCATCGCAGTATGTCCCATGCTGTTTGCCTACGGGGCCTTCCTTGCCTCATTGACGTCCCAGCGGTCATGGAGCCAGCGTAACTCACCAGGCAGTCGTCATCACCCGGGCGGGGCATTTTCACACCAAAGGTTTGAGCTCACAGGTTGACAGCCCGGCAGTGCCGGCAATCCCTGTGCAGGGATTTGCTCGGCTTGCCGTTAAAATACTAAGCGGTTGCGAGATTGTGCGCTCCGGATTGCGAAAGATAAGTCTTAACTTCTTTCTCAATTTGCTTACCTGCTTTATTTCTGGCAATTTTCATATTGTACCGTACCTGTAAATTCAGCCAGAACTCAGGTTCCATCCCGAAATACTTGCCAAGTCGAAGCGCTGTGTCTGCAGTGATTTCCCGTTTCCCATGAATAATCTGGCTGACCCGGTTTGCCGGGACATTGATATCTTTTGCCAACTTATTCTGGGTTATTCCCATCGGTTTTAGAAATTCTTCCAGCAGGACATCACCTGGTGTGATCGGAGATAGTTTTTTGGCCATATCTTTACCCCTTGTGGTAATCAAC
>JALNWY010000240.1 GCA_023230665.1 Deltaproteobacteria bacterium
AGATGTGGATGTGCTCATGCCCAAGATTGAGGTGCGTTATAACTTCAAGCAGGATAATTTCTTTGCGGATGTGTTTGGCGGGTTCTTCTCCTTTGAAGTAGAAGATGTAGTGTATGATGGTGTCAATTGCGGCGATGAGACGGTGAACTCCTGGTTGGTGGGTTTAGGAGGCGGTGTGAATCTGGATCCGGTATATGTCAGGGCACAGGCTTATTATGCCAGGAATGCTCGTAACTTCAATCTTGAGCACACCGATGCAAGGGGTGCGAAATTTGATGCTACAGGAGATCTTGTAAACGAGGATAATTTTGGAGCAGAGTTCATCGTAGGAACAAAGATCGACAAGTATACGATAGAGGCAGGCGTTGGTTATGTATCCTCTGAATGGGACGAAAGCGGATCGAAAGCGGACAATGCCATGTCGTACTATCTCAATGCCGTAGTCCCGATTTACGGCTCGTTCTTCGTAGTGCCGGAGATCGGCGTGCTTGATTACCTCGATGGTAGAGACGGCAAGGACGAAGATAAGGACCTGGTGTACGTCGGCGCAAAATGGCAAATCAATTTCTAATTTGGTAAATCTCCTTTAAAAAAAGAACGTCGGGGGAAATGCCCCGACGTTCTTACATTTGGATAATTCATGGTTGTCATGAGTAATCGTCTCTGTCCGGGACGAGATACGGTTTTTCTCTTCAACCCTTTAAACCCTCTCTAGAGGGTGTTGTATTATCATGCTTAGCGCTGGAGGTGCCTCATTCCAGGAGGAAAAACAGGATCAGGAACAGGTAGTTCGAACAGTCTTCCAATGCTCTTGAGCTGCTTGGACGCATCAGTTTTTGATTGCTGCGAAATTAAGCAGGGCAGGTGGAGTTTTTATTCATCGAAAGCAGGGCATGGATCAAGATAACTGCTAAAGATATCGGGAAAAATCAGGAGATTTCTTTTTATGCAGAAGATATTTTATCCGGGTTCGATCGCCATCATCGGCCTTTCTTCAAAGCCGAACAATATCCCCAGAATTGCTCTGGAGAATCTGCTCCGCTGGGGCTATCGAGGAAGAATCTTCGGCGTCAATCCACGTAGCGACGACGTCCACGTTGATGGAATCAGGATGTTCAGGGAGATCGAGGACCTTCCCGAGGTGCCCGATCTGGCATCTTGCCTGGTACCGGCCAAGCTCGTTCCAGATACGGTCCGGCGCTGTGGGCAATTCGGCATCAAGCGCATGATGATCCCCTCGGGCGGATTCGACGAGCTCAGCAAAGAGGGCGAACAGTATGCCCGTGAAACCCTGAAGAACGCCCGCGAGTATGGAATCCGCTTTGTGGGGCCCAACAGCGTGACCGTGGCCAACACGGACAATGGCCTGTGCCTGCCCTTTATCCCCTTGTCAAAGACTCCCAAAGGCAAGATATCGATCATCTCGCAAAGTGGCGGCGTGTTGTTATGGACGCTCAATTTCTTTCTGGACGAACGGGTGGGGCTGGCCAAGTTCGCCAGCATTGGAAACAAGCTCGATCTGGACGAGGTGGATTTTCTCCGCTACTTCGGCGAGGACCCGCAGACCGAGATCATCTTTGTCTACCTTGAGGGCATGTCCCGAGGCAGGGATTTTATCGATGCGGCAAAAGCCGTGGACAAGCCCGTGATCGTGTACAAGGCGAACACGACCTCTGCCGGTAGAAAGGCGGCCATGAGCCATACGGCTTCGGTGAGCAGCAACGAGGATATCATCAATGCGGCGTTCGAAGAGGCCGGGGTCATCCGCATCAATAACTTCCTGGACTTTATCGAGGTGGCCAAGGCCTTCCATCTGCCGCCCATGAAGGGCAGGCGGGTCATGGTTATGAGCCCGGCCGGAGGGTTTTCAGTCATCACCGCTGACCTTTGCGAGAAGGCAGGGTTCGAGTTCGCCGACATGGGGCAGGAATTTTATGATAACCTCAAGCAGTTCAGCAGTGCGGGCGTGATCAGATTTTCCAATCCCCTTGACATGGGAGACATCTACGACCCGAAGCTCACGGCACACGTCATTTATTCAGTGATGCACTCGGATGAGGTTGACGGTGCAATGTTCGTGAGCCAGCGGCCCCAGATGCCGAAGGGAGACAATGTATTCCACAGGATGCTCCTCACGGATCTCTCAAAGGAGACCTGGGGGACGATCCTGTCTTCGGGCAAGCCCTTGGGCATGTGTCTGTCCGGCCCCACCAGGATGATCCAGCAGGCCAAGAAATCGTCGGAGTTTCCCCTCTTCAACAGCCCCGAAGAGATGGTGCGCGCCATGTCGGTGCAGATGGACTATTACATGCGCAAGATGGAGCCTCGGGAGGCGGAAGCGCGGCCTTCCGGGATCGATCTGGATGCCGCACGGAAATGGATGAGCGGCAAATCAGGGGACCTCGGCGAAGAGATCCTCGACCTGCTCGCCCTGTTTCAGGTTCCTGTCGTCTGGTCAAGGGCGGCCTCCGATGTTGGTGAGGTTCGGTCGCATGCAGAGGAGGCGGGCTATCCGGTGGTCATGAAAGTGATATCTCCCGATGCCCTGCACAAGACAGATGTGGGCGGGGTGTTCGTGGGGGTAAGCACGGAGGCCGAGGTGGCCGAGACCTTTGAGACCATCCGCAAGAATCTCGGGAAATACCGATCCGGCGCCCGTTTCGATGGGGTGAGGGTTCAGAGGATGGCGCCCGAGGGTTATGATATGTTCGTGGGCGGGAAAAACGACCCGTCATTCGGGGCAGTGCTGCTCTTTGGCCTGGGAGGGATCTATGTGGAAGTGTTCCTGGACGTGGGCAATGCCTTGTGTCCGGCAGATGCATCAACCATATACGAAAGGCTTGAGCGTCTGAAGTTTTTCCCTGTACTTAGGGGCATGCGGGGAAAGCCGGCCGGAGACGTATCGGCCTTCGTGGACCTGGCGGTGAGGGTTTCTCATCTGCTGGCCGCCTTTCCGCAGATCCAAGAGCTCGATATCAATCCGGTGAGGGTTTTCCCGGAGGGGAAAGGTGTTTTGGCCCTGGATGCAAGGGCCCGGATCGCAAGAGCATCGGAGAGCCCTAAGGCGGAAGTGTAAAAACGCTCACCCCTGGAAACCCATCCAACCCATTCATTACGGAATATCGGGCGATCAGTCCTTCCTGGAGAACAATTGAACCAACATCATCCAGCTCTTTGCCTATACTTCTGAGATCAGATAGGCCATCTATGCCACCAACGCCATCGAATCTCTGAGCATATCCTTGAGGAGGGTCATCAATACCAGGTTCTCTTTCTCCGATGACGATGCTTTAAAGAAAATCCTTTTGGGCAACCTTTTTCAAGGCGCGGGGCCAACGGCATGCAGAGAACCAGAGCCTTTTCTGTAGCCTTCTGACCTGCTCGACGTGTGCGGGAGCCTCGATCCTCTTCTTGTACTCCCAGCACCGTGCGTGCGTTGCCACCGACTTCTCTTTATGGAAGAGCTGTATCATCTCATTGCCCGCCTTCAGCAGAAGCCTCCTGCCTACCGTCCACGGTGTCGCCGTATAATCGTTGCTGTCGAATCTCACGGCGAAGTTCCTTGTGCACGAACACGCTCAAGGGTCTCAAGGCATTCAGGCAGGTTCTCGGGCAGAGTGCCTCAGCCTCACGTCATGGAAGCGCTCAACTGGTTTATCTCCGGTACCGCCTGACCACCCGCACGTTGGCGACCTCATCGAGCCGGCGCCTCACCTGGGCATTGGCATCCGCAAGGCTCGAGATCTCCCTGAGCGGCCAGAAGCTCTGCTGCAGATACCCGATACTCTTCTCCACCTTGCCCTTCTCATGGGGAGATCATACGTTGCAGGCGATCGAGGTTATCTTCAGCGGCCGCAGGAAGTCCAGGAAGGCATCATTGAACCTGATCAGCGGCCCCGCCTCTCGATCACC
>JALNWY010000241.1 GCA_023230665.1 Deltaproteobacteria bacterium
CATGGCCTCCGCAATCTCCAGGTCTTTCTCGACCGTGATCTTGATGTTGAAGGGATCGCCCTGAACGACCCGAACCCTTCCTCCGGCCTGTTCCATGACGGCGCTGTCGTCCGTGGCATCCAGGACGCCCCGCTGTCGCGCCAGAGAGTGAGCCTCCAGGATCTTGAGGACGGGAAAGGACTGGGGAGTCTGCACCTCGAAAAGCTCTGACCTGGGAACCGTTCTGACAACCATTCCTTGCCGGACCTCTTTGAGCGTGCTGGAGACCGCCAGGGCCGGGATGCACGCATCTTCTCCGCCAAGCCCTTCGAGCACCCGGGAAATGAGCTCCCCCGTCACCAGGGGTCTCACTGCGTCGTGCACCAGCACCGGCCCCGCGCCTTCGACGCTGAGCAGGCCGTTGTACACCGATTCCTGCCTGGTCCGGCCTCCCTGCACGATGCGCACCGGAGATGCTGCGCCTGAGAGCATCTGCCTCGTCAGGTCCATGTCTTCCAGCGGCACTGCAACGATGACGATGTCTACCGCCTCATGGGAGGCAAAGACATCCACGGTTCTGCGGATGAGCGGAACTCCGCCCAGGTCGAGAAACTGCTTTTTCCGGCCGAAGCGCGACCCGCTTCCGCCGGCTACAATGACCGCGCTCGCCGCCATGGGTCAGCTGCCGTTTGTCTTGGGCGCTGCAAAGATCATCCGGCCTGCCGGAGTCTGGAGAATGGAGGTGACCGTTACCTCGACGCTCTTGTTGAGCAGGGACTCTCCCTGTTCCACCACCACCATGGTTCCGTCCTCGAGATAGGCGACGCCCTGGCCCTTTTCCTTGCCCTGCTTGGCGATGGAAACCGACAGGCTTTCTCCGGGCAGCACGATGGGCTTGACCGCATTGGCGAGCTGGTTGATGTTGAGCACATTCACCCCCTGGATCTGCGCCACCTTGTTAAGGTTGAAGTCGTTGGTGAGCACATCGGCGTCGAGCTCCTTGGCAAGCGCGATGAGCTTGGAGTCAACCTCCTTGATCTTGGGAAAGTCCTTGTCCACGATCTCGAACTGGACCTCGGGGTTCTTCTGGAGCCGGTTGAGGATGTCCAGACCCCTTCTGCCCCGGGTCCGCTTGAGAGGGTCCGAGGAGTCCGCGATGTGCTGGAGCTCGTTCAGGATGAACTGTGGTGCGACCAGTATCCCCTCGATAAACCCGGCATCGCAGACATCGGGAACCCTGCCGTCGATGATGACGCTGGTATCCAGGATCTTTCTCCGGGGATGTTCATTGCGCGCCTTCTGATGGAAGAACGGGAGATCGCCCAGCTCCTTGCCCCAGGCATGGCCTATGGTGTAGCCCATGTAGGCGAAGAGCGAGTTGATGAGAATGAACAGGAAGAGGCCGCCTTCGAGCCTCAGGAGCACATATCCCAGCAGGCTGCCGATCACGAGCCCGAGGATTGCGCCCAGGAACCCGCCCACGTAGGCCATGGGGTGGAACTTGAGCCCCCTGATCTCGCCGATGAAGACCAGGATCAGGCACGCCTCTGCAATGCCTGGCAGGATGATGAGCCATATGCCGCCTTCCATGTGCAGGGACGCGTACATGAAGGCCCCGTAGAAAACCACAAGGGCCACTGCGATACGAAGAAACCATTTCATAGTATGCCGATCCTGTTCTATGTAGTAGTTTGAGGCTCCAGCTTCCCCATTGCCTCCAGGAGCATCTTCTCGACATCGGCCTTGTCGAAGCTCTTCGAGATGGCGATTTCGCTCACCAAAAGATTCCTGGCCGTATCGTACATCTTCCTCTCACCGAAGGAGAGCTCCTTGCCTCGCTTCAGAATGTTCAGATCCCTGAGGACCTCGGCGATTTCAAAGGCGGAACCGCTCTTTATTTTTTCCATATATTCCCGGTAACGCCGATTCCATGTCTGGTTATCGACAGCTACGGAACGTTCCTTGAGAATGGCGAGCACCTTCTCAATGCCTTTTTTATCGATGAGCCCACGTATACCTACATTTTTGACATTCGTCACCGGGACCATGACCGTCATCTCTGTGTCCAGAACCTTCAGGATAAAAAAGGAAATCGTATTTCCCGATATCTCCCGGGTTTCGATGGCTTCCACTTCAGATACCCCATGGGCCGGGTAAACAACAGTATCACCAACTTTAAACATGAATGTATCCCCTTTATTTAAAATAAGACAATAACAATTCGATGTAATTTAGTCAAGGCTGACCGGGAGAGTATTGAGAAAACATGGCCTGTGATTATAGGCAAGAGGACATGTCCAGGAAGCCCAATCATGGCATGACAACACCACGTTCTCTTTTTCTCAGGTTTTTTTGGTTTTCGGGAAGGGCTGCCCGAATGCATGGCTGATTCGCTGTGCGGGACCTTGACTTGAAAGCCGCTTCTGTGAGAAGCACATTGCCATGAAGTATCCCCAGATCGATCCCGTTTTCTTCGAGATAGGACCTTTGCAGCTCCGCTGGTATGGGCTGATGTACATCATCGGGTTCGTGTGCGCCTACTTTGTCCTGATGCACCTCTCAAGGCGCGAAAACTACGACATTGACAAAAGGGAGATCGAAGACCTGCTCGCCTATGGTGTTGTAGGTCTTATCGTCGGGGCCAGGCTCGGGTACTGCCTGTTCTACAATTTTGGATATTACCTCTCCCATCCCCTGAAGTGCCTGGCTATCTGGGAAGGGGGGATGTCGTTCCATGGCGGTCTCATCGGGCTGGTTTTCGGTGGCTGGCTGTTCAGCAGGCTCCGGAACAAATCGCTCGTCATGCTTGCCGACATGGGGGCTCTGGCAGCGACCCCTGGGCTGTTTTTCGGGCGGATCGGGAACTTTATCAACGCCGAGCTCTACGGCAGGGTCACGGACATGCCGTGGGGCATGATAGTTCCCGGGGCAGGGGGGCGCCCCCGGCATCCCTCGCAGCTCTACGAGGCGTTCTTCGAGGGCGTCGTGCTGTTTGTGGTCCTCTCTTTCCTGAGCAGGAAGGTGCGCACCCGGGGCATTCTCATCTCCGTGTTCCTTGCAGGTTACGGCCTCATACGTTTCATTCTCGAGTTCTTCCGCGAGCCGGATCCCCAGTTGGGGTTTATCTTTGCCTCTATCACCATGGGCCAGATCCTTTCTCTCTTAATGGTGGCGGCCGGGGCGGTTCTGCTGATTACGCGATTAAAGTCAGGCGGGTTTTCACGCGATAACGCCCGTACATGATGGATTTCGAAGCAAAGGTCGCTGCCGGTGTCAGGGCGTTCACCCATTACAACCGCCGGAAAAAGCGGTTGATGGAGTTGAACGACCCTCTCGGGTCCAGGGTCATTCTGGATCTTTTTCCCTTGTGCGTTCATATCAATCATCCTGCACTGCCCGGCTACACCGGAGGGGACGACTGTCCCTGCGGCATCAAGTGCATGGAATGGCCGGCGAACACGATCAACAGTCTGAACACCTTCTCACCGATCCGCCTGCGGCCCGGTGAGGTAAGAAACCTGGTCCCCCGGAACCGTGAGATCGAGGGCCTCTTCACGATCGGCTCCGTGGGCAGCCTTGGGCAGACCAGGGAATCCGACTACGATGTCTGGGTGGTCGTGGATGCCGAGGCCATAGGCAAGCCCCGGCTCAGGCTGCTGGAAAGGAAGCTCAAGACCCTCAAGCGCTGGATATCGGGCCAGTATATCATTGATCTGCATTTCTTCCTGATGGATATCAATGATATCCGGAGGAACAATTTCGGGACCGTATCGCAGGAAGGGGCGGGTTCGGCGCTGAAGAGCATCCTCAAGGAGGAGTTCTATCGCACCATGACCCTGATCGAGGGCAGGGTTCCCATATGGTGGGTCACGCCCGCCGATCATGGCGACGACGCC
>JALNWY010000242.1 GCA_023230665.1 Deltaproteobacteria bacterium
AGGCCCCAGACCACCAGAGACCGGGTCCTGGGGATCTACGACACGGATGACGCCCAGATCATCTTCCTGGACACCCCGGGCATTCATGAGGCCGGTAAGGCCCTGAACCAGTATATGGTCGACAAGGCGCTGAGCACGCTCTCGGATGCGGACATCGCCATGGTCATGTCAAGCCCTGAGGAGACCGCCGAGAAGCTTTCCCTGGTGATGGCCCATGTCGGCGCGTCGGGAAAGGATGCAGTGCTCGTCCTCAACAAGGCCGATCTGATTTCTGAGAAAGAACGGGAGAGGAGGCTCGGCCTGCTCGAATCCGTGGGGGCGTTCAGGGGCGCGTACGCGATTTCCTCCCTCACCGGCGGGGGCGTCGCTGAGCTGCTGGCCGAACTCAAGGGTCTGCTGCCGGAAGGTCCCAGGTTCTTTCCCGACGACATGATCACCGATGCGAGCCTGCGTTTTCTCTGCCAGGAGCTCATCCGCGAAAAGGTGTTCGCCCTGACGGGCAAGGAGATCCCCTATGCAACGGCCGTAGAGGTGGAGGAGTTCCGGGAAGGAGAGCCCACCTTCATCAGGGCCGCCATTCATGTGGAACGGCCGTCCCAGAAGGGCATCATGATCGGCGCGGGCGGAAAGATGTTGAAAGAGATCGGAAAACAGGCGAGAATGGATATCCAGAGGCTCTTGGGCACCCGGGTGTTTCTCGAACTGTTCGTGAAGGTGACCAGAGACTGGACCAGGAAGCCTGCGCGCCTGAAGGAACTGGGATACAAGTAATGCCGGTTGTCGCCATTGTCGGAAGACCCAATGTGGGGAAGTCCACCCTCTTCAACGATCTGGTGGGGCAGAACCGGGCCATTGTGGGGCCCGAGCGGGGGATCACCCGGGACCGGATCTACGGCAGGCTGCGCCTGGACGGCGGTATTGAAGCCGATCTCGTGGATACCGGCGGGTTCGACACCACAGGAAAGGGGGAGTTCTCCGGGCACATGTTCGAACAGACCATGCTGGCGATCCATGAATCCGATCTCATTGTGTGCATGTTCGACGTGCTCTCCGAGCTGACCGCAGACGACCGTGAGCTGGTGCGCATTCTGAGGGAATCCCCGGTCCCGGTGATCCATGTCGCCAACAAGGTGGACGATCCCCACGGGAGCGCGGCTTCAGCCATGCTCTACGAGCTCGGCCTCCAGGACTTTATCGAGATATCGGCGCGCAAGAAGACCGGGCTCAAGGAATTGAAAGAGCGGATCAGACAGGTCGTGCAGGACATGCCCGGCACAGATCTGGAGTACGAGACCGATGCTGTCAGGGTGAGCATTCTCGGACGGCCCAACGTGGGCAAGTCGCTGCTGCTCAACCGGATCATCGGACAAGACCGGACCATTGTCTCGCCCGTAGCCGGGACCACCAGGGATTATGTCGACATCCGGGTGAAGCGCAGGGGGAAGGACTATGTGTTCGTGGACACGGCCGGCATCAGACGGAAATCGCGCATCCAGGACATGCTGGAGCGGGAGAGCGTGCTGCGTTCGCTCAAGAACGTCAACCTCTCGCACGTCTGCCTGCTGCTCATCGACCCGGCCGAAGGCGTGACCGAGCAGGACAAGCGCATCAGCAGCATCATGGCCGAGCACGGCAGGGCATTCGTGGTGGTGGTGAACAAGAGCGATCTCCTTGAGCCCGGCAGCCGTATAAAGGTCAGGGAGGCGGTCCACTATTCCCTGAAGTACATCCCCGATGTCAGGGTCGTGTTCGTCTCGGCGCTCACCGGCAAGAATGTGGGGAAGATCTATCCGCTCATTGACGAGCTCTTTACCAAGACCACCATCCAGGTCGCCACCGGGCGCCTCAACCGGGTTCTGGAGGATGTCACGGAGTCATGCACCCCGCCCGTGGTCAAGGGCAGGCAGGTCAAGTTCTTCTATGCCAACCAGGTGGGGACAGTGCCTCCGGAGTTCCGGATCGTCACGAACTTTCCGGATTCCATCCAGCCCGGCTATCACCGCTATCTCGTCCGCTCGCTCAAAAAGGCGCTCTCTCTTCAGGGAGTCCCCGTCAAGCTCAGGTTCGTTCCCAAATCGTGAGAATATCAACCCGTTTTTTTTGATTGACATGGGCCGCCACGTATGTTTCTATACAAAGAAACATAATGATCGTCTGCGGCCAGGGAGACGGTTCCTGCCGATGCATTGCCCTCTTTCCTCCCCATGCAAGGAGGGCAGGCAAGGAAGGCCTTATCGAAAGTAACGAAGAGGGCTTTTTCCCCCTGCACACGACAACTTACAAGGAGGTTTTCCATGAGCACCAAGATCTTATTGGATGAAGACGAGATCCCCCGCCAGTGGTACAATCTCGCGGCGGATCTGCCCACTCCCATGCAGCCCCCCCTGGGCCCGGACGGGAATCCCATCAGGCCCGAGGACCTCGCCCCGGTCTTTCCCATGAACCTCATCGAGCAGGAAGTGAGCCAGGAGCGCTGGATCGACATTCCGGAGGAGGTGCTGGAGATTCTCTATCGCTGGCGCCCTTCACCCCTGCGCCGGGCAGTGCATCTCGAGAAGTTTCTGGGCACCCCGGCCCGGATTTACTACAAGGACGAGGGGGTTTCTCCTCCCGGGAGCCACAAGCCCAACACCGCCGTTGCCCAGGCATGGTACAACAAGCAGTTCGGCATCAAAAAAATCACCACCGAGACCGGAGCCGGGCAATGGGGCAGCGCCCTGGCCTTTGCGTGCGCCCTCCTGGGGCTGGAATGCAAGGTGTACATGGTGCGGATCTCTTTCGACCAGAAGCCTTTCCGGAAACTGATGATGAATGTCTGGGGAGCCACGTGCGTGGCAAGTCCCAGCCCGGAGACCCAGGCCGGACGGGATATCCTGGCAAAGATGCCCGATACCCCGGGGAGCCTGGGCATCGCCATCAGCGAGGCCATCGAAGAGGCGGTCTCTGACGCGAGCGGCCAGACCCGCTATGCCCTGGGCAGCGTGCTCAATCACGTGATGCTTCACCAGACCATCATCGGCCTGGAGGCAAAGAAGCAGCTGAGCAAGGCGGGCGAGAAAAAGGTCGACGTGGTCATCGGCTGCGCCGGCGGAGGGAGCAACTTCGCAGGCATTGCCTTCCCCTTCGTGGCCGACAAGATCAACGGCGCACAGATAGAGATCTATCCGGTAGAGCCCTCCTCCTGTCCCACCCTGACGCGGGCTCCTTTCACCTATGATCACGGCGATGTGGCAAAGATGACCCCGCTGCTGCCCATGTACACCCTGGGGCACGGCTTTGTCTCTCCTCCTATCCATGCGGGCGGGCTCCGATATCACGGCATAGCCCCGCTGGTGAGCCAGGCCGCGGTGGAGGGCCTTCTCACACCCAAGGCCTATGGTCAGCTCCAATGCTACCAGAGCGCGCTCATCTGGGCCAAGACCGAGGGGTTCATTCCTGCCCCCGAGACCTCCCACGCCATTGCCGCAGCTATCGACGAGGCCAACAAGGCCAAAGAGGAAGGCAAGGAAAAGGTCATTCTGTTCGGCTGGAGCGGACACGGGCTCATGGACCTCATGGGCTATGCGAACTTCATGGACGGCAAGCTCATAGACTTTCCCCTGCCCGAAGAGGACCTCAAGGCCTCGCTCAAGTCGCTTGAAGGTCTGCCCAAGGCCCCCGTGGTCAAGTCCGGAAGGTGGTAATGCAGCAACGCGCGGTTGAGTTTGACGAACTGAGCATCAGGTGCCCCATGCTGGGGCACCCGGTGCCGTTCTCCTACTGCAGGCAGCCGGGCGGTGCGCTTCCCTGCCGGAAAATCGCCGAGTGCTGGTCCGGGAGGATAGACATTCAGGGTTTTCTGAGCAGCAATTTTTCAGAGGAAGAGTTGTC
>JALNWY010000243.1 GCA_023230665.1 Deltaproteobacteria bacterium
AGCGTGCTAACATTGCCGAAACGGTTGCTAATTCTTTATCTCTGTCTCTACATAGCCATGATTGGCTATGGTCTTTCCCTGCCTGTGCTCCCTTTCTTTCTGCAGGAACTTGCTCAAGGTCGATCCGTTACTTCTACGGCAGTTTCTCTTCATGTTGGTTCGATTACGGCTGTTTTTGCTCTCATGCAGATGTTGTTTGCCCCCTTGTGGGGAAGATTGTCCGATCATCCCGGCACGCGCAGGCCCATACTCATGCTGGGTCTTGCCGGGTACGCAGCTTCAATGGCACTGGCCGGAATCAGTAAAAATATCTTCATGTTATATGGCGCCCGTATGCTCAATGGCACCTTCTCGGCAGCTGTACTGCCGATTGCCAGTGCTTATATAGTCGATGCAGTGCCTGAAAAACACCGGGCCAGGGGCCTTGCCTGGCACGGTACGGCAGTGGGACTGGGAGTTGTAACAGGACCGGCTTTGGGAGCCTTTTTGGGTGATTTGGTTGACAAACATCCAGTCCATCTTGATCTCATGGATGTCAACGCTTTTTCCGCCCCTTTTTTTCTGGCTTCGGCGTTGGCTTTCCTTGCCGTGTTCATTGCCGGATTCTGGCTGCCCGCATCAACAACCGTCAAAATAAACGAGTTCTCCCGGTCAAAACCATACCAGGCTGCGACGGCAAATTCCGCGATTGATTCCGGAAGCAAGGTTGTCGTTGTCTGGCTGCTCTTAGCATTTACCGGTCAATTCGCCCTCTCCCTTTTTGAAAGCACCTTTGTTCTGCATGCCCGGGAAGTCATGAGCTTCAGCATACGCCAACTGGGTTATGTCTTCATGGTGTGCGGTTTTGTTATGGCTGTTGCCCAGGGAACAGTGGTTGCCGGAATTATCGAAAGGTACAGTCCAGAAAAAATTTTGCCGCCAGGATTTCTTTGCATGGGAGGAGGGCTTATGGCGCTTATGGTGACTCGCGAAATGAACCTGGTTCTGGTTTCTGTCGGAGTCCTGGCTATCGGAATGGCCACTATCACGCCGGGAATTGCAGTGTTGATATCCGGCCGCGAAACAAGCCGGATCGGCAGGAACCTTGGCCTGCTTACCGGAACAAACAGTTTGGGCCAAATCATTGGTCCGCTGCTTGGAAGTATGCTGTTCGTCTATAACATTCATTTGCCGTACCTGCTGGCGGCAGGTGCATTATTTGCAGCAGCCGCCTACTGCTTTTTCCCCTATAACATCACCCATAAAAAAAAACTAGAACCGTTGCTGCCGCCAGACGCTGACAAGGACAACGAGGGTGACCAAGCCGGCCGCGACCATGGAAAAAAACAGGAACCTCACGATGAACGAATCGTATCCGACAAAATGGCCCACCAGGACAAAGATGCCGGCCGCAATCAGAAACGGTGACAGCATCACGCTCAAGGCGATCCGGTCAACCGCCTTGTACAACTTCCGGATATCGTTTTCGAGTCCGGGATTGTTAAATTCGATGCCTATGTCCCCGAATTCAACCCTCTGAAGCAGGCGGGATAATCTCCGGGGCAATTTGTTTCCCAGTTTGTACAGATCGATAAGATTGTCGCTGAGTTGCTGCACAATGTTTTCCGGCGAAAACATGTTTTTATACATGTTCTTGAAATACTTTTCCGAGTAGTCAAAAAAGCGCAGATCCGGATCGATCATGGAGCCGACGCCTTCCAGCATGCCCAATACCTTGAACAGGTTGGCGAGATCGGGAGGAAACGACAACTGATGTCGATACGCGATGGCCATCAGTTCGGAAAGCATGTCTCCGGCGGCGATCTCCGCCAGCGAGGTTTCTCTGAATTTGAACAGCAGATGGTCCAGGTCCCTCCTGAGCATCGGCCGTTGGGCCTGGGTGCCGGTAACCCCAAGATTCCACAGCGCATCCATCATCCCTTCCGTGTTGCCACGGATGAACTCATAGGTAAAAACAAGAAAAGCCTCCCGGTACCTGTTATCGAGATATCCGAACATGCCGAAATCCATTATGCCCAGGGAATCGTCGCGGGTAATGACGAAATTACCCGGATGCGGATCGGCATGAAAATATCCGTATTCAAAAATCTGTTTGAACGTCATATCCACTGCGATTCTCGCCAGATGCTGTCGATCCGTTCGCCCGTTCACCGCCCGGTGTTCCAGTTCATCGACCTTGATTCCGATGACTTCGTCCATAACCAGCACCCTGGCTGTGGAGTATTCCCAGTAAATGGTGGGCACGAAAATATGCGGATCCCCTTCGAACATTTTCCGGAACCGGTCTGCATTCTGCCCTTCGTGGACATAATCGAGCTCGTTGTCCAGGACGAAAAAAAATTGATCGAGCATTCCTTTTATATCATAACGCCTTAACCATGGCCTGCGTCGGATGATTCGCCGGACAATGTCGCGTAATATGGCCTTGTCTTCTGCTATGACGTCGGCAATACCGGGCTTTCGGATCTTGACCACCACCTGTTTGCCATTCGCCAGCCTGGCACGGTACACTTGGCCGATGGAAGCGGAGGCAATGGGTGCCGGATCGAATTCGGGAAAAGCCTGCCGGTAGGGAACTTCGAGTTCGGAGGCGAGCACGGGTTCGATCTCTGCGAAGGAGCGGGCCGGGACCCGATCCTGCAGCTTGGCGAACTCCCTTGCATAGACCGGAGAAACGAGGTCGGGCCTGGTGCTGAGAATCTGGGCAAGCTTGATAAATGTCGGCCCCAGTTCCTCAAAAGCCATGCGCAGATGTTCGGGACCGGAATAGGGATCTTCCCGCCTGGGATGTCCGAGAAGGCCCCAGTGAAACGGTAACAGCATTCCGAACCCGAGTTCCACCAGCAACCATCCGGATCCATGACGGATCAACACGGAGATGATTTCCCTGTACCGCCTGGCATGTCGCAAAAGAACCATTATATCCCCGATTACAAAAGATTAGATTATCCTGTTATTCGCCTGGTACATCAGCCGGAAGTTTCTCGTATTATCAAAGCATATAGCCATTTATAATATCAAAAAATTCAACCCGTTTCATGTCCTTAACTCATAGGATACATACTGCAGGGCTGCCGGCATGCTCTCGACCGGAACGATGGTGCCGGAAAGAAACATCAGGGGAAAGAGAATGTATCACACCTCAGTTTCATCATCCGGTCTTATTGTTCTGCCTGGTGTAGTGTTCCGGCCTGCCGAGGAACATCCGTCGACAACGTGCCGAGCAGAACCCGTACTCGATGCCTTGATACCGAGTTGTGGCTTCAGGGTGTTCGCCCAGCGCCATGCCGCATACAGGATCATGGCTGCGCAGCCATCCGCTCTCGCGGGTGAGCGGTTGCCCACTCACAAGATTGCGCATGAGTTCCAGATGGTTGAGGACTAGGCGGGGCATGAGGAAGTGCTCGCGAACACGTTCCCTCCCTGCCTTGCCAAGTGCCTTGGCGCGCCGGGGATCTTCAAGCAGATCGCTCATCGCCGCCGCACATTCGTCGACATCGTCGACAAGAATACCTCCGACACCGTCGGCCATCTGCAGAGGGATGCCGCCGGCCTTGCCGGCCACCATCGGTGTTCCCTTCCAGAGCGTCTCCGAAACAACCAAGCCGAATCCCTCCCGGGTCGATTTCTGAACAACAATATCGGAGAGCATCTGGAAGGCGTTTACCTCAATGTTGCCCACGCCGAGTATATTGGTAAAGACATGTATCTGGGGATCGCCGCCGGCTTCAGAGCGGATTTTCCTGTACACTTCCCAGCCTTCCGGGTCGTCCAGCGCCAGGGAGCCGGCAAGCACGAGTTGCAGGTCCGGGAAGCGCTTTC
>JALNWY010000244.1 GCA_023230665.1 Deltaproteobacteria bacterium
CGGAAAAGGATATTGTCCGGTACTGCCGCAAAAATCTCCCGGCCTTCAAGGTGCCCCATAAAGTGATCATGCTCGATGAACTGCCGAAAACGTCTTCCGGTAAAATTAAAAAAGGTGACCTGAAATCATGACCGCCCAAGAAAAAGAACGCTTTCTCTGCACCCGCTGCATCCTGCCCTCAACGTTTCCGGGCATTTCCTTTGACCGGGACGGGGTTTGCAACTTTTGCCTGCAGTACAAGGGAAACGATGTTACCGCCGCCCTGAGGAAAAAATACGAGGAGAAATTCCTCGGTCTCCTGGAAAAGCATGAACGAAAAGGCGGATATGACGTCATTCTGGCCTATAGCGGCGGCAAGGATTCCACCTACACCCTGGACCAGTTTGTCAACCGCTACGGCTTGAATGTCCTGGCCCTGACGTTTGACAATACCTTTGTCTCACCAAGGGCCTTTGAGAATATCAACAATGTCTGCGCAGCCCTGGGGGTCGACAGCCTCCTTGTCAGACCGAGCAGGAAGATGCTGCGGTCGATATTCAGGACAGCGAGTTCGCAGGAGCTTTATTCCGCCAAGACTTTGGAACGGGCAAGCACCATCTGTACGAGCTGCATCGGCATGGTCAAGGGCATCGTCCTGCGCACTGCCGTCGAAAAGCGGATTCCCTTTGTCGGGTTCGGCTGGTCGCCGGGCCAGGCGCCGGTCCAATCGTCGGTCATGCTGACCAACCCGGCCCTCATGAAAACCACCCAGCAGGCCATCATTAAACCGCTCCATGCCATAGCCGGCGACAAGATCCTTCCCTATTTTCTCAACGAAGATCATTTCCGGCAGAAGGACGCCTTCCCCTGGAATATTCACCCCCTTGCCTTTCTTGAATACAACGAGGAAAAGATCCTGGCCCGGATAACCGAGCTCGGCTGGGAGCGGCCCGACGATACGGACCCCAACTCTTCGAACTGCACCTTGAACGCCTATGCCAACTACATCCATCGCAAACGGTACGATTTTCACCCGTACGTCTGGGAAATTGCCAACATGGTCCGCACCGGCGTGCTGACCCGCGAAGAGGGTATTGAAAAAATTGAACCGAAAGAAAATCCCGTCATGGTTGATTTTGCCAGGAAGGAACTCGGGCCATGAAGCGGGACTGATTCTTTTCAGGCAAACGCTGTCAGAAAGTCTCTTGCCCGACTTCGGGTAATTCCCGGAATCCCCGTAAGCAGGGTGTTTATCTCAGAAGCGAATGAGGGCCGCGTTATCGCGGCCACTGTGCAATAGGTTGTCCCCCCATTACCTTCCCATAATATCTAAATTTTGGTATGTATACCTGATACTGATTACCACTCGTCCTCAGTCAGGAAATTGTCATTGTTTATACCGAATAATTTAGAGTGGTTACGTTGTTCGACTACCCTTCAGTCATTTCGACCGTAGGCAGAAATCTGATCCGCAGTGCAAGGAGATTTCTCCCTGCGGTCGAAATGACAAAAAGTTCCGTGTAACCAGAGAAAATTATCTCTCTCATCTGCCAGTTTACATATTCAGGCATATTTATGAATCTTATTGAAGGTTTGAAAATTACTCCCTTTGAAAAACAAGGAAATGAATACAATTTTCCTGACTCATTTCTTGGCCAGGTATACAGAAGAATTGTATTTGAAAAAACTGATCACTGGATTTTTTATGATGGGTCAGTGCGTAATACCATGGAATTTATAGACTTTGTTAAAAATGAGAAACATTCTGTATTCTTTGTGAAATTTAGCGGCGAGGATGTCGGTTTTTTCTGGATAGATAAGTTTCTGCAGAAATCAGCATTTATCAACTACTGTTTTTACAGGAGTTTCTGGGGAAAGAAATCTTTGCAGATAGGTCGGAACTGCATTGATTATATCCTTCATATGAAGAATGAACGCGGTGATTATTCAATCGATGTCCTGCTTGGATTAACCCCGGTAAACAATAAATTAGCCGTCAGCTTCCTGAAGAAACACGGCATGGTGATCATCGGCAGGGTTCCTGGGCTGATCACCGATTATCATCAGAACAAAGTTGTTGACGGATTGCTGTCCTATAAAAAAAGGGAGAACTCGAAAAAAAGAATCACCGATGTTTTTTACTCGTTTTCCGGTATTTAGAGCAAAGACAGTTGGCAGTCGGCAGTCGGCAGTTGACAGTCGGAAGTTGGGAGTTTGCAGCTTCGCTGTGGGATTGGAAAGCCCCTCACCCGGTCTTCGACCACCCTCTCCCCTTGGAGAGGGGATTTAAAACACCCTTCTCCTTGGGGAGAAGGTGCCCCGGCGGGGCGGATGAGGGGTCCTTAAACACCAAAAAGCCGCCAGGCTCCAATCTCCAAACTGCCAACTGCCGACTGATGGCTGCCAACTTGACAACACCCTTCTCCTGGGGGAGAAGGTGCCCCGCAGGGGCGGATGAGGGGAAACAGAAGCAAGAATGAGCTTGGAGCTTTCAGCTCTGGGGAATTTCCCTGCCGGCCAGAGTTATTTTTCTGACAGCACTGTCACTCCGCTTGTTCCCTGAAGGGCTTCATCAAAAGTGACGGTCTGTCTGCAATCAGCTTCCTTGTTGATGCTGACGCTCAAATAATCAGCAAAATCAGCCTTGCCTGCCCGGGCCAGGTTGAGAGCCAGGTACACAACCTGGGGATCCTGCACCCGGAATTGCTCCGTACGTAGTATCTGCTCAATTACCCTGAGCGTTTCTTTCCGGCTTGTTTGATAGCAGCGCTGCAATACCCAGGCAATTTCGCACAAAACAATATGGTTGACATAGCCGGGCTGCTCAACTGAGCAGCCTTCCTCAATGAATTGAGCAGCAACCGCGGATTGGCGCGGATCATCCTGGGTGATGTAGCGGACAAGGACGTTTGTATCTATGCCTGTCACTTTTTTTTGCCGCCCTCTTCACGGATTGCTGCCTTCATTGTATCCAGAGAGACAGGTTCATCAGGCTTCCGCACCATCCCCTTCAACCGGGTGACATGCTCCGTAACCGGCCAGATTGAAATGACACCGTTGGCATCTTCCAGGAATTCTATCCTCTGCCCGGCATCAAGATGGAGCTTGTCCCTGATCTTTTTGGGGATTGTCACCTGCCCTTTGCTGGTGACGGTTGCTGTTGGCATGATTTCTCCTTACTTTTGTTTGTATATCTTACTTTATAGCATGGCATAGAATTTATCAAGGTATTGTGTGTCAAAAAGCAGGCAGCGGGAAAGCAAGGAGTAGGAAATAGAAGAGGAGTTTGTTGTGCCGTAGGTTGGGCTGAGCGCGCGAAGCCCAACGCAACAGATCGGAATTGTTGGGGTTCTCAGGATCACCCCAACCTACGCCCCTTGAATCCATTTTGGCAAGGGGAAAAAGGAGGGGTTAGCGGTCAAATGAAGAAAACAGTGGCATATCGACTATTTTGGCAACTCAGGGATGTAATCTTTGATAACTTCTTTGAGTTGGGGAAGCTTTGTTGCAACAATATTCCAAACTGTTTCAAGGTCCACGCCAAGATAATCGTGAACAAGGATATTACGCAAGCCTGATATTTTGGCCCATTCAATTTCCTTATATTTGTCCTTAAAGTTATCTGACAGGCGTTGCGTTGATTCAGACATAACCTGCAGGTTCCGCAGAACGGCATCCTGTATTAACGAATCATTGAAAAATTGTTCTTGATCAAGCCCAAAAACATATTTCTCAATGCGCTCAATACACTCAAAAATATGAATAAGATAAAGAGTGTTGTCCTTCAAATTCGTCCTTTCTATCAATAATACAGCCTGTCAGGAAAATTCATCAGATTTCA
>JALNWY010000245.1 GCA_023230665.1 Deltaproteobacteria bacterium
GCCGATCTCTCCGGTGATATGACTGGAATTGTCGGATGCGAGGAAAACAGCCAGCCGGGCCACGCCCCGGGGATCCTTGAGCATGCCCTGTTCCTTGTAGGCGACAAAGTTCCGGTGGACGTCTTTGCCCAGGATGGCGGGCCCAATTTCTCTGATTTGATCCTGCATGGAGGTTTCCATGACTCCGGGATCGATGGCATTGACCTGGATGTTCCATGGCCCCATCTCGGATGCCAGGGACCGGGTGAGCTGGATAGTGCCTGCCTTGGATACGGCATAGGCGCAGAAGCGCGGGTAGGGCATCTCGCCCAGGCCTGAAACGATGTTGATGATTTTTCCCTGCCGCCTTTCGACCATGGATGGAAGCACGGCCCGGGCACAGAGGTAAAACCCCCCGAGGTTCACTCCCAAGGTCCGGTTCCAGGTATCCGGGTCAGTGTCTTCCAGAAAACGCGGAGGGCCGATGATCCCGGCGTTGTTGACCAGGACATCGATCCTGCCGAACCTCTCGATCATTTCCTGAACGGTCTGATTCACGTCTTCTGGGCACGACACATCACCTGCCGAGTGAACGACCTCAACCCCGGTCCTCCGGGAGATTTCATCTGCCGCTTTTTCGAGCTCTTCAGTGTCCAGGCTCATCATCATAACCTTCAGCCCCAGACGCGCGTATTCCTCTGCTACTGCCCTTCCGAGTCCCCTTCCTGCACCGGTGACCAGTGCCGCCTTCTCATGAGCAGACATGCCGGTCTCCTTTGTCTTTGGATTTGTCATGAGTCTATTGAGAAATAGTAATGGCCATCCGTTTTCTTCCAACCACAGCCATTTGCTCCTGAACATCGGCATTATGCCCGAGAGCGTGTTCGAAGAAACAGGCCGCCTTCGATTCATGCAGCCTTGCCTTCATGGAAAGACCCAGCGCATGGAAAATTTTAAAGGAATGCCGTCAAACCTGGAAAAGCTCGCAAAAATTGTCAATCCCTCTTGCATAAACGCGGCGAACGCGTTAAGAAACAGACTCAGAGGGAGCGGAGTAATTGCCATTCATCCTCCTGGAGGAAACAGGATAAGCCTAAGCCGAAAAGGGAGTGTCGTATCAACCCCGTCTGGCCTCCGGTCAGGAGCATATATAGGGGAACTTTTTTAAGAGAACAGGGCAGTAGAACATGGAACATCTTCTTGGGATGATAGAGGGCTTTCGGGTTCAGGATCTCTTCGACATCGTCATTATCACCACCCTGATCTACGTCATCCTCATCTGGTTCAAGGATACCGCCTCACGCTTCGTGTTCGCAGGGATCAGCCTCCTGGGCCTGGTTTATATCCTTGCCCGCGTTTTTCACCTGTATCTGACCTCGCTCGTTCTGCAGGGATTTTTCACTATCCTGCTCATCGCCCTGGTGGTGATCTTTCAGGAGGATATCCGGAGGTTCTTCGAGCGGCTGGCAACACTCGGATCTCTCAGGACGACCCGAAAGAATTCAGGTGAGAAGAGATGGCCCGTGGATGTGGACGTGATCATTGAGAGTGTGGCTGAGTTCGCTGCAAAAAGAGTGGGCGCCATCATTATCCTGCAAGGGAGAGACCCTCTCGAGCGCCATCTAAAAGGGGGGTATGACCTTGACGGAAAGCTTACCCAGCCCATTCTGGCGAGCATCTTCGATCCGCACTCCAGCGGGCACGACGGGGCGGTCATCATACACGACAACCGGGTGACGAAATTCGGGTGCCATCTGCCCCTGTCTCACGATACGGAGAAGTTCGGGAAGTACGGGCTTCGTCATACTGCGGCGCTGGGTCTCTCCGAGCGGTGTGACGCACTGTGCATCGTGGTCTCGGAAGAACGGGGGACCATCTCGATGGTCCAGGACGGGAAGATGGTGGTGTCGCGAAAACCCTCGGACTTGAGCTCCATGATCAGGGCCTTCTACGAAAGGGAGGAGATGCTGGGCAACAAGAGGCAGAACCCGCACTGGGCGCGGAGAAACACCTTGGAGAAGGCGGTTGCCGTCATGCTGGCACTCGGGCTCTGGTTTTCCTTCGGCTATCAGAAGGAATCGATCCAGCGGGATTTCGTGGTGCCCATTGAATACCGGAAGATTTCCCAGGAATGGGAGGTCGAGGAAAATCTCCACAAGGAGGTAACCGTGACCCTGATGGGGCCGGTCCAGGCCTTCAATCTTCTGGACCCGGCCACCCTGAAGGTCTCGGTGGATCTCTCCAATCTGGCCGAGGGGAAACAGGAGATCCCCTTGACCAGCGACATGGTAAGGATCCCGTCGAATCTCTCCCTGATGAGGATAAAGCCCGAAAGGATCAGACTGTCCGCCTATCGTCTCTATGCCTATAATGCCCCGGTCCATGTCAGGACGACCGGCTCACTGCAGAAGGGATTTACACTCAAACGTGTAGCCGCGGTCCCGGAAACCTTTGCAGTTCTCGCCCCGGACAGCACGATAAAGAGGAAGCTGCCGATTCAGACAGAGGAGATCGACCTCTCGCAGATCAAAGATAGCATCTCGATGGATGCAAAGGTGCTCCTGCCGCAAGATGTGCGGCTCAAGAGCGGGCAGCAGTTGCCTTCGGTCAAGGTGGTCGTGGAGGTGGAGAAGAAGGCCGAGGAGAACACGACCTGAAGTCCACCGGGTCTGACGCGTGGGGGATGAGCCTTCTCTTCCGGGATCCTGCCCTTGGGGAGAGTCCCATAGCGGAGGAGATCTCCCAAAACTCCGGCCTGCACAGCGCCTCATCAAGCCCGTGAAAGACCGCAGACGGGTACCGCTCCTCCCGTGGGGCTAAAAGGGGGCAGGGAAAGAAGGTGAGCGGGGCCCTCAGCTTACGAGGTAGACGCTGTCGCCGACCCTGACCTTGTCTTTCACCTTGATGCCGATGAGGTCTCCGGCGCCTGCCTGTTCCACTGTGTTCTGATCGATCTGCATGGATGTGATCTCTTCCTGAAACGAGGTGGTGGCTCCCTCGATGGAGATGGTATCCCCTACCTTCAGGGTGTTGCTCAGCGATATGCCTGCCACACTGATCTTGCTGAAATAGTGGGTCACTTTTCCGATCAATTTTTTTTCTTCGGCCACGGTAATTCCTCCTCTCTCAAGAATGATCGTTATTATACGAGCACAGGGCAATGTTTCTCAAGGGGAAAAGCGGCTTGTTCAGTCTGCAGGGAAGCCCCGATGCTTCGGAGAAAGGCGGTGAGAGCGCCCGGGCGGGCACAAAGGGAGCAAAAAGGGGCAGGGGCCGCCGGGGTGGGGAAGGGACCTTAAGGGTCAGGACTTCTCGACGATGTCTCGTGGATCATGAGGTGCGCGAACGCGGCCAGCACCAGACCGTGCGTGATGCGGTACGAGTGGACGAGTGCAGGGATATCTTTTCTGTCGACCAGTTCGACCTCGATGGCCTCGGTGGGATCGAGGTTCTGCCCGGACACGGGCACGGCATTGCGGGCGAGATAGGTGTGGCACCGATTGTTCTGGATGGCGGGGTTGGGCTCCACTGTCCCGATATGGACAACCTCGTCGCTGTGATAACCCGTCTCCTCGATCATCTCCCTTAAGGCTGCCTCAGCCGGGTCGGCGTCGCCTTCGGAGATGAGCCCTCCGGGTATTTCCAGGGTTTCGCTCCTCGTCCCCAAACGGTATTGCCGGATCATGACCACCTTTCCCTCGGGCGTTATGGGGATGATGTTCACCCAGTCGGCAAAGCCGAGCACCGTGAAGTCCCGGACAATATTGTTGGGAACGAAGCGATAGGTTTCTTCCCGCACCTGTACGATCCGGTTCTGGTA
>JALNWY010000246.1 GCA_023230665.1 Deltaproteobacteria bacterium
AGGATTCGGCGTGGATGAAGAGCTTGACGGAAACGTCTGGAGCTACTTCCTGGGCTTTGCAGAGGACGCCGGAGAAGA
Source organism: Deltaproteobacteria bacterium (assembly GCA_023230665.1). Classification (GTDB taxonomy): domain Bacteria; phylum Desulfobacterota; class Desulfomonilia; order UBA1062; family UBA1062; genus Phosphitivorax. Next base: position 79 of record JALNWY010000246.1, read on the forward strand.
CGTCCAGCGATGGATGGGCGAAGGGGTCATCGAGGGAATAGACCCCATGTTTTTCGGCCATGCCTGTGTGGGAATGTGCATCCAGGCCATCCACAGCTACCTGATCGAAAAGCGCAACACCCGCGAAGAGGTGATCGCCAACCTCATAAAAATGGTCCTGGCCATGTTCGAGGCCTATCTCACGGAAGAAGGCCGCAGGGCACTGGAAGCAGGAAATATCCAGACAACCCTTTAGCGGCTGGTCCACCCTCTTTCCCTTCCCTTAGAAAACGCCGGGGGATCGTCATACAAGGGATACATCACGGGGTTGGTCTGCCGGCCGGGAAATTTTTCAAGGACCTTGACATCAAAAGAGAAATAGTTATTATTTATTGATAATGAGATTTCATTACAGGTAATGTGCCCCACTTCGGGGATATGGGGAAGATTTCCACCACATCTTGAGAGACTTGTCCACACCACCGCCCCTGCCGGGATCTTTGTACCTTGTTCGAGAAGGGAACGCTTCCCGGCGCATGACAGAGGGTATGCGTTTCGAGCATCCGCCCGGCCAGCCATGTCTACGGCACGGGAGCAGCACCCGGCGTCATGGACCAGGGCCCCTTGAGTTTGCCAAGGGGCATGAGATTCAAGACAGGGAGGTTCCATGAACAGGAGTCTTGACTATCTTTTCGGCACAGCCGTGGGAGACAGGGGCGAGGATGCGCAGGGTGTGATATCCCTGGTCAGGCAGTGGGCAGAGAAAGAGGTGATTGGAAACCGGCTCGATTATCAGCGCAACTATGCCGTCCTCTTCGAAGAAAAAGCGCGGGTGCTCGCCCTGTCCATGGGTCTTCAGCGGCTTGCCCTCCCTGAGGGCCAGGGCGGTTTCGGGTGGCACGATCCCGGCCATGTCGCAGACGTGGCGGCCGTGCTCTCCGAGGTCGGCAGGGCCGACAGCTCAACCGGGGTCCTTCTGGCCATGAACTATGCCCTGTTCTCGATTCTCACCCGCTTTTCCGAGGGCAGAGCAGGGCTCGTCGAGGCGATGACGGCTTCGTATCTGGACGACGAGCTGAAGATCCCCTCCTGTGCTCTCCCCGGACCCGGGTCCATGGGCCGGGAGACCCCGCTGTACAAAGGCCGCTCGATCCCCGCGCTGGTCGAATCCCGGGACAGTGGGCCGACACTATCCGGCGCGAACATCCGGCCCCTTGCCGCCGGGCTCAGAGCCGACCTTTTCCTCGCCGTATGCGCCGACGAGAAAGGCAGGCCCTGCATCGCGCTGGTACCGGGAGATAAACCGGGGATCGAGCGCGGCAGGGAGGTGTTGACAACGGGCCTCAACGCCCTTGCAAATGCCGACATATCCTTCGTTGAAACGGAAATCACGCGAGAGAGTCTCATCCAAGAGCCCGAGGCTGTCCCGATGCTCTTCACCCTGCTCAACCTCTTTCTGGGCGGGGTGAGTCTGGGCGCCGGGATGAACTTTTTCGAGATCCTCGGCGACTGGAGCGACAGCCGGGTCATCAGGGGCTCCGGCCCGCTCAAGGAAAACCCGCTGTGCGCATCGGTCCTTGCCGATGTGGCCGAGGAGATCGCCTGCTCGAGGCTTCTTCTCCACGACCTTGCCCGGCTCGTCTCTCCCTCCGGACGTGCGTGGTCACTCGATACCGAGGGCCAGTACACCTATGCGGTAATGATCGGGGCAAGAATCCAGAAGGGCATCATGCGGGCAATCAACCGGGGCATGGAGCTCATGGGCTCGGCAGGCTACGCAAAGGAATGGCACGCGGAAAAACACTGGCGCGACGTCAAGACCATTCAGTCGCTCCTGTGCGGTGTGGGTGCCGAGGCCCCGGTGAAGATGGACACGGCCCGATGCTTCTATGACTGCAGAGAGATCTGAAGAGGAGAGAGGACATGGATCATTTCGATGAGTTTTCCCGGCCCCTGGAATACCTCTCCCCCCTGGACAAGCACCTCAGAACAGTCCTGAGAAAGAACATCGAGCAGGAGGTCATGCCCCTGAGAAGGCGATATGACGAGGACTGGAAGGAGCACGCCCTGATCGAGCCCGCCTTCGACAGGATCATGGGGGGGCTCGGCCTCCAGAAGGCCCTCTTCCCCCAGGAATACGGGGGATGGGGGCTTGCGGGATCCGACTATATCTTCCGCTTCGCCTACCAGCTCTGCGAAGAGCTCGGCAGGGCGGACACCGGAATGGCCGTGGCCCTGGCGGTCACGTTCTGGCCCCTGCTGGTCATTCACCTGGAGCCCTATGTGAACGAACGGCTCATCGCCGAGTTCGCCCCCATGTTCTGCAGCACGAACAAGGCGGTGTTCGCCGCCAATGCCATGACCGAGCCGCAGGGCGGCTCCGACATCGAGAACATGGGCCTGCTCAAGGGCAGAACCATCCGCACCACGGCCCGGCTGGAGGGCGATCAGTGGGTCATCAACGGACACAAGCTCTGGCCCACCAATTCGGGCGGGGTCGCCAGGCTGTTCGGCGTGCCCTGCACCACCCGGCCCGGGTCTTCGAATATCGAAGACTTCGCCTTCATCTATGTCCCGGCCGATGCAAAGGGCGTCACCCAGGGAGGGCCCTATGAAAAGGCGGGCATGGCCGCCGACAAGAACGGAGACATCTGGTTCGACGACGTGCGGGTGCCGGTGTGGTACCGGGCGCACGGTCCGGGGAGGGACGCCGAGGCCTTCTACCAGCTCATCTCCTTCGGCCAGGTGGCGAGCACGGCATTTCTGACAGGCGCCATGATGAACATGTACGAGCGCCTGTATGAGTTCGTATCCACGCGCACCTACCGCAACAGGCCCCTCAAGGAGAACGAGGCCGTGGCAGGCGTCATCGGCCGGATCGCAGGCGACATCGACATCTGCAGGATTCTCGGCCACGAGGCCGCCATGATGGGCGACCGGAGAAACACGCCCTACGGCCTCCCGCTCGGCTCCGAAGGGCTGGTGGGCAAGATCCGCAATATCAAGGACTTTGTCTCGGACAGGGCCGTGGAAAATCTCGGAAAGGCCATGGATGTCCTGGGCTGCTACGGCCCTGACCGCGACTGGGACATCGAGAAGCACTGGCGCGACATCAAGATCATCCAGCTCTGGATGGGCGGCAAGCAGCTCTGCCAGATGGAATCCGCCCGGTACTTCTTCAACTGCGAGACCCTGTAAGGAGGCGACGCATGAACAGCCATACCTCCAGAGGACTGCTGGACATGGAGAGCAGAGTCCTGGACCGGCTTCTCTCGAAAACCGCATTCAAGGATAACCTCCGAGCCCTGCTCCGGAACATCGACCCGGAGAACAGCCCGCGCCTCGTCCGGACGCTCCTTGAAAAAGACCCCGAGGTCCCGCTCGCAATCGTGTGCGCGCTGCCCGCCATCGCCAACTGCTTCATCAAGGCGGCCGAGGAGCTCCTGACCCGGATTCAGAGCCAGTACCCCCCTGCCCTCCTCCAGGGATTTGCCCGGTCACTGCTGCAGGAGGTCGACCGGGAATCGCTCGCCCGCGTGGCGGCCAGGGTAACACAGCTTGGTGAAGATCTTTCGCCCGTTGTGAACGAAGTGTTCGGTTCGCCCGGGCCGGGCAAAAAGCCCGGGGAGCAGGAGGTGATGCCGTGACCACGCCGCAACAG
>JALNWY010000247.1 GCA_023230665.1 Deltaproteobacteria bacterium
TCTCATTTTGCCTTTGGCCATCCTCCCGGAGTCTCACTGTGTTCGCATACCTCCCTTGGAGAGGGAAATAAACACCTAACAGACTAACAGTCTACAGCCTAAAAAGCTCAGGACGGGTGCCCGGAGGGCGGATGAGGGGGGCACCCGGCTGCGCCGGAAGTTGGCAGCATATCAGAAGTCAGAGGACAGAAGACAGATGACAGAAGGAGTTTGCAGCTTCGCTGGTGGTTGAGGCTGCTGATCCGGGCGGGAATTCAATAGGCGTAGGTTGGGGTGAGCCTGCGAACCCAAACAATTCCGATCAGTTACGTTGGGGTTCGCAGGCTCACCCCAAACTGCGTGACTAATTAGTGTCCATCCGGAAACTGCAACAGGTTGATATTTTTATAAAACAACGAAGAATTTGCTATGATTTTCCGGTGCGTCATGATAGGTTGTGAGTTCAATATGCTGGTATCATTAGGTAATTTATTTTTTGGATTCCCGTTATGCGCCGAAAATTTAACCCGCAGCTGAATCTGTTCACGATCATGGCCCGGAACCAAATCGCCCAAGAGCTGCAACAGATATCCCAAGTGCTCGATGCCACCCCCCAGGTATTGGAACTGGCATATCAGGACTTGGTGCGCTCAAGCCTTCCGACCACTGGTCGGGAGGGGATGACCGCTGAGCAGGTTTTGCGCTGTGCCATTCTGAAGCAGTATCGGCAGCTCACCTACGAGGAACTGGCCTTTCATTTGGAAGATTCAAGTTCCTTTCGAGGTTTCTCCCGTCTGGAGATGGGGCAGTATCCCGGTAAGTCGATCCTGCAGCAGAACATCAAAGCCCTGCGGGAAGAAACCTGGGAGGCACTGCACCGGGAGATTATCGGTTACGCCAAGCAGGAAAAGATCGAGTCCGGCCGCAAGGTCCGCATCGATGCCACCGCAGTAGAGACCGATATCCACCATCCCACGGACTCAACCCTACTGGCCGACGGGATCAGGATCATCACCCGCTGGCTGGCCGAAGGCAAGGAGCTCACTCCGGCTCCCCGCTATCAATTCAGCGATCATCGGCGAGTAGTCAAGAAGCGGGTGCTGACCATTCTCAACACCAGGAAAGAACAAGTTCGCCGGAGCGCTTACCAGGACCTGCTCCTGTATGCCGGCAAGGTCAGGGACTATGCCGTGGCGGCAATCCCGGAACTCTCCGCCCATCAAGCGCTGGTGATGGACGAACTCTTTGCCGGCCGAGTCCTGGCTGAGAAACTGGCGCGCGCCGTCGGCATTCTCGACAAGGTCATCGACCAGACCGACCGTCGTGTTTTCAAGGGAGAGCAGGTGGCCGCTTCGGAGAAAGTGGTCTCCTTCTTCGAGGACCACACGGACATCATTGTCAAGAAGCGGCGTGAGACCGAGTTCGGCCACAAGATCTTTCTCACGGGCGGCTCCTCGACTTTGATCCTCGATTGTCTGATCGTGCGTGGCAATCCGGCCGATACGGAGCAGTACGCTCCGCTGCTGCAAAGACAGCAGGCACTGTACGGCCGTATGCCCCGGCAGGTATCTGTGGACGGTGGCTTCGCCTCGCAGGACAACCTTGCCTTTGCCAAGGAGCATGAGATAAAGGATGCCGTCTTTGCCAAGAAGCGGGGGCTGTCGGTACTCGACATGGCCAAGAGTGCCTGGGTTTACAAAAAGCTGCGCAACTTCCGGGCCGGTATCGAGGCAGGGATATCCACCCTCAAACGCGCGTTCGGTCTTGATCGCTGCACATGGAAAGGCTGGACTGGATTCGGTCGGTACGTCTGGAGTTCGATCGTTTCCTACAACCTTCTGGTCCTAGCCAGAACGAAGCTGGCTGCGGCCTGAGAACTCGAGGCAGGTTGCCATAATAAAGCACGAGCAAGGGGTCACTGCGTCCAAAATTGAGAAAGAACGGCCCAAAACATTAAAATCACTTTACCGGGTAGCGGAAATCACGTGCGCCTCCAGCTACGAGCACCCCTTGTCATCTCAAAACTGGGGTTTCCGGATGGACACTAATTAGAAGAATTATGCAAGAGGTTTTACGGGCCGGCTTCGCCGGGTGTTGGCAGTTTGCAGTCGGCAGTTGGCAGCTTATCAGAAAACAGAAACCAGATGACAGAAAAAGTTTGCAGCTTCGCTGATGGTTGAAGAACCCCTCACCCGGCCGCTGGCCACCCTCTCCCGGAGGTAGAGGGAAATAAATAGTCTAACAGGCTAACAGCCTACAGCCTAAAAAGCTCAGGGCGGATGCCTAAGTGCGGACGAGGGGAATCCGGCTTCGCCGGGAGCGATCGGTTATCATTTTGGCTTTATCTATTTGCGGGAACGCTCTTCTTTCTTTTTTCTTGAACCAGATCTACTATCCTGTCATTTTTCATTACATAGCAAGGCGTATTGGTAACACGGGCTAATTTCAGGGCATTTGCCGCCGAGCGCTTCAGTGCTTTCTCTACTCCCCGGAGATCGGGATCTTGTGGACCGGATTTTTTTTTCATATTTTTTCCCCCCATTCTACCAGAATCGGCATAATACCTGAATTATCATAATGAATCCAGTCATCAACCAGAGGCTTATAGAGTACCTCAAAGTTTCTTAGACCTGCTGCATATCTCCTCCGAATTACCTTCTCCGGGACGGAATGACCACCTTGGGCCACTCTGCCGGTTACTCTGGCAACCGCCATTTCTACTCGAGGAAGGCTCAAGAAAATAAGTTTAATCCGATAACCAATTGCCTGCCAAGAAGTAATGTCCCGCGCATAAGTTCGCCCACTGAGGGTCGTTTCAAATGCAAAATTTTTACGGTGACGTACACGCTCGGCTATCTCTTCCAACATTAACCGTCCTGCGCGAAAAGCTGCTGCCTCAGGCTTAAAAGGTGATAAACCCGCAGCGATAAGATCCGCATTTATAAAATCTACGCAATCAGCTTCACCGGGAAGATACTCCCGTGCAAAGGTAGTTTTCCCTGCCCCATTTGGACCGGCAATTATTACGATTTTCAAATTTTCCGTCCCCGCCCTAATAATCTTGAGGCAACCCTGATTAAAACCACCCCTCTATATTGAGTGAAAGATAATCATCATTCACATGCTTGCGCTTAATTGCATAGAGAAAATTTCAGGAATCCTAATTTTGCTCAGACAGGCCAGGCCCATTTTTTGATGATATCTGGCTGAACCTCCCCTGTCAATTGTCTACTATGGAACAAGATTCGAAATGAACACCTCGTCAAAACGTCGCCCATCTTAGCCTCGGGTATCGATTATCCTCATTGAAAGGCGGCAGAAAAAACTGTTCGCGGCCGGCAAGCGTCTTTTTTGGTTTTATATTACCCTGATTTTACAGGAAGATAGTCTATCCACAATCCCTACATGCATTTATCGTTTGATTTTTAATTATATATAGTTTATACGTGCATCCATATAGTATGATGTCATTCTATTCGATTTGCAGTTTCTTTTGTTTCAAGCAATTAACCCATGAGCAAAAAAACCGGACAGGCAGCACCGCAGGCCCTCCTTCATTGCGGCTTCACCCTGGTGGAACTGATGGTCACCCTGACGGTCATTGCCATTGTGGCGGGTCTGGCCGCGCCCAGTCTGATGATGCTGGCGCCCGACATGGCGCTGCGATCGGCCGCCCGGGACCTGTACGCGAAGCTGCACGAGGCCAAGATGCAGGCGATCAAGGAGAGCA
>JALNWY010000248.1 GCA_023230665.1 Deltaproteobacteria bacterium
AATTGAGCTATGCACGATGTTGATCCCCAAAATGTCTGAACAAAAAGGGGCTATTTTTTTCAGAATCTGTTAACGAATACCGGTACGAAATTGGATTATATTGATCTTAATCCATCCTGATTTACGAAAACGGGGTGATGGACCTCAGCAAAGATCCACCACCCCCTCCGTCCAGGAAAACAACCTTCCTGAAGGAGTTAATCAACTGGTACTTTTTGTTCAGGCATCCGTCAAGGAGATTGCCCGCCTTGGCAAAAATTATCCTTGGCCGAAGCCGTTATTCTGTCCCTGCTGCGGCGGTGTACTCTGGTGGCATGGCTTTGTAGCCGCCTATTTTTCCTGCTTTCCCCATTGTCTTTATCTCCGCCGTCTTTATTGCCCTCATTGTCGCAGTGTCCATCGTCTGCGTCCGGCAGGCTTCTGGAAGCGCTATCGCAGTTCCATCGAGGAGATTCGTTCCGCCGTGATGTGGCGGGCGGAGAAGAAGCGCTGGCGCCCGGATTTGCCCCGTTCCCGCCAGCGTATATGGTGGCGGCGCTTGCGACGAATGATCCGCATGCTGTTTGGTTTTTGGTTTACCGGCAGCATTTCTGCAGGCTTTGACCTGCTGGCCGGTCAAGGCATAATCCCTGTTACCACTGCAAAATTACATGAAAACAGAGTCACTCTTCAACCACCCTACCGTGTTGTAGCCCTGCCCAGCCTTCTTTAGGAGTGTTATGGGGGAAAAAGCCGGATAACCGGCATTGCAACCCCATACTCAAGGAGGTATCACATGGACAACAAGCAGCGGGAAGAGGTCGCCCTGTTCCGTTTCGGGGTGATCAGCGAACTGGTGTCGTCCCGGTTGAACCCGGGCGAACTGACCGGCTTAATCAGGCAGAAGAGTGAGCAACGCTGGGACATCCCGTATTCCAACCGGACCAGGGTATCGGCCGCCACCATCCGTCGCTGGCTGCGCCTGTATGAACAGGGCGGCCGCGAGCTGGCATCGCTGTATCCGGCCGGCAGATCAGATCGGGGCCGAAGCCGGAAGATCGACGAAGAGACCGTTCTGGCTCTGGTACGCCTGCGCAAACAGAAGCCAAGCCTGCCGGTCAACCGAGTGGTGGAGGAGCTTACCGAGAAGAAGTTGGTGGATCCGGGAGTTACGCTCAGCCTGTCCACCGCCTACCGCATCCTGCAGCGGGAAGGGTTGTCAAGCAGGCAGGCCGCCGCCAGAACGGACCGCCGCCGCTATGAGGCCGAGCTTCCCAATGATATCTGGCAATCCGATGTCATGCACGGTCCCGCGGTTGACGTTGCCGGCAGAAAACGCAAGGCTTATCTTATTGCCTTTCTCGACGATCATTCCCGGCTGATCCCCTATGGCGGCTTTTACTTGTCCGAGCGGCTGGCCTCCTGGCTGGACGCTTTCCGGCGGGCACTCCTGACCAGAGGGGTGCCGCGCAAGCTCTATGTGGACAACGGCGCCGCCTTCCGGTCCCGGCACCTGGAGCGGGTCTGCGCCTCGCTGGGCATAGCTCTGGTCCATTCGCCGCCCTATACGCCGCAAGGCCGGGGCAAGGTGGAACGCTTTTTCCGGACGGTCCGCAGCAGGTTTATGCCGTCCTTCCCGGGCGGAACCCTGGATGAGCTCAACAGCCGATTCACTTCCTGGCTGGAGCAGGATTATCAGCACAAAACCCATTCCTCCACCGGCGAGTCGCCGTTCAACCGTTTTGCCCGGCATGTGGAGCTGGTCAGATCACCGCCGATCGATCTGGAGGATCACTTCCGCAAGGAGGTGCGCCGCCGGGTGACCAGAGACCGCACCATTACCATCGAGGGCCGGCTCTACGAGACTCCGACCAGGCTGATCGGTGAACAGGTCAGCCTGCTCTACCATGAAGAGAATCCGGAGCGGGTGGAAATTTTTTATCAGGGCCAGTCGCACGGACTGCTCACACCGGTCGATCTCAAGATCAACTGCCAGGTGAAGCGGGACAAGGACCGCGACCGGCTGCAGGTCGATGAGCACACCTGCCGCCAGGGCCTGCTGCCCTTCATGAAAAGGGGGTAGACCATGGCCTATCGCGCATTCTTCGGACTGGCAAGAGAACCCTTCGGGGCCGATCTCGAACTGAAGGCCATCCTGCAAACCGATGATCTGCTTGGAGTACAGGAGCGGTTCCAGTATGCGGTCAGGCTCGGCGCCATCGCCCTGGTTACCGGCGAGGTCGGCGCTGGCAAATCCACGGCCCTGCGCTGGTGCTGCGGACAGCTCCATCCGGCAAAATACAAACCGCTCTGGATCACCGCTTCCGCCGGCTCGATCCTGGAGGTATACCGGCAGCTGCTTGCCGAGCTCGACTGCCAGACCGCTTCCTCTTCCCGGGCAACGCTCACCAGGATGATCAAACAGCAGATTCATGACCTGGTTATCGGTAAAAAACAGCAGCCCCTTCTGGTCATTGATGAAGCCTCTCTGCTGCGCCTTGATGTCTTTGCCGAACTGCACACCATCACCCAGTTCGAGGGAGACTCGAAACCCTGGCTGCCGGTGGTGCTGGCCGGGCAGAACAATCTGGCCGACAATCTGCTCTATCGCACCGCCATTCCTCTGGCTTCTCGGATCGTAGCCAGAAGCCATCTCAAGGCGGTCAACCGCCAGGGCATGGAAGAGTATCTCGGCCATCATCTCAAAATCGCCGGCCTCAAGGCTACACCCTTTGACGAACAGGCCGTCACCGCTGTTCACCAGGGTTCAGGCGGCCTGTTCAGAAAGGCCAATCATCTGGCCCGCGGCGCCATGATCGCCGCTGCCGCTGAAAAATCACAGACAGTCACTGCCGAGCATGTCAGGCTGGCAGACTCGGAAATTTTTTAAAAGGAGGGACAACATGAAAGCAGAAAACACCATCAGCTTCCTGGCTGAACTCCTGGAGCTTACCGACAAACTGAGAGAACTGGTCAAGGACTACTGCCGGGAAATCACTGCAGAGGGAGACGGCTATCGGCCGGTTGAAAAAAAACAACAGGACCGGGAACCATTCTAAGCACAAACATGATCACGGACGCTTCCCCGGCTATGCCGATAACCGGGGAAGTTGTCAAAATAATCAGACAACACTATCAAGATAATCAGAAAATACCTGTTCTTTTAATGTGAGAAGCAACAAGGGTGTTTCAAGTTCGCTGACGCGAAAGGTATGAGGTTCGAGGTTCAAGGTGCGAGGTTTTGATTTTGAAGCTTTCAGCTTTCGGCTGGATTGGGTTCTTCGTATTTTTCAAACATCAGTCACGTAGGTTGGGCTGAGCCTGCGAAGCCCAACGCAACCGATCGGAATTGTTGGGGTTCGCAGGCTCACCCCAACCTCTCATAGCTCTGTCAAGTATTAAAATAAGAGCATTTTGTCTGGCATTTGAGTGCACGAAAGTTATAGCCCTGCAGAGGATGGGACACACTGTCAAGTTGGACACTGACTTTCATGCACTTGTAATAAACGCAAGCGATGCATCCACCCGGATGAGCGCCCATGGGGTCGACCAAACCTCTCGCATCGGATGTCCGCGAAGCGGCATCAAATCAGTTTCATCGAGCATCTTGGTCCATGGGTCATCCCGCGGGCTGCCTCGTGACTACGTGCGGGCCTGTAA
>JALNWY010000249.1 GCA_023230665.1 Deltaproteobacteria bacterium
ATCTGGAGAACATCGGACTCGCGGCACAGGCTGACATGCTTGCCGGGCAGCTTTCCCACGGAAATCAGAAGCGGCTGGAGGTCGGCATAGCCCTGGCGATGAGACCGACACTGCTCGCGCTGGATGAGCCCACATCGGGGATGAGCGTTGAGGAAAAGGGTGACATCCTCGATACGATCAAGAAGATCATCAAGATAACCGGATGCACTGTTCTGCTTTGTGAGCACGACATGAACGTGATTTTCGAGGTGTCCGACTACATCTGGGTCCTCCAGAACGGACGGATCGTGGCAAACGGGACGGTAAGGGATATCAAGAGTAATGAGCTTGTCCATAGAATCTATCTGGGAGGCAAAAGGTGACCCACAGCACGAAACAAATTCTCCGTGTACAGGACATTCACACCTATTATGGATTGAGCCATATTCTTTTCGGTATTTCCTTGGACATCAGCGAGGGAGAAGTCCTGTGCCTTCTGGGAAGAAACGGGGCCGGAAAAACTACCACCATGCGAAGCATCGCTGGTTTCACCCCGGCAAAAGAAGGAAAGATATTTTTTTACGGTGAGGACATAACGGCGCTTTCTGCAAATAAGATCGCGAAAAAGGGAATCATAACAGCCTTTGCCGAGAAGCGGGTGTTTGGCAATCTGACAGTCAAAGAAAATCTGGAGATCGCACGGAGAGACAATCCCCAAAAGAAAAGCCACACAATCTGGAGCCTGGAAAAGGTATATGAACTCTTTCCGGTTCTTCAGAGGTATTCGAAAAAATGGGCAAAAAATCTGAGCGGCGGTGAACAGCAGATGCTATGCATCGCGCGGGCACTCATGTCCAATCCGGATCTCCTCCTGCTGGACGAGCCAACGATCGGGCTTGCCCCTGTTGTCGTGGATGATATCGCCCGGCAGATCCGGATGCTTCAGGAAGAGGGCATGTCCATACTGCTTGCCGAGCAGAATTTTATGTTCGCCAGTGAGCTAGGTGTCAGGTGCATGATCATCGACACCGGCGAGATAAAATATGCGGGCACCTTTGAAGAGCTGAAGGCCAACGAATCAATCATGAAGAAATATCTCACGGTTTAAAGTCACCATGCAGCCATGCGATTTGACATATGTTCATATCCCAACCCTTTTGGGGTGGGAGCCCTCTTTCCTGTGCGAACGGCAGCGGCTGAGAAAACATAAAGAAGAGGAAAGATGAATAATTCATTGCTTATGCAGGGATTTTCTTTGAAAGGGTTATGGCTTCGCAACCGGATCGCGATGGCCCCGATGCTCTCTCGGCTATGCAATACTGACGGCAGTGTATCGCAGAAGCTCATCGATTATTACGTGGAGCGGGCAAAAGGCGGTGCCGGCCTCATCATCGTGGAATATTGCTATATCGACCAGAACGAGAGTAAGGCGAGGCACGGCCAGCTCGGTGTCTACCATGACCGGTTCATAGCGGGTCTGGCTGAGCTGGCCGAAGCGATTCAGGAATGCGGTGCCAAGACTATCCTGCAGATATGTCACGCCGGTCGAAGCTCTTCTGCGAAATTCACAGGCCTCAAACCCATTGCCCCTTCGGCGATCCCGAATTACGCCAATGAAAAACCCCGGGAAATGAGCGAGGAAGAGATAGAGTCAATAGTACAGGCCTTTGCCGAAGCCGCATATCGCGCACGGGCAGCCGGATTTGACGGCGTCGAGATTCACGGAGGCCATGGATATTTGATAGCCCAGTTCCTATCGCCTTACACAAACATCCGGCAGGACCGCTATGGTCATGACCGGGGCCTTTTCGGACTACAGGTCCTGGATCGGGTGCGATCCAGGGTGGGGAGGGATTACGTAGTCGGCTACCGGATCAGCGGTGACGAATTCATGCAGGGCGGACTGACTGCGGAAGATGCACAGGAGTTCTCCGTGAGGCTCGAAAGGCAGGGAGTCGATTACATCCATGTTTCCGGGGGAAGCGCTGAAACCGGACAGGATATTGTAATCCCGGTCTATTTTTCTCAAGGGCATCTCCTTCATCTGGCGCAAGGGATCAAACAAAAGGTGCATGTCCCGGTGATCGCCGTGGGGGCGATTCACGACACCCGGCTTGCCGAGGACGCTCTCCAAAGCGGGAAGGCCGATCTCATCGCAATGGGCAGGGCCCTCATCGCAGACCCGGCGCTTCCTGATAAAATAAGGACAGGTCGCCTGGATGATATATGCCCGTGCTTGCGCTGCAACGAAGGCTGCCGCAGCAGGATGATGGAGGACAAGGCGCAACGGTGCGCGGTCAACGCCGAGGCGGGGAGGGAACGATTGATGAGAATACGCCCGGCATCCAAATCCAAGCGCGTTTGCATCATAGGCGGTGGACCGGCCGGGCTGGAAGCGGCGAGGACGCTGAGCCTGAGAGGTCACCGGGTGACACTGCTCGAACAGAAGGATAGGCTCGGGGGCCTCCTTCGCTATGCATCCGTTCCTGAATTCAAATCCGAGATGCGGCGCTTTCTGGAATACCTGATCAGACAAGTCAATGCCCTTAAGGTGGACGTTCGGTACCGCTGCCGCGCAACCATCGATATGGTGAAAGAGATGAGGCCTGACGCGGTCGTTCTGGCAACCGGTTCGCAACCTCTCATACCGCAGATTCCCGGGGTGGACCAACCCTTTGTGACAAGCGCCCTGGACCTTCTTTCCGGAAACTTGCAGCCGGGGAAAAGGGTCCTGATCGCGGGAGGGGCTGCTATGGGCTGCGAAATCGCTGCCCATCTGGCTGGACAGGGCAGGGAGAGGGAGGTAATCCTCTTGGAGATGCGCAGTGAGATCGCGCTCGATCTGGAGCCCCGTGCCCGAATAGCACTCATTTCGTTGCTCAAACAAGGGAAAGTGGAAATTCTCAAGGGCTGGAAACTAGAACAGATTGGCGATGGAGAGGTGGCAGTGCTGGATGGGGGCCAGAACAGGAAGACGATCAAGGGTGATGCGCTCATCCTGGCAACTGGGTTCACTCCTGACCAGGATCTCATCCAGCCTCTGATGGAAAATTTCAGCGAGATCCATGTGATTGGCGACTGTTTGAAGCCGCGAAAGATCTACCAGGCTATTCATGAGGGTGCATATGCAGGAAGGGCAATTTGATTACACAAACAACCATGGTGATCTAATCGGTCTTACGTCTCGGTGCTCTTCGCTACATGAATCCAGCAGGGCTTATCATGAATGTGCGCACCATCCGTATGGGATTCGATTTCTGGTTTATCATCCGGTTTTTCCTGTCGTGATCGGATAGGCTCGGCATTAGAAAATCAGCGGCGCATTGTCTGAGACGCCGGCAACGGCGTACTCGGGGAAGCTTGGACATATAGGTACAAAAATAGAAAAAATGAAACACCGGCACCAAAGGGAGGGATAAGGCATGAAGTGATCATGGGTTTATTAGGATACCGGGAGGATAATCCGGTACTTGCCCCAAGCCGCCCGGCGAAACGCGGGAGGGTATGCAGGGACGATATCCGGACATCAAGACTTGGGAGTGAGAAGGTGCCCGGTATCCGGCGAATCTCCCATCAACTTCAGATATCTCGGCGGGAAACATGTACCTGTCGAGAAGCACAAACAAATTAAAGGGGGAATTTAAGTATGCA
>JALNWY010000250.1 GCA_023230665.1 Deltaproteobacteria bacterium
CAGGAGATCGAACACCAGATGCACAGCACCATCCTGGCCCGTATCTCCAACCGCAATACAGGTCTCGACCAGAAGATCGTTCGAGGCTGTGGACACAAAGGGCCGGCCGTAGACAGGCAAGGCCGAGAGCGAAACAGCCTTTATGGTAAACTGCAGGCGCAGAATTGCGGAGGGCAGCTCGTCGAGACGGACGGCCTCCAGGGCATGCACCACGATATCCGGGGTGTCCGGATCGCTGTCTCCATAGGAGAGTCCGGTTATGAACGATGCCCCCTGCCGGCTCAGCGAATCGAAAACCTCGCCGATTTTATCATCCAGCACAAAAGCGAGGCCCTGCTTCTGGAGATCGAGCAGCTCCTGCGCCGCCATGACTCCCACCCCATTCCTGACATAGGACCCCGAAGGAATGGGCCGGCTCGTGGTCAGGACGATCTTGTCCTTGCTCGCCCGCCCGCCGGGGTGGACGACCTGGACGAGAACCACCTGGTAGAGATCTTCCTCGCTCACGGCGAACTCGCACATATAACGGCCGTCCCTGGGCAGCGCCTCCACCTGGTATGCCGAGCCGTCCGAGACATATACCCGATCGATGGCGGAGGGCCCGCACCGCATCTCTACCGCAAGGGTCCTGTTGCCGGGCTCCACAAAATCGCCGTCTTTTAAGGGGAATACATTGCCCTGCCCGTCCACGAGGCAAAGACCGATCTCACACGCTTCATCAAAGCCGACAGCTGCCATGGAGGCCCCGGGATCATAGACAGATTCCCCGGCAACGACTTCATCGCTGCTGCCGCTCCCCGAACATGCCGCCAGGAGCACGGCCATGCCGCACGCCGCCACGAACGCCCCAAGAGAACTCTTCTTTATCATCCCCGCATCTCCTGCCCGGCATATCGCGCGCGCCGGATCTCTCATACAATTTAACTATAGCTTATTATTGCACAAAATGCAATATTCATTCCCGCATGTCCCGGAGCCTGCTTGGAGGGAAGGCGCCGGCTTCGATCTCCTGGCCCGCAGGCTAAGTCCTTTGAGAAACATGCTTTTTCTCTGCCCTTTTGTGTTCATACGTCCCTGGTGTTTCCGGTCGCCATGCCTCCCGGATCTGTGAAAACTTTTACCCATTATCGGAGAAATATTTTCCTTCACAGGATTTTTCAAGCACCGGGAAAGCTGCTTTGCATTGCCGGACAGCAGCGGGCAGCGCTTCTCTTTCTCCTTGCCGGTCACGTGAAAAAAGGGCGGCCACCCTTTTGATGAACATTGGCCTTGCCGGCAAAGAACACCCCCCTTGTGCGGGATATCCAGGGAAACGCGGGCGCGCTTCCAGAACAGGTTTTTCACAGAATGCCCATGACGGCCAAGGAAACCTTTTGACATGAGGCAAGAACCGGCTATAATGGCGTGTAATTTGCACATTCGTGATATATTTATCCAGAGAACCCGGGAAGTGTATGGTTTTCGTTTGCGCGGGGGGATTGGAATGAAGACAACCACCACAATGCTGGCTCTGCTCCTTTTTTTATCCGGGTGCAGCAATGACAGCGCTTTTGAGGGCATATCCAGCGATTCGGGCCGCGACGCGGTTATTGAAGAAGCGGCCATTGCCCTGGACAGCCGGGACTATGCCACGACCATTCAGATACTGACGGAAATCTACACGGCCACCAGCCCGGACCCGCGGGTGTCGAGGCTGCTCAGCTCTGCTTATATGGGCAGGGCAGGTATCGATTTTGTCGAGCTCATCGAGTATTCCGGACAGGGCGAGCGGGAAGACTTCGATATGGTGGCCGAATCCCTTGCCCTATCCTGGGCGCCGGAACTCGATGATGAGAGTCAATGTGATGCAGAAACCGGAGCTGTCCTCACCTCTCTTGACGAGAGCGACAGTAATTATGACGTGTATAAAACCGCACAGTTTATCGATGGGCATTGTATTGGGTATCTTATCGATGATCTTGAACAGGCGCAGTATATTCTGAAGATCCTGGTGGAGGGGGATCTCCATTCTCTGGACGACGAGATCCAACTTGGTGTCGCATCGGCGGCCCACTTCATCTTCGTAACAGGCAATGCAGTTGCCGACGGCATGAACTACAGCCTGTCACTTAAGCCTGAAGATCGCAAACCGGGAACAATTCCGGTCCCTATCAATATGCAGGCCTACTTGTATTATATCAACTTTTCAGGGGGAATACGGTATGACTGGAGCAGACTCAATGAAGGCGACTTTGGCGTCGAGGCGGACGATCCCCAGTCTCTGAACCCGTATCAGAAAGACCTCATAGACATCTACAGAGCTGTTCAGGCCTTCTTCCGTGCGACACCAGAACAAAATAGAGTGAGAGACTCTCTTGGAAACTTCCTTGCGTTTGCAATGCAAAGGCCGATGGATGAAATCGACGTGAACTTAATCACTTCAACCATGACCACTGCCGGTGTTTATAATCTTGTGAACAGTTTCTCTGCCGAGTAGCCGCTCGCAAGAGAATGAAGTGGGGGATACGATGAAAAAACTTCTGTGCTGCGTTCCTGCGCTCATATTTGTCCTTGTTTCATCCATGCTTTTTGCGGGTGAATACAACTATATCTACCGGGGGGCCCGGCCTCTGGGAATGGGGGGCGCATTTGTCGCCGTGTCGAACGATCAGAATGCCCTGTTCTATAACCCTGCCGGCCTCTCTCATGTCCCGGACCGGCGGCTCGTGCTCCTGGCCGTCGAGGCGGAAGTGGGCCAGGGCGCTTATGACGCCTACACCGACATTCTTGACGTCGACACCGACAACGAGCTTGAGGTGGCGGAGTTCCTGAGAGACTATATCGGCGAATATTCCCATGCGGCTGCTGCGGTCTTTCCCTACTATATCAGACCCCACTTCGCCTTCGGGATCTTCGGCGCGGCCAACACCAATTTCATTGCCCGGAACTACCAGTATCCCAGCCTCGTGATCGACAGCACCGCAGATGTCGGCGCTGCCCTGGGATATGCACACGCCTTTTTCAACGATGCCCTCTCCATCGGCGCCAGCCTGAAGTACGTAGTGCGCAAGAGCCTCAACGAGACATACACCGTGCCCGACATCACCAGCGACAACTTTGACGACATGGTGGAAGACGATGTGCAGGACGGCTCCGGGATCCTGCTCGACATCGGTTTTATCTACCGGTTCGAGAAGGTCGCCATCGGGCAGAAGGATGTTGTTTTTCAGATCGGCCTGAGCGCCAACAATCTCATCGGGTCGGACATGGGCCACGCGCGCGATATCGAAGAGCACGTGGATGTCGGGATCGCCGCCAGTGTCGATTCCTGGCTTTTCGCCCTGGACTATTTCGATGTGGCCGGCATGATCGATGATGACGATGACCCGGGCAAGAGGATCCGGATCGGTGTCGAGTATCAGTTTGAAAAACTCTTTGCCGTACGCGCAGGCCTTTATCAGGGATACACCACGCTCGGTCTGGAGATCGATGCCCGCTATGTCCTGATCGACTTGCTCACCTATGCCGAAGAAGTGGGCACCTATGCAGGGCAGCACAGGGACCGCAGATACATGCTCGGGCTGAAATTCGGCTTCTGAAGAAGGGTTGTGAAAA
>JALNWY010000251.1 GCA_023230665.1 Deltaproteobacteria bacterium
GAAAGCGAAACATTTATTCTTAGTAGCAGCAGCAGGCATGTTCACCCTGACCGCCGGTTCGGCCATGGCCTTCCATGGCGGCGGCGTCGCCCATTGCGACGGTTGTCACTCCATGCACAACTCCCCGGAAAACCCGATTTCAGGTAGCCCGAACGAGGCCCTGATGAAAGGTTCTGACGCCAGCTCCACCTGCCTGAACTGCCATACCGGCGCAGGCGGCTACCGCATCAACAGCGCCGACGGCTCCAACCTGAACGGCGGCGGTGACTTCGGCTGGTTGTCGAATGAGTATACAGGTGGCGGTACTCGCGATGGCATGGTAGCCGGTGACAATGCAGGCCATAACATCGTGGCTGTTGACTTCGGCCTGAACCCGGACGGCACCCTGGCAACAGCTCCCGGCGGCACCTATGACGCTAGCCTGCTTGGCTGCACGAGCTGCCACGACGCCCATGGCCAGGTCCTTGACGGTACCGCGGGCGGCTCGCTGCCGGTCGGCGCCTCCGGCTCCTATGCCGCCGACGCCCCTGCCGGCACCATCAAAGGCAACTACCGCCTCCTCGGCGACTCCCTGTACGAGGCCGGCCACAATGCCAATGACGGCTTTGCCTTCACCTATGACGCGCCCATCGCCCTGGCCAGCGGCTCCAACGGCTACAAGGTCCGCTACGGCTCCGGCATGTCCGAGTGGTGCGCCAACTGCCATACCGACTACCTGGTGACCGACCCCGACTCCTCGCTCGGCAAGCACCCGACCTCGGTAACCCTGAGCAAGGACGGCTATGACACCAACTACAACAGCTATGTGGCCACCGGCGACTTCACCGGTGACGTGAGCACCGCTTTTGACCCGCTGGTTCCCATTGAGACCGGCTCCGCCGACCAGGCCACCCTGGTTGCCGCCGGCGTGACCAGCATGGCTGGCGCCGACGCCAACTCGCAGGTCATGTGCCTCTCCTGCCATCGCGCCCATGCCTCGGCCTTCAACAACATGGGTCGCTGGGACTTCGAGACCGATCAACTTTCCAAGTCAGCTATTCTGAAAGCTACGTCAACGGCACCGGCCACAGGCGTGGGCTACTATGGTGACGGTGTTGCCATCGATGTTGTCGCCAAATACGGTACGGCCCAGCGTTCGCTGTGCAACAAGTGCCACGTTCAGGACTGATGCCTGTCAGCTTAGCATAAGCAGAAAGCAACCTGAAAGCACACTGAGTGCAAAAAAGCTGGCGGAACCAACGTTCCGCCAGCTTTTTTTTCTGCCCTATGAATCCTCACTTCCGCCAGGCTGCCATATTCAAGCCGGATTATGCCGAAGCGCACAATAATCTGGGGGTCGCCCTGCATGATCTTGGCCGCCTGGACGAGGCGGCTGCCTCCTACCGCCGGGCTCTTGCATTGAAGCCGGATCATGTACACCTGCACTACAATCTGGGGGTCATCTACAGGGAACAGGGTCGACTGAAGGAGGCTGTCGCCCCCTACCGCCGAGCGCTGACATTAAAGCCTGATTATACTGAGGCGCACAGCAACCTGCTGATGTGTCTGTCTGTAAACTACCTCCCTGGCCTGTCTGTCACAGAATACCTCGATGAAGCCCGTCGCTTCGGGCGAAAAGCTGCGAAAAAGGTCAACAGGAAATTTTCGGAATGGACCTGCGCCGCCGGTCCGGACCGCCTCCGCATCGGCATGGTATCAGGAGATTTGCGGAAGCACCCGGTCGGATACTTCCTGGAAAAACTGCTGGCGGAGTTGACGGGTCGCACCTCTCCCTCCCATAACTTGAACACTACTACCGGCATGATGTCAAAAGGGTTCTTGTCGACTTCCTGCATGTCCCCAAGGAAGGCGGGTTTGAACAAATCAGGGTGCCGGACATACATGAGATGATGCGCACCACCCTTCAGCGGGGATTGGATATCGATGATGTGCTCTACCATGCACCTGTCGCGCCATCATGGTCTCTGACGTCCTGTATGAATATAGCGCAGAGATTGAACGAAGCGGTCAGGATTTTTTCGCCCATTAAACCGGCTTGACCCAGAAATCACTTCTTAAGGAACAGCAACAAGCCGGTTTTGCAAAAATTTACATCAGGACCGGAATTTCGAGATTGATGTCCTAGCGTTCAAAGGCGTGCCTGACCAGTACACACGGACACGTTTCAATCTTCCGCATGACTGACAAAAATTACACGCTCTTCAGTATCTCATCCACAGATCAACACGGCCAATGGACGCAGCTCCGAGAACGCATGGATACACTAACGCACCGGCTTTGTATGACATTTGTTGCAGATCCAGATGGAAAAGGCGACATTTATGTGACAGGCGCCGCAGTATTCGCCCCGCATGATCTGGAACATGGAATACTGGACGGTCCCCTTTTTAGCGCTGGGAAAAATCTCGGGATGGCACAGCTCGCAGCCGTTCCACACGGCGTGCTTGCTGTGCGAGAAGATGACGTCGGACGCCCAGGTCGTAACCTCGATGGAGAAATCCTCCTGAGCCTTCAGCGGGTCCCGGTGAAAGGAAATACCGGGCAGAAAGTCGATCAGTTTGATGATCCCCTCTTCTTCGGCTTTTTCCCAGTCAAGGGAATGTCCGCCGGGCAGTCGGGGAAAATTCCCGGTGAATGTCTCGAACTGGTATTCCCGCTGCCCCTCCGCGCCCCGTGAATGACACCTGGCGCACTGTTTTCTCTCCTCGCCGGTAGCCTTTTCGGCGCACGAAGCGAAGATTGTTTTTTCCTCTATTTCCCGCTTCCCATCGTGACAGGAGCCGCAGTACAACCCCTGCATATTGAAGTCGGCGGTGATCCCGGTCTCTCCCCGCTGCATGGCAAAGCCGATATCGACGTGACAGAGCCGGCAGGTGAATTTGGCCCGGTGCAGCCAGTGGTCAAAAACCACCGGCGCCATGCCCGCCCTGGACGAGGTATTGTTGAGGACGACTTTCCCCAGTTCCTCCGGGTCCGGGATCTTGCCGGCAAAAGATACGGCTGTCAGGAGACAGAAGAGAACGGCAGCAAAAAGTATTTTCGCCATCACCGACCTTATTTCTCTTTTTCCCTGTACTCAAGGGTATAGATGTAGAGTTCCTTGCACATTTTCAACCGGGTCGCGTACACTTTTCTTTCCGAACCCTGCGGTCCGTTCAGTTCGTTTAAGCGCTCCTCCAGCCTGATGCAGCGGTTGATCAAGCTCCGCAGTTCCTCCGGGGTAAATTCCATGGCATTCTGGGTCTTGCCGCAGACTTCGGCAAATTCCTGTTTCCAGTCATCCGCCGCAAAAACTGTTCCCGGACTGTCGGGGAACATGGAACCGGCCAACATGCCCAGACCGCATACACCGATCAGGGCAAAGAAGATTATTTTTTTCATGCGTCTTATTGCACCTTCTGGGTATGGCATCTCTGGCAGTCAAGAAGCGGAAAGGCGACGGAACCATGGCAGGCCCCGCAGAATCTGCCCTCGTAGATGTCAACCATGGAATACTTTGTGGTTCCCCTTTTTATGCCGATGAATATTTCCGGATGGCACAGTTCGCAGCCGTTCCAGACC
>JALNWY010000252.1 GCA_023230665.1 Deltaproteobacteria bacterium
CATAACCCCGTCCATGAGATGGCTGCCCACGATCACCCCGTCGGAAAAGGAGAGCATGTTTTCGACCTGGATGGCAGTGGACACACCGAAGCCTGTGCATACGGGCAGATCCGTGAGGGATCTGATGTCCTGCACTTGCCGCTTGACCTCTGGAGGCAGGCTCGACCGGGCCCCGGTCACCCCCTTGATCGTGACTGCGTACACAAAGCCGCTGCACTGGGACACGACCTCCCGCATCCGCTCTTCGGTCGTGGCGGGGGCCACGAGCCTGATGAGGTCCATGTCGATATCCCGGCACATTTCATGGATGCCCGCGGCATCACAGGGCAGGTCCGGGACGATGACGCCCTGTATCCCGCTGCTCTTTAGCCGGGCGAGCGTTTTTCTCATCCCGCCTCGCATGAGGGGGTTGATGTACGACATCACGATCAGCGGGGTGCTCACCCCGGCGCTCCACTTCGGCAGCCTGGACAGCAGGCCCTCCAGGGTGAAGCCTGCCTTGAGCGCCAGATGGGAGGCCCTCTGGAGCACCGGACCGTCCGCCATGGGGTCGGAAAAGGGGATCCCGATCTCGATGGCTGCCGCGCCGGCATCGCTGAGGGCCCGAATGATCTCTCCCGTGGTGTCCAGATCGGGCAGGCCCGCCGTCACATAGGGGATGACCGCCCTTTTGCTCGTCCGTATCGCTTCGGCTATCATAGTCCCTCCTGCAGGACCGTGTGCAGGTCCTTGTCTCCCCGTCCCGAGAGATTCACCAGCACCGTGGCCCCCTCGTGACCAGGCGCATACTGTTCGAGAAAGCCGATCGCATGGGCGCTCTCCAGGGCCGGGGCAATGCCTTCCAGACGGTTCAGGAGCCTGAAGGCGTCCAGTGCCTGCCGGTCGTCCACCAGCTCGTATGTGGCCCTGCGGGTTGCCGAGAGAAAGCTGTGTTCCGGCCCCACCCCTGGGTAATCGAGCCCGGCCGCAACCGAATGGGTGTCCAGGACCTGGCCGTCACGGTCCTGCAACAGAAAGGAGCGCGCCCCGTGCAGGACGCCCGGGGAACCGAAGTGAATGCTGGCTCCGTGACGGCCGTTTGCATCGCCGTAGGCCTCGACCCCGATGAGCTCCACCGGGTCGTTCATGAACCCGGTGAATATGCCGATGGCGTTGCTTCCACCGCCCACGCAGGCGATCACGGCACGGGGAAGCGAGCCGGTCTTCTCCAGGATCTGCTCCCTGGCCTCCTCGCCGATGATACGCTGAAACTCCTTCACCAGGGTCGGATAGGGATGGGGTCCGACAGCCGAGCCCAGGAGGTAGTAGGTGGTGTCCACATTGGTCACCCAGTCGCGGATGGCCTCGCTGGTCGCGTCCTTCAGGGTTGCGGCGCCCGTGGATACCGGGACCACCTCCGCGCCCAGGAGCCGCATGCGCTCCATATTCATGTGCTGCCGCTCGATGTCCCGGGCGCCCATGTACACGGCACAGGACAGCCCGAACAGCGCGCAGGCGGTCGCCGTGGCGACCCCGTGCTGGCCCGCGCCGGTCTCGGCGATGATCCTGTGCTTGCCCATCCGCCGTGCCAGGAGGATCTGACCGATGGCGTTGTTGATCTTGTGGGAGCCGGTGTGGTTCAGATCCTCCCGCTTGAGCCAGACCTCGATGCCCAGATGTGCAGAGAGCCTGCGCGCATGGGTCAGGGGACTGGGCCTGCCCACATAGTCTCTTAAACAGCCGGCAAACTCGTCCCGGAACTCTCGGTCCCTCCACGCCGCTGAAAACTCGTCTTCAAGCTCCTGCAAGGCAGGGAGCAGCGTCTCGGGCACATACCGGCCGCCGAATTCTCCGAAATAACCCTTCATTTTTTCGCCTCCTGTTTCGCCTCCCGGATGAATTTTTGGATCTTTTGCCTGTCTTTGATTCCGGGTGCTGTTTCCACTCCGGAGCTCACGTCCACCCCGAAAGGCCCTGCCTGAACGATCGCCTGCCCGACGTTTTCCGGGGTGAGCCCTCCGGCGAGGATAAAGGGGATGCCCAGGCGTCTCCAGTCGCCGGCCCTGCCCGTGCCCATGCTCGGGTCCAGGAGAACACGGCAGGGAAAGCCCTCCGGAATCCGCGCCGGGTACGGGCCCGGCTCGGTGTGCTTCAGGGCCATGATCACCCGGAAATCTTCAAGCAATAACCGGTGCCCCGGTATAACCGGCGCGTGGAGCTGAACCGTATCAAGCCCCAGACGCTTCGAGATCTCTGCGATGTATCCGGGGTCTTCATCCGTGAACACCCCGACCTTCTCCATCCCCCGGATATCGTGAATCCACGAGCCCACCAGATCCGGGTCCGCCCTTCTCCTGCTCCGGGTGAGCACAAAGCCCACGGCGTCTGCACCGTATTCGCATGCTGCCCTGGCGTCTTCGTAGCGGACGATGCCGCAGATCTTCACCCACATCGAAATATCTCCCGCCGGGTCTGCTCGCTGACCACGGCCCTCCCGATGAGCGCCGCGTCATAGCCCAGCCGCCCGAGCTCCTCGATCCTCTTTGCCGACGAGATGCCGCTTTCGGCCACCTTGACCGCCCCGGGAGGCAGAAGGCCTGCCATCTCCTCGTGGCGCTTCGGCTCGACCTTGAGAGTCGAGAGATCGCGCACGTTCACCCCGATGATGCCGGCCCCGACATCGAGGGCCTTGTCCAGCCCCTCCCGGCCGTGCACCTCCACCAGGCAGTCCAGGCCCAGGGACCTGCCGAAGGAGAAGAGCCGGGCGAGCTCCTGTGTCGAGAGCATCTCGGTGATGAGCAGTACCGCGTCCGCGCCTAAGGACCTGGCCTGGCACAGCTGGCGCTCGTCAACGATGAAGTCCTTCATGAGCAGGGGGAGCCTTGAGCTCTTTCTGATCTCGACGAGGTGATCCGTGCTCCCGGCAAAGAACATGGGCTCGGTGAGGCAGGATATGGCCGAGGCGCCTAAGCCCTCGTAGTCGGCGGCGAGCTCGGAAGGGCTCTTACGCATCCCGAGATGCCCGTCAACCGGCGTGGCGTACTTTACCTCGGCGATCACCGCCATACCGGTGAGCGCATCCCTGAATGATCGGATGGGCGGCCGGGAGGAGAAGCCGGAATCCCCGGTCGAGAGCCCGGCGACCCTCTGCTGCGCCAGTTGCCTCATGTGACGGAGAAAGTCCATCATGCCCTGGCCCGTTTCAGCGCCTCGCGCGCGCCGCCTTCCGCGATCACCTTTACCGCCTTCTCCACGCCTTCCCGGATGCCCAGGCCGCTGTCAATGGCCATGAACGCAGCCCCTGCATTGAGCAGGATCCCGTCCAGGCAGGGGCCTTTGAGCTTTCCCTCGAATACGGCCTGAATCTTCCGGGCCGATTCCTCCGGGTTCGATACACGAAGCCCCTCCAGGCCTCGTCGCTGGATCCCGGCATCCTCGGGCCTGATCTCACCCTTCTCTATCCTGCCGTCGATGAGCCGGGCATATCGGGTCACCCCGGATACGGACACCTCGTCGAG
>JALNWY010000253.1 GCA_023230665.1 Deltaproteobacteria bacterium
ATGGCGTACAGGTCCCTGACCTTGCCGCGATGCAGCAGGTTCAGGCCCGCCAGTTCGGTTTGAATCACCGGTGTCCCCATCTCATCCTCCTTTGCCCGGGCAGACGGTATTTCGCGCCCGCAAACAGCCCTTGGAGTTACAGCCCCAGTTCCTTCCTGATGCCGTTGACCACCGTGTCGCTGTCAACCGCTTCCACGGTATACAGCAGCCCTTCCTTTTCATAAAAACCGATGAGGGGCGCGGTTTTCTCGTTGTAGGTTTCCAGCCGGTGGCTGATGGCCTCCTCTGTCTCATCCTCCCGCTGCACGACCTTTGCACCGCACTTGTCGCAGATCCCCTCCTTTTTCGGCGGGCTGGATTTGACGTTGTAGATGGCCTGGCATTTGGGATTCTCGCAGGTCCGGCGGGTGGTGAGCCGGTCCAGGATGACCTCCCTGGGCACCGCGATGTTCACCACCAGGTCAAGGCTGATGCCCAGCCTGGCCAGCAGTTCCTTCAAGGCCTCGGCCTGGGGAATGGTCCGCGGAAAGCCGTCCAGCAGGAACCCTTTTGCGCAGTCCGGCTCCTGCAGCCGCTTCTCCATGATACCCATGATCAGTGAATCCGGAACCAGGTCGCCGCGCTTCATGTATCCTTCCGCTTCCCTGCCGAGCTCCGTGCCGGCCTGAACCGCGCCGCGCAGGATGTCCCCGGTGGAAATCTGCACCGATCCGTCCAGCGCCGTCAGCAGCTTGGCAACCGTCCCTTTTCCGGCCCCCGGGGCCCCCAGTAAAATAAGTTTCATTGATTCCTCCTCTGGTAATCCATAATTATTCAGGGTATCTCCGCCTTCAGGCCGCCCCTGGTTTTTATACTGAAGTCTGTCGGTTTCAGCTTTTTAGGCTGTAGACTGTTAGCCTGTAGTCATTTAGCTTTTTAGACTGTAGGCTGTTAGCCTGTTAGGTATTTATTTCCCTTTCAGGGGGAGAGGTGCCAGCGGCGGGTGAGGAGGTTATGACAACCGTCAGCAAAGGTGCAAACTCAAAACCTCGAACTTCGTACCGCGAACCTCATACCGTTCGCCCCAGAGAACTAATCTTCTATCCCCTGACTTCTGACTTCTGACACGGCGCAGCCGTACACCCTAACAGCCTACAGCCTAAACAGCTACATCCTGACATTTCCGTCCTCTGACTGCTGACTTCCGGCCCGAGGCTCTCCCCTCATCCGCCCTTCGGGCACCTTCTCCCCCAGGAGAAGGATGTTATAATGATCCCTCTCCAGGGGGAGAGGGTGGCCGAAGGCCGGGTGAGGGGTTTTGCAACCATCAGCGAAGCTGCAAAATCCTAACTCCCAACTGCCGACTGCCAACTGCTAACTTCCGGCGCAGCCGGGCCAAGGCACTATACCCGAAAATCAACCGTGATGGTAGGGTAAAATGGCGAAATCAGCACCCGCCGCGTCCCTTGACAGTGCATGATTCGGGATTATTTTTTCTCTAACGAAAACGAGTTGATAAAATTGTATTTTTCGCCCTGACCTTCAGATCAACCCCCATTTGAAAGGAGACTGCTATGGCAATAATACGATTTGGAGACTGGCCGGAACTGAGAAATCCATGGGCCGAGTTCGAACGCCTCCGCCAGGGCCTTGACAGGCTCTCGGGTGGATATCGTGCCGGGGAGGCTCCTTTCGGGAGAGCAACCGTCTTTCCGGCCCTGAACGTGTACGAGGATCAGGATACTGTGACCGTCAAGGCCGAGCTGCCCGGAGTGGATGCGAAAGACCTGACCATTTCCCTGGAGGGCGACACCCTGACCATCAAGGGTAAAAGGGAAGCGAAACAGGAAGAGGAAAAACTCTCCTATCATCGCCGCGAAATCGAATCCGGGAGTTTCAGCCGGGCCGTGAATCTGCCGATCAAGGTTGATCCGGAGAAGGTAACCGCCCGGCTGACCAACGGCATCCTCACCATCACCATGGAAAAGGCCGCCGAAGTCAGGCCGCGCCAGGTGAACGTCATCACCGAATAGGAGGGATGAACATGAGTGATCAGGAACTGAAAGTACAGCACAAGCAGGAAGTCCAGCACCGGGGGGAAACAACCAAGCCCGAGAAATATTTCATTCCCGCCGTCGACATCTACGAGAGCGACGCCGATGTTACCGTTATCGCCGAAATGCCCGGCGTCGCGGCAACCGGCGTGGACGTGACCCTGGAGGACGACGTCCTGACCATCCGCGGCAGGAAGGAAGGGGAGGAACTCTCCCACGCCAGGGTCCTGCTCCAGGAATATGAAACCGGCAGCTATCAGCGCCGCTTCACGGTTGCCGAAACCATTGACCAGAACAACATCAAGGCTTCAATGAACAACGGGATGCTCAAAGTGGTCCTGCCCAAGGCCGCGCCGGCCAAACCCCGGAAAATCGAGGTCAAGGTCGAGTAGCATCCCGACCTGGGTAATTGAAAAGGCCGCAGGACCTTTGGTCCGTGCGGCCTTTTTATTTTGTGATAACACCCAAATCATTAGTAAATTTATTGCCAGAGCCATGAAAATATTGTCATTTCGACCGAAGGGAGAAATCTCCTTGCACCCAGGACCTGAGATTTCTCCCTTCGGTCGAAATGACGAAAACACGCCCCAATCAGTCGTCGGTTACAAATCCTGACAATTTCGCATCTGAAGATGAATGGTAATCTGATGGTATTTCAATACCGTTCGCACCCCGGATTGGCGTAGCTGGTCAGCTCCGCGGTCAGCGAGCCGATCAGTATTTTCGAATTGATCCTGACCGGCACCCGGCACTCGTCGTCGGTGAGCCAGATCACCGTGTCCCCGGTTTTGTCGTACAGCCCCTTGAACTTCATCCGCGGCAGCACCACAACTGTCCGCACCCGGCCGAACACCGTATCGATATCCTCCTTCCCCTTGACCAGCACCGGGACCTCGTTGCGCTTCCGGTCGGCAAAGGTGGGTACCATGAAGGATTCGCCCGGCACCAGCTCCATCACCCGGGTAATGTAAAAGGAAGAAAACTCGTTGTGAACTGTTCCGGCAACGGGGAAAACCTCCTCCTCCATCTCGTTTTTGCGGTACTTCACCCGCAGACCGGCCTGATCGTAAAGGGTCAGGCGTCTGGTCTCCCTTCGCCCTTCCCTCTGGTGCACCTCGTAGCGGTACGGCAGCTTTGACCCGCCGCGAACATAGGTCGTGAACTCGTCATCAACCGGATAAACCAGCCTGAACAGCCCATAGTCGGTCACCCGGGCATGGATGGTAAAATCGTCGCCCCCTGCCGATTCGAGATCAAGGGACAGGTCGCCGATCTTGATCCCCCCGGTCCAGGACACGGAAAAGTGCATGGTTTCGCTGCCGGAAAAAATCGTCTTCATGACCTCCCGGCGCACCGTCCCTTCCGCAAGTCCCTCCCCTTGCGAAGAAACTTCCGCTTCCCGCTCCACTTCTTCCTCCCCCAGCACGGAACCAGGC
>JALNWY010000254.1 GCA_023230665.1 Deltaproteobacteria bacterium
CAGGGATCGGAAGTGCCGATCATGACCACTGCCTCTGCCTCTGAAGCCATGATCCTCTCGAGCCCTTCCTCCACATCCATGGTCCCGCGGACATAGCTGCCGGTGGCCACCGGAGTAAGGCCGTACTTTGCCAGGCTGATCTCGGCCCCCCGCAGGCCGTCAAATCCATAATCGTCATCCTGGTAAAAGACCGCTATCTTTCTGATATCCAGGTCCTCGACGAAATGTTGCACCACCGCGTCCGTCTCCTGGTAGTAGGAGGCCCTGACGTTGATGATATAGCGCTTGAATGGCTCCCGCAGGGCGTTCGCTCCGGTGAACAGACCGAGGAGAGGGATTTCCTCCTCCTCGACGATGGGAATGATCTTGACCGACGTGGGGGTGCCCACATAGCTGAACAGGGCGAAGACCCTGTCCTCGTTGATCAGCCTCCGGGTGTTGGCCACGCACCGGGGCGGATCATAGCCGTCGTCGTAGGCGATCACCCGTATCTTCCGGCCGTGGATGCCGCCCTGTTCGTTGATGAAATTGATATACGCCAGGGCCCCGTGCAGGGTCTGGGTCCCCAGGTACCCTGCGTGCCCCTCCAGGGCCAGCGAGGAGCCAAGGACGATCTCCGTGTCCGTAACGCCGGGAACGGCCCGTGCCCTTCTGATCTTTTCCCAGTCCGCCAGGAGAGCAAATTTGCCGTCCTTAATCTGGGTGAAATACACTCTTTCCAAACCCTGGTGATCATCGGGGCCAAAAGTAAGGGTATTGGCGATGCCGAGTGAATATTTCCGGATGGAATCGATGGCATCGATGAAATTCTCCCTGGTTATATCCCTGCCCGCCCTTCTCAGGCCCTCCACCAGCACCTTGGCATTGATATAGCCCTCAAATCCCACAAAGTTGAGTTCGTCCTCCGGGTAGTATTTTTTCAATAAATTACTGTATTCCTCAATGCCCCAGAGCAGGGTTCTGCCCTCCGGCGCCTCGGGGGGCGGGACGACCTGGGTGATAATGACCCCCTCCCCTTCCGCGCCCAGTTTCCTGGCCAGTTCATCGGAACCGACAAAGGAGACGTTGTGGAACATGGGATTGAACCCTTTTGTCCGGGCCAGCTTGATGAATTTGGCACAGGGATCATAGGTGCCGATCATGATCACTGCCTCGGCCCCTGAAGCCATGATCCTGTCGAGCCCGTCCTCCACATCCATGGTCCCGCGGACATAGCTGCCGGTGGCCACCGGGACGAGGCCGTATTTTTTCAGCCCGATCTCGGTTCCCCGCAGGCCGTCAAGGCCATAGTCGTCATACTGGTAAAAGACCGCAATCTTCCTGATGTCCAGGTCCTCGACGAAATGCTTCACCATCGCGTCCGTTTCCTGGTAGTAGGAGGCCCGGACATTGATGATATAGCGGTTGAACGGTTCCCTTAAGACGCTGGCGCCGGTGAACAGGCCGAGAAGAGGAATTTTTCCCTCCTTGACGATGGGAATGATCTTGACCGAGGTGGGGGTGCCCACATAGCTGAACAGGGCGAAGACCCTGTCCTCGTTGATCAGCTTCTGGGTGTTGGCCACGCACCGGGGGGGATCATAGCCGTCGTCGTAGGCGATCACCCGTATCTTCCGGCCGTGGATGCCACCCTGTTCGTTGATAAAATTGATATACGCCAGGGCCCCGTGCAGGGTCTGGGTCCCCAGGTACCCTGCGTGCCCCTCCAGGGCCAGCGAGGAGCCTATGAGAATCTCATCGCCGCTGACGCCGGGGACGGGCCCGAACCTGGTTTCAGGGGCCCTGCCGCAGGAAGCGGGCAGCAGGGTCAGAAAAATGAGAATGCCGATGATCTCTATCCAGTGCTTCACCTTTTTTTCCCCGGTTGTGTTGCCTGCATGACGAAAAATGTCAGGGTGTCCACTGCAGCGGCAAGGTAAGATGCTGCCCGACACCTCTTTCCTCGAATTACGAAGGAGGAAAAACCACGGCGCAAGCTCACCTGATTTCCTTCTTCCCCGACGCCATTTTCCTTTTCTATATTATTGTTATATCATTGCCTCTCATACTTTGACAGGAGGAAAAGAACGGGTACGGCGATGTCGCATGCAGCCGGAACTGCCTCAAATGGGCATCGGCGCGGGATCATGAAAACGGGTGCAGAAAAAGACAGAAGTGCTGCTGGAATTCCAGAGCAGGAAAAGCAAATTGGGCGGGGAAGGATGGGTAAGGTCGAGTACTCAAAAAAGGCTCGGCAAAGGACGCATGTTGTTCGCTTGCGTCGCGTCTGCTCCGATTGGTGACCCCAAGGGGACTCGAACCCCTGTTTTCGGCGTGAGAGGCCCTTGCTTTTTGATTTTATTGACTTTTATCGACTTGTACCTGTTTGCATAATAGCATTGATTTGATTTGAAAAATCCTGTATTCTTTTTTACTGGTTGACACTCACATATAAAATATGTAGGGGGGATAGCAGGGGGGATACAGGATGCCACGACAGAAACGACACAAAACGGCGTACCCGGGAGTCTATTATATCCAAGGGATCGAGGTCGGATCGAACAGGCCGGAGAGAATCTATTATATCAAATACTACCGGGGGGGAAAGCGTATCGAGGAAAAGGCCGGCCGTCAGCATCAGAACGATATGACGCCGGCCAAAGCCTCGACCATGCGCGGGCTCAGAATTAAAGGGAAAGAGCTGCCCAACCGGCAGGTCAGAGAGGAAAAGGCAAGGGTTCGATGGACAGTTGACCAGTTGTGGGAAGAGTACAAGAAAAGCAGGGTCAATAACCACGGCCTGGTGTCCGATCAGAACCGCTACAACCTCCATGTCAAGGACCAGCTCGGCGCCAGGGAACTGAAAGACCTCTGCCCCCTGGATATCGACCGGATCAAAAGGCGGCTGCTCAAGACCAGATCCCCGCAGACCGTCAAGCATGTCCTGGGGATCGTCAAGCGGTTGCATCATTTTGCCGTCAAAAAGGGACTGTGTCAGGGCCTGGGATTCATGATCGAGGCGCCCAAGGTAAACAACGTCAGAACCGAAGATCTCTCCCCGGATCAGCTCTCTGCCCTCCTGAAGGCCATCGAGAAATCAACGCACCCGGTGGCCGGCCCGATGATGCTGACCGCCCTTTATACCGGAATGCGCCGGGGGGAAATGTTCAAGTTGAAATGGGACGACATCGACTTCGACCGCGGATTCATTCTGATCCGAGAGCCGAAGGGCGGCGTGTCGCAGAAGATACCATTGAACGAGGCGGCCAGAAAACTATTTGAATCCCTGCGGAGGACCAGTGAATTTGTCTTCCCCGGTTTCAAGGGGAAACAGCGGGTTACCGTCAGCGCTGGGGTTGTGGCGATCAGGGAGGCGGCTGGCCTGCCAAAGGATTTCCGGCCGCTGCACGGGCTCCGTCATGTGTACGCTTC
>JALNWY010000255.1 GCA_023230665.1 Deltaproteobacteria bacterium
GTTGTTGGGATTGGCCAGAAACACGATCCCGGTCTTTTCGGATGCCTTTCGCAGAATGTCGTCCACGTCGATGGAGAAATCATTCATGCCGCTGACCACGACTTGGGCCCCGCAGACCAGCGAGGCGATCCGGTAGTAGCTGAAGGTGAGCCCGGGAGCGATCACTTCGCGACCCGGCGTGAGATAGGCTCGGCAGAGTAGGTCGATGATCTCGTCCGATCCGTTGCCTGCAAGGATCTCCTCGCTCCTGCGCCCGAAGAACTCAGCGGCCGAGGCGCGCAGCTCGACAGCCTCAGGGTCGGGATAGAGGTGCACGTCCGCCATTGCCGACTCCATGGCCTGAACGGCCAGGAGGCTCGGGCCCAGAGGGTTTTCATTGGATGCGAGCTTGATGGGGTTTTTGATGCCGTAGCGCCCGGCAATGGTGTCTTTGGACGTCCCTGGAACGTATGCGGGGACCTTCTCGGTCCAGGGGGCTGGTCTGGGTTGTCTCACTGGATGGTTCTCCCTTCAGGGTATGATCCGAGCACTATGATGTCCCTGGTATAGCGTCGCAACTCCTCCATGGCCTTTTTCACGTTGTCGTCCACGAGGCTCCCCTGAAAGTCGATGAAGAAGATATATTCCCAGGGATCTTTCCTGGAGGGCCTGGACTCGATCTTGGTGAGGTTGACCCCCTGCCGGGCGAACACCCCGATGGCGTGATAGAGTGCACCCGGGCTGTTCTCCAGGGTGAGAATGATGGATGTTTTGGCCTTTCCCTCCACCAGGGTCATGGCAGGCGACACCACCCAGAAGCGGGTGATGTTTTCCTGAAAGTCGCTGATGTTCTCGGCCAGGATATCGAGGCCGTAGAGCCGGGCCGACAGCGAGGACGCCACGGCTGCGGCGTGCTCCTGCCCGTGCGCGGCCAGGGCTGCGTCCGAGGTGCTGGGGGTCTCCCGCACTTCGGCGCCCGGCAGGTTGTTGGTAAGCCAGTTTCTGCACTGGGCAAGGGCCTGGGGGTGGGAGTAGACAGTCAGAACCTTGTCCAGGGTGGTGGTCGAAAGCAGGCAGTTGCGGATGGGGAGCGTAACCTCGCGGTTGACGAAGAGGCGCGAGACAGCCATGAGATCCAGGGTACGGTTGACCATGCCCTCGGTCGAGTTCTCGACCGGTACCACGCCCAGGTCGGCCCTGCGCATCAGGACCTCGCTGATCACCGCGTCGATGTCTTTCTGAGGCACGAGCCGGGCGTCGTGGCTAAAGAGGACGTGCGCTGCCTGGTGGGAGTAGCTGCCCTCCGGACCCAGATAGGCGACCTTTCGCTTCTTCTGGAGCGAGCGCGAGAAGCTGAAGATCTCCATAAAGATCTTCTCGACCGCAGCCGCGGTCAGGGGAGGGCGGAGGTGTGCAGTAAGGCGTCCGACAATGGCCTCCTCTCGGGAGGGATCGAGGGTGTTCCGGTTGGTCCTGTCCTTGAGCGCGCCCATCTTCACACACAGCTCGAACCGCTTCCGGAGAAGCTCGAGCAGCTCATCGTCGAGAGCGTCGATCTGCGCCCGGATGGCATCCATGTCTTTGCTCATGCTCTCGCTTTCACCCGCACTCATGCTGTCGCTCACACCCGCTTTCCCTATCCGGCATCGAAAAATTCTCAAAAGCCGGGGCTCTTTAGTCCAAGAGAGAATATTCCCCTTCATTGCAGCGCATTACCCGGACAGACCGGTACCATATATGAAGATTGCGTTCAAGCCTAGCAGAACAGCAATTCATTTTCAATCCATCTTCAATCCATCTTCATCCTTCATTTCTCAGGCCGTTTCTGCCGATTCAGTAGTGGGAGGCGGGATTGTTGACACGCGGAGACTTGGTATGCCATATACTGACCAGCATTATTCTAGAGTGAAGGGATCTTTCTGAATCGAGTGAAAGTGAATTGTTGATGATGAAGAGATTTACGGCCATCTTCACCAGGTATGCTGTTGTATTGCTGGCAATGGCGGTGATATTGCTCGTGCCCACGGGCAGGCGGGGCGATGCCGGGGTGGTGACTGTTCCCCCGCGGCAGCCCGTGGTTTCCCGCGAGGCACTGAGGAGCATCACCCCGGATCTCATCGGAGACCTCGGGCTCACCATCGACTGGGAGCTTCAGGACTATATTGCCTCCACGGCCCGGAGATACCATGTGGGTTTTGCCGCGGTGGCGATTCTCGACCCCTTCAGCGGCGAGATACTCGCGCTCTATGGCAAGAACTCTTCTGGGGAGGATTGCGGGCTCGGCCTCGACGCCTATCTGGCGGCGAGCCTTTTCAAGGTGGTCACTGCCACGGCCGCCATCGATTATGGCGGGATGTCGGTGAACTCCCCCTGCTCATACACCGGCCGGGCACATACGCTCTACAGGAGCCAGATCTTCCCGGAAAGGGAGCGCTGGCCGCGGACCATCACCCTGGCCCGTGCCTTTGCCTCGTCCAACAACGTGGTGTTCGGAAAGATCGGTGCCAGGGAGCTGGGCGTGGAGCCTCTTTTGCTTGCAGCCATGCGGCTCGGGTTCTGGCAGTCGCCGATGATGGACAGCGAGTGCGCGCCGAGCACCCTGTTTTTCCCGGAGGATGATTTTCATCTCGCGGAGCTCGCGTGCGGATTTAACCGCGAGACCCGTGTGTCACCGGTCCATGCGGCCCAGATGGTCAGCGCGGTGCTGAACGAGGGCGCCATGGTGACCCCGAGGATCCTGCGCAACAGCGGCACCGTCGTTCAGCAGGCCCTGAGCGGCGAGACCGCGGGCGACCTGTATCTCATGATGCGGCAGACCGTGAAGAGCGGCACGGTGTCCGGCGCATTTCGGCGCGTGCGTAATGACCGCGCGATAAGGGGCCTTTCCATCGGGGCTAAGAGCGGCACCATCAAGGGCACATCTCCGGATGGAAAACGCAACTGGTTCATGGGTTTTGCCGAAGACCCGGCAACCGGCAAGGCCATCGCTATCGGCTGTCTGGTCATCCACGACGGCTACTACCGTATCCAGGCGGACGACCTGGCGAGCAAGATCATCCGTTTCCACTTTTCCCGGCCGTTCACTCTCGCCTCTGCCGATGCGAAGAAAACCTGATCCGCGGCAGGCATCAGGCGCGCATGGTCCCGGCTCCGGAATCTTCCCGATAAACACCTCCCTTGCGCTTGACACCGGCATGATGCCGTGATAGCAAGGATTGCGGTTTCGGGACGTAGCGCAGTCTGGTAGCGCACCTGAATGGGGTTCAGGGGGTCGGAGGTTCGAATCCTCTCGTCCCGACCAAGCAAATTCTCAATAAATACTGTAACTTATTAAAACCCCATCCATCGGTTGCCACCCTCTTTTTGCCCGTTTTTGCCGAAAAGGTGCTAAACTAGAAATCAGGTGCCTCTCGGGTTTGCAGCTGCA
>JALNWY010000256.1 GCA_023230665.1 Deltaproteobacteria bacterium
CCCTGCTCAAGCTTCTTCGGATAGGCAGGGTCCACCATCAGGTTCCTTCCCATCCAGATCAGATCGGTCCGGTCCTCGTTCAGTGCCCTGGCCGCACTCTCGTAGGTGTACCCATTCGAGGACGAAACCGGGATCCTCACCGCCTTCCTGATCGCCTCGGCCTCGGGCAGCATGGCCCCGGTGGGAATCCTGTCCCGGAGCTCCTTCGTGCTCGGCACCGGCTCGGGCCAGTACAGCTGGGTCGGTGCCCAGCAGCACCAGAACTCGTTGTACCCGTACCCGCTGGCCTGAATGTAATCCAATCCCGCCTTCTCGAACATCTGTGCAAACTCCACAGACTCTTCCAGCGTGGTGCCCAGCGGATCGCCCCATTCACGGGCCGACATCCGGCAGCCCATGACAAAATCGTCCCCGCACAGCTCACGCACCCGCTTCATGATCTCTACGCCAAACCGGGCGCGGTTTTCCAGGGTGTCGCAGCCATACTCATCGTGCCGCTTGTTCTGGCGGCGGGAGAGGAAGCTGTTGCCCAGGGCATAGTGGGCTACATGGATCTCGGCCCCGTCCAGTCCGGCTTTCTTGGCACGCAGGGCCGCCTGGGCCCAGCATTCCTGGATCTCGCGGATCTCGGCGACAGAGAGCTCACGGGCCTTGTCGAACGCGGCCTCGCTGGGCGGATCGATTGCCGAGGGCGCCACAGGCTGAACACCGTCGATCAACTGGTTATGGCAGGGACCGGCATGAGTGATCTGCACGACGCACTTGGTCCCATACGAGTGGATCACGTCTGCCAGTCGCTGCCAGTCCGGGATGAACCGGTCGTCGTCAAGGCGTGGGTGGGGAATGTTGCTGCAGCCCCGCATCCAGTCAAAAACAGTCTCTTCGATCACGATCATCCCGACCCCGCCTTTGGCGATGGACTCGTAGAACTTGACGACCCGGTCCCCGATCGAACCATCGGGCTCCGGATAGTGAAACCACTGCGAGGTCTTGACGATCCGGTTCTTC
Organism: Deltaproteobacteria bacterium; assembly: GCA_023230665.1. Taxonomy (GTDB): domain Bacteria; phylum Desulfobacterota; class Desulfomonilia; order UBA1062; family UBA1062; genus Phosphitivorax. Next base: position 1,009 of record JALNWY010000256.1, read on the forward strand.
AGCTCCAGATGCCTGATCTTGTATGAACTGAATAACTTGCTGTACTTCTTATGTGCAACCATCTCACTGTCTTCCTATCCATCCAGGGACATGTCCTTTGAACACCGGCCATAGAAAGCCCGGATGATCGCTGTAATAGGTAATCTTGCCCTCTTTGAACGGCATTTCGTCCATAACATCCCCCACATCCCTGTCAAGTGCATATCATGATAACATATTTTAATTTCGATCCATCAGTAATGCTTCAACCAGAGGAATCGATTTTTCCAATAACTATCTAAGATGGCCATGTCAAGCCGACGGCCATCCCCCTTTGGTCTAAACAAAAGAGCGCTGAACTCAAATAGTGAGACAAGGCACCGGTCCCTGATCTCCCTCTCTTTCATGTCCAGGGGCTGATTCAATCACCCGCGCTGCAATGTCGCTTGTCACTGACCAGCCCCTGGATCTTGCTCATTCTTTTTTACGTTTTCCCCTAGAAGCCATGAATTTAGAAGTCGATCTGCCACTTGGCGCCGAAGTAGACGCTGTCTCTATGCTCGTCTTCACCATCGGAGCCGTCCAGATAATCGAACATACCGACTTCGGGCACGATGAAGAACGAACCATATATCGGTATTGTTGCATTGATGTAAGCTGAGATGGCGTCGTTCTTTTCCGAGCCGCTTTCATCGTATTCGGCGGTGACATAGCCCACGCCTGCTTCGACTGTGTATTTATCGATCTTAGCTCCGGCAACGAGGAGCGCGCCCAGGCTGTACTCGTTCACCAGGTCGCCTGTCGCATTGATCTTCGCTCCGCTTGCATCGGCATGGATAAGGCCAAGATTTATTTCATTGCGCGCCATATAGACACTTGCCTTGATGTAGGCAGGGTCAATATTGATGCCGCCGCCGACACCCAATGCCCAGCAGTTCACGGTCTCATTGCCGTAATTTACATTGCCGACAGTGACATCTTCGATTTTATAGGAGAAGAACCCGCCGAAGACGTCGGCAAAGTAATTATCCCCAACAAAGTGGTAAGCAGCCTCGATCTTGGGCATGAGCACATCCACATCATATTCGTCCGCACCGGAAATGTCTGCTGATCCGTCTTCCTCGATCAGGGCGATCTCAAAGCCGCGAGTCCTGAATTTGATCTGGGGAGACCACTCTTCCCATATCGTGCCGTACCCGATCAAATCGAGGTCATCAAGGACAACCTGGTTGCTGTAGACGATTGAGTTGAGCGGGGTCCAGTCCTGTCCAATGGTGATGGAGCCGGCACCGAAGTCATAGGTCCCGAATATCGTCCTGGTGCGGACACCTGTCCCGCCTTGCTCCCGGGAATCATCATCCAGCCCAAGCTCGACATTGGCGCTGAGATTTTCGTGTTTCCAATTGGCGCCTACCCTGGCATTGCACTGTGAGTCCCACCTGAGGCTTTTATCACTGGTGTCATTTCCAGAGGCGTCACGGCTGCTCTCGTCAGTATAAAACGTCGAAAGCTGTGCCTTGCCATAAAACGACCAGTTGCCAATGATCTTCTCCAAGGCCGATACCCGGTCTTCAAGCACGTTATTCTCTGCCAGAACCGGAGCGGACAGGACAAAGATCAAACAACCTGCAAACAGGAAAACAGGAATCTTTTTCATGGTGTCATCCCCTTTATGGATTTTTCTTGAAAATATGCGACTCGTCTACAAACACGTGCCCTTTCCCAAGTTTGGAGTCTTAGAGTTCCAAAGCAGTCCGGGCTCCCTGGTGGACAGCTCCGTCGAACCAGGCATTCGCGTCTTCCTTGCCATCCCCGATGAGATAGACTTCGGGAGCCTTGCCCTGAAGGGTTCGGTAAAGGTCATCATTCTTCTTGTCTTTTGCTATGATCATGACTGTATCACCTTCGATGAGTTTCTCTTCTCCTTCCTTGGTTTTTATCCTCACCCCCTTGTCTGTGATCTCCTCGTATGTGACACCGGTGTAGATGGGGACCTTTCTCGCAGCGATCCAGGGACACCACGCGAGCTGCAGGTGCAGGTTCATGCCGTTCCACAACTGTTCCCCTTCCTCGAGGACGACTACTTCCTTGCCTCTCTTGATGAAGAACTCTGCGGATTCGGCGCCCTTGAGGTCGCCGCCGAGAACAATGACCTTCTGACCGATAGGCAGGAAGAACTTGGTGAGAAAGCTCATGACCTTAGGCCCCATGTACTTGAGGAGGGTTTTGGATTGATTCTTGAGCTGACCGGTAGTGACCACGTTTTTCCTGTCTTTTCCCGGGATATCGGGCACTACCCACTTGCTCCCGGGGGAAATAATGATCGCATCGGGCTTCTCTTTCTCAACAAGCGCGGCATCAACCTCGACACCCAGGCGGATCGAGACGTTCGGC
>JALNWY010000257.1 GCA_023230665.1 Deltaproteobacteria bacterium
CTTGATGAGCGGGGTGGTGAGCCTGTCTTCTGAGTAGATGAAGTCATAGCCAAAGCGGCCCTTGACGCAAAGCCTGCCTTTGTTCGGCTCCGCATCCTCCACCGCGTTGACCTTCACGATCCGACCGTCCCTGACCTTGAGCTCCAACTGACACCCAACACCACAGTACGGACACGTCGTGCGCACCTTCTCGATGTCCTTTTCACGGCCTGCGAACCTGGCCTTTTTCTCGACAAGGGCCCCTACCGGGCATGCCTGCACGCACTGGCCGCAGAACACGCAGTCGCTCTCGTGATAGGGCACGTCGCCGCCTGCAATGATCTTGGCGTGCGGACCGCGGTATCCGAAGCTGATGGCCCGGTTTACCTGCACATCCTGGCAGGCCTGGACGCACCGGCCACAGAGAATGCACCTGGTGAAATCCCGGATGATGAAGGGGTTCACATCCTCTATTCCATACGGCCTTACCGGGGGTTCGAATCTGACCTTGTCGATCCCGTAGCGATATGCCAGATCCTGGAGCGTACATGCCCCGGATCGCTCGCAGGTGATGCAGTCATGATTGCCGCTTGACATCAGGAACTCGGTGGTGAGTTTTCGCGTCCGGTGGACCCTGTCGGTCTCCGTGTTCACCACCATGCCCTTCTCGGCCGGCGTGGAACACGACGCCACCATCGACCGCGCCCCTTCGACCTCCACCAGGCAGATGCGGCACGCACCTGTGGGGGTGCAGCCCTTCAGGTGGCACAATGTGGGAATGTTCACCGCATTGTTTTCCGCGACCTGGAGAATTGTCTGACCTGGTTCGAATTCGACCTGTTTGCCGTTCAATGTAAGCACAAAGCCGTCCATTCCACTCTCTCCTTAAGGCTCGTTATTATGCTGGGGTGGGGTAGCCCGCCACAGTATACTTTGATTCCATCAACAAACGCTATACCTTCAGGAACAAATTATGTCAATATACACACAATGCGATAATTTCATTTCCCATGTTCGGCTTCCCCGGGAAAGCGGGTGGAGAAAGGGGATAGAGGTATTATTCAGGCGATCTTGCGGGGTAGTTTGATATAAACGACATCATCGGTATCAATGCCGAACGAGATCTCGGCAAGCACCCATTTCTCAGCCTCGCGCTTGGAATCGAACACCACGATCTCGCCGCATGAGTCCCTCAGCCAGAGGAATTTTCCCTGTTCCATATCGCAAGGCCCATATGCCACAGCCCATCTTTCCTGCATGTCTCCTCCGGATAATCCGGATTCTTCGAGAGGAAGCTTTTTCCCAAGTTTCAGTACAGCAGGTTCTTCAGCAACGAGAGCTTCTTCCCGAGACTCGAATTGACGAAGATCAGGCCGTAAAGCGAATGGAACCGCCTGATTTTACTGTGATTGTAAGGATGCCATATCCAGAACTTCTTCCAGAGCAGCCGGGGTATGGGTATGATGTCGTAGTTCACATGACATGGCAGGCACAGGTCTCTGAGCCCGTCATCCGAATGGGCCCTGCCTGTTCCGCTCTCTTTGAACCCCTGCCAGGGGGTCTCGGGGAATACATGGGTGATCAGGGTCTCGTTGAGCATGACGGTCCCTGCTTCTATCTGCTCAGCGATCCGTCTCCCGTTCTCTGTATTCTTCGTAAATACATAAGCGTTCAGCCCATAGACGCCTTCGTTGGCTTTGCGGATCGCCTCACGGTCGTCTTCCACGCTCATGATGGGAAGGACCGGGCCGAAGGTCTCTTCCCGCAGCACCTCCATATCGTCGGTGACGTGGGTCAATACCGTCGGTTCGAAGAACATGCGGCCCTTGTCCGATATTTTGCCGCCCGCAAGGACATGTGCGCCCTTTCCGAGAGCATCTTCAACCTGCCTCTGAACGATCTCGATCTGCTCCCTGCTGGTCATGGCGCCGATGTCCGCGCTGCTGTTCCCGGCGGGATCGTCCTGGATGAGCTCATGGGTCAGTTTCACCACTTCTTTCACAAAGATATCGAATATGCTCTTGTGGACATACGCCCTCTCAACAGATGCGCAGATCTGCCCCGAATTACCGAAGGCGCCGTTGACGACTGACCGTGCCGCAAGTGCGATGTCGGCATCTTCGCAGACTATGGCCGGGTCCTTGCCGCCCAGCTCCATCGAGCAGGGGATGAGGAGCCTTCCGCAGAGCGAGGCCACTACCTTCCCGATTCCGGTCGATCCGGTGAAGTTGACGAAATTGATGTGAGGGGCCCCTTTTTCAATCAGCTCTTCCGCCATTTTTCCGGGACCGGAAACGATCTGGAACAGCTTTGGATCGAGGCCTGCTGCATCGAAGATCTCGCGCATCTTGTAGGCGATGAGTGGGGTCAGCGAGGCCGGCTTGAGCAGGACGCCGTTGCCTGCAATGAGGTTCATGATGACCGCTCCCGCCGGTATGGTGAAGGGGAAGTTCCACGGCGAGATGATGAGCGTCACTCCGCGAGGCTTGTAGTGGATATAACTTTTGCGGTTTTTGAATATCCAGATGGGAATGGGCTTGGGCGCCAGGATCTTCTCCGCCCTTTTCACAAAGTATGCGCTGAGATGGATTACCGGGAGCACTTCGTGGATATATGCCTCGTACAGGGGTTTGCCGTTCTCCGCGCTCAGCAGCTTCGCAACCTCGTCCGCCCGTTCGTGAAGAATCTCTCCAAAGGCCTTTATGATCTCAAGACGCTTGCCTATGGAAAGGCCCGCCCACCTCTCCTGGGCCTCCCGGGTTTCCCGGAGCGCCGCCAGGGCTTCATCCACACTCAAGGAAGGGACTTCTCCTATCCTTTTCTCGTCAGCCGGACTGAATACCTCGAGCATGGTACGACCCTTTGGCGTGTCGGCTTTTTTAACCATATGCGTTTTCATATTCCCTCCTTACAAGGTTATGAACGATACCGGCTCATTCTTTCCCATGGCGGCAGCCTTACCGGAACATTGGCAAGGCAGGTCATGGAAGGTCATATTATGCACAAAAACACATAATATAAAGCCGGCGGTTCCCGGTCAATAGAAGATGATAGGAAAATTGTGTAATACGATCTCTTACAGCCCCATGTCTTTTGAAACGGGCTGCGAGGCGCTCCATCGGGCAGGAAGGGTGATCGTGAAGGTGGTGCCCTGATCTGGTTCGCTCCGGACCGCGACTGTTCCCTCATAGCGCCCGGCGATCTGCCTGACGATCGCGAGGCCCAGGCCGGTCCCGCCGATGTCACGGGTTCTGTCGTTCTTGATGCGTACGAATTCCTGGAAAAGACGCGATTGCTCCTCGCCGGTCATGCCCATCCCCGTATCCGCCACCTCTATGGTGATGCGGTCCCCGGCTTTCCTCAAGGCCAGGGTGACAGA
>JALNWY010000258.1 GCA_023230665.1 Deltaproteobacteria bacterium
GAAGCAAAAATGAAGTTGAGCGCTCTCACGGAAACTGTCAACGCGACGGATGAGGAAATTGTCATCACCAAAAACGGCAAACCCGTAGCCGTACTTGTCAGCCCCGATGAGTACGAGAGCTGGAAGGAAACAAAGCATATCGCCTCCGATGCCGACCTCATGAAAGAGATCAGGAAAGGAGCGGCCTCCCTGAAAAAAGGCAAGGCTTCGCTCTATACGCTTGAAGAGCTGTTCCAATAAGGAATCATGCCTGCCTTCCGCCTCAAGGTTCCTGACGACCTGGCGGCGCTCGTCCGCAATCTTCATCCGGAGATAAAGTCCCGGATCAGGGATGCACTGCAGGCCATCCTTGACGACCCGGCCCTCGGCAAGGCCCTTCAAGGCGAGCTGCACGGACTGAGGAGCCTCAGAGTGAAAAGATATAGAATTATTTATCGGATAGACTCCGATAAAAAATACCTGGAGATTATCGCCATCGGTCCAAGACGGCATATCTACGAAGAGACGTTCAAACTGATCACCAGGGAGGAAAAGAATCAATAACCCGGCCCACCGCCGGGCGCGCTGCACAGCTCGAACCCCGAACCTTTATCCACAGATTACACAGATTTCCGCAGATGGGTTGTTTTCGTTTATTCATCCACAGATTACACCGATTTCCACAGATGGTTGGTTTGGTTGTATATCAGGCTACCGTCATGGTAAACGACACAGTCCCAGCCAGTCCCCCCAACCGCAAAAAAAACAAAAAAAATCTGTGAAAATCCGCGTAATCTGTGGATAAAAATTCCGCGTAATCTGCGGGCCGAGATGAGTCAAGCAAAGACTTGACCCCTTATTTGCCCCTGAAGTTTATCCACAGATTGCACAGATTTCCACAGATGGGTTATGTTTATTGAAGTTCAGGCTACCGCTATAGCAAACGATACCATCCCACTCAGCCATCTCCTTATCTCCCCCAAAAAAGCCAAAAAAAAATCTGCGTAATCTGCGTAATCTGCGGATAAAAAAATCCGCGTAATCTGCACCCCCGAGATGAGTCAAGCAAAGACTTGACCCCTTTCTCTCTTCACAAACCCCAACCTCGCACCGCGAACCTCGAACCGTGAACCGTCCGCGAAGCGGATCAACCCAAAACCCAAAACCAATCGCGAAGCGATTAAATCTTGATGTTGCACTGCAATGCAGCATATGGTACCTTTTTTATGCATAGCAATACAATAAATAAGGCCAAGGTTTCATCATGGATATCGACCACCTGATCACGCTGTCCCGCAGCACCTTGGAACGCCGAAAAGAAAAATACCGGCGTTTTCTCCACGCGAAGCTTAATCCGCAAGGGCGGTTGATCGGCATTAAGGGACCAAGGGGAGCGGGCAAAACCACCCTGGTCATGCAACTGCTTCAGGAGTCAGGATTGGCGGCGGCGGAGGCGCTTTATGTCACCGCCGACCATCCCCGGGTCAACGCCATACGCCTCTACGATATCGCCGAAGCGTTTTCCAGGCTCGGCGGCCGATTGCTGGTAATCGACGAAATCCACAAACAAAGCGGCTTTGCCGCCGACCTCAAAGCGGTGTACGACACCCTTTCCCTGCGGGTGGTATTCACCGGCTCCTCGGCCCTGCACCTGGACCATGCCAAAGTGGACCTGTCCCGCCGGGCGGTGATCCACAATCTGCCCTGTCTCTCTCTGCGCGAGTTTGTGGAACTGGAAACCGGCCTGGAATTTGCCGCCGTGGATCTGACCACCCTGGTACAGGACCATGCCGCGATTGCCGGCGAGATAGTAACACGCCTGGCGGATCGCAGGATTCTACGGCTGTACCGCGACTATCTGGCTTACGGCGCCTACCCTTTCCACCGGGAAGGCGTGGCGGACTATCCGGTGAAATTGATCGAAGTGGTGCGGCAAATGATCGATTCCGACCTGGCGGTGATTTATAACATCGACAAAGATCATCTCAACAAGCTCAACCGGATTCTGGAGATGATCTGCCGGTCACCCCCTCTGGAATTAAAGGTGACCAAACTGGCCCGCGCTGCCGGGATAAATATCCGCACCCTCTACGCCTACCTTGGCTACCTGGAAAAAGGAAGCCTGGTGCGGGCAGTAACCTCCCATAAATCACTGGCCAAAGCCGACAAGCTGTATTTCGACAACCCTAACCTTTTCAGCATTCTTTGCGATTATCCCCAGGAAGGCGCGATCCGGGAAACCTTTGCCGCCGCCATGCTGGGCAATGCCGGACATCGTCTGCATTATCCGGCCCGGGGAGACTTCCTGGTTGACGAACACTACCTGTTCGAGGTCGGAGGCAAAGGCAAGGATTTCGGTCAGATTTCCGGAATTACAGACAGCTTCATCCTCCGGGACAACGAAGAATACGGAGTCGGCAACAAAATACCCCTGTGGCTGCTCGGCTTTCTGTACTGAACCACCAACCCGCCTCGCTTAGTCTTGTGGTCATAACACCGAACGCACTAGGATGAGTATGCAGCGCTTCAGTGGACTTTGGCTCTCAGACCTAAAACAGGAAATGTTATTCCAGGAAGCGGCGGGCTTCGAAAACTCAGATGGACTGCCCAAGGTCGTGGAAAAAGAGGCGGAACCAGAATTATCTATTACTATCAGCAAAAAAATGAAGAGATCTGGCTCATTACAATTTATGCCAAGAACGAGGCAGAAAATATCCCTGCGCAAACGCTTAAACTCATCAAGGAGGCATTGGATATATGAAACGGAATATTGGGAACGAGGTACTTGAAGGCATCGCGGCAATTCAAGCCGGCAAGGGAAATCGCAAAATCCTGAAATTAACGCCCGATGTGAAGGCCATTCGTCAGAAAATAGGGCTCAGCCAATCAGCATTTGCCGGATTACTCGGTGTCAGTGTCCGCACTCTCCAAGAGTGGGAACAAGGTCGCCGAAATCCCAAGGGACCTGCCCAAGCACTCTTAAGGGTCGCCGACCGGCATCCAGAAGCCCTTTTGCCATAATCAGGCACAAGGGTAAACGATACACACAGCCACCCCGACCCTCAAAAAAAAAACCAAAAAAAAATCTGCGTAATCTGCGTAATCTGCGGATAAAATATCCTGTTTATCCACAGATTACACGGATTTCCACAGATGGGTTGTGTTTATTGAAGTTCAGACTACCGTTATAGCAAACAACACATTCCGCCCAGCCACCCCCTTCCCTCCCCTCAAAAAAAACCAAAAAAAAATCTGCGTAATCTGCGTAATCTGCGTAATCTGCGGATAAAAATTCTGCGTAATCTGCACCCCGAGATGAGTCAA
>JALNWY010000259.1 GCA_023230665.1 Deltaproteobacteria bacterium
CGATCATCCGTTCCGGTTTCCTTTTCTTCTGCTGCCAGAGAAGACAGGAGTGCAGGCGGTGCATCTCGTCCATGGCCTCCCCGGCGCTCATCTCCAGCCCGGCCCGCCTCAACCGCAGCTCGATCATCCGCAGGTACGTCAGGGCCACAATACAGGAAAAGATGTGACAGCGGATCTTGTCATCGGTCCAGTGCCGCAGCGGCATCAGGCTGCCCAGATCGTCATCCTTGCTCTGCCGGAAATTGTGCTCAACAACGTATCTGTCCAGGCGGGCCCGGACTATTTCATCCGTCGACCAGGCCATATTGTCGGTGATAATGATGTTTTTGCCAAACCGGTCGATATGACGGTTGATCCGGTAATGGTTCTTCCGGCAGTTCATCCGCAGCCTGCCGTCATCGTCATACAGCTCCACCGTATAAAGATCGGCCGGCAGGTGGAGCTGCAGACAGAGGTCCTTATACCGTTCCTCTATCTGCGCCATGTTTCTCCATCCCCTGTGCCGGGCCAGAACGTTGCTGCGCATGAGATGAAGTTCCTCCTGCAGCCGCAGGAGTTTTTTCTCAAAAGCATACCGCTGCCTGGTGGCGGTCAGGGGATTGTAGGTCACCACTACGGTGCGCTCTTTGCCCCAATATTCCCCGACAGTGCGCCAGGCGGTCAGTTGATCGTCAGGTCGCCCCTGTTCGCCCAGGCGCCGGTTGTTGACCGTGTCCACCACCTGGAATTTCTGCCGATCAATATGGATCAGTTCCTCGGCATAATAGGTGGAATAGGTGGTAATGAAATGCAGTCGCGGATTCTCATCGATCTGGGCAAAGTTGTCTTCGGCGTTCATGCCCTTGTCAAAAACCAGGGTCAGTTCACCTTTGCCGTCGCCGACCGCATCCATGGCAGTAAACAGATCCTGCATAACCCGCAGAAACAGCTTGGAATCATGGCGGTTCCCTTCATATTCCCGGTAGAAGACCGGCAGCCTGGTATCGCGGGCAACCAGCAGGGCGACGCCCACCTGCCGCAGCCAGTCACGGCCTTCCTTGTTCTTCCCCCGCTGCGCCAGGTCCGATTCGGCGTCGCTGGCCATGAAGGTGTAATAATTTGTGGTGTCAAACATGAAGCAGTCAGATACCCCGGGTTCCATGGCAGCCACATGCTGAAAAAACCTGGCGGCAACCTGTTCAAGCTGGCCCCCATCGACCCGGTTCCATTTTTTCCAGAAACGCTGGGAGGTGAGGGACTTGGTGTCAACCGGCCTGATCTGCTGGATGGCGCTGGTCGCATACCATTCCGGCAGCACTCTTTTGGACCGGGCATCGACCATCCTGTTCAGGACGGCATAGAGAAAATATTCCCCCACTGACGGTCCGGTTTCCTGCTCACTTTTGGAAACAACATCATCGATCATGCCGGCAACATCGATTTGGCCGTCGATCAGATTGGCCAGCCAGAGTGCGCCGAACTCCTGGGCCTGGATCGTGGCTATTTTCTGTTCCTTGTCGGTGACGAGCTCCAGGAACCTCCCGTGAATGAATATCTACGGGAGATATACCGGTTAATGGGAAGTCCGGGAATCGATTATGACCTATGAAGTGGCTCGATTAGCGTGATCATCAACTGGCTCCATTACGGTGATCATGAAGCGGCTCGATTAAGGTGATCCTGGAATGGCTCCATATGGGGGTCATTAACACCCTATGAGACATCATCGTATCTCAAAAGCCAGTCGATTACATTCACAACTTCTATCGTCATCCCTTGCCATTGAATGGTTTCGCTCCGGTCCATGGTGAGCACCGTGCAGAGCAGGCCTTCTCCCAGCTCTTCAGCAGCAGTTTTCAAAGCCGTGCATTCTCGTTTTCTGGTCTGCTCATCGGCAATGGAATAGCTGACCTGAATTAATTGACGCACTTTTTTTCCTTCTTTGACAAGAAAATCAACCTCATAATCATTTTTGGTCTTGTAATAATAGATTTCCTCTCCACGTCGCAGCAGATCAAGGAAAATGATATTTTCCAGGTTTTGCCCCTGCCGCGAACCAACCTGAAATGAGACTCGGTTGGCCAGACCGGTGTCGATGGAGTAAAATTTCCGGACATTTGCCAACTGTTTTTTCACAGACCAGGAAAAACGGTGGAGTTGGAATATCAGATATGCTTCCTCCAAAAATCCACAGAAATCTTTGGCTTTTTCGTAGGAGAGGCCAAAAGTATTCTTCAACTTGTTGGTTGAATTGAGTGAACCTGTATTGGCCAGCAGAAATGAGGCCATTTCTTCAAGTGTCCTGTAGTTGGTCAGGTTGTGACGGGCAACAATATCCCTGAGGAGAATGGAGTCGAAATAACTGGATAAAAGGTCTTGCCGGGATTCATCGTCCGGCAGTTCGACCATCTTTGGGAAACCGCCTTGATCCATAAAAGTTCGAAAGGCCCGGTTGAGTTCCGTTTTTCTGCTGACCCGTTCCGCCTTGGAAGCAACAGTTATGCCGATGAAATCAAGAAATTCCTGAAAGCTTAAAGGAAAAACCTCAATATCGAGATAACGGCCCGAAAGAGCGGTCCCGATTTTCCGGCTCAGCAGGGATGAGCAGGAACCCGTTACATAAAGGTGAGCCGACTTGGTGGCATATTCCTTGAGCAGCCATTTCTCCCAGGCCGGTATATTTTGCACCTCATCGAAAAAGAAAAAAGGCTTGTCTTCAGGTGCCATAAATTCAAGGTAGGTTTCCTTGATTTGTTCCATCAGCTCCAGATTGAGATGATTAATAAACCGGGGATCCTCGAAGTTAACATAAAGAATTCTGTTGATGTCGTGCCCTTCAGCCAAGAGCCGTTTCATTTCATTGATGAGAAGGGTTGATTTGCCGGAGCGGCGAACGCCCTTGAGAATCAGAATTTCCCCCGCCTTGGTCTTTCTCATGATTTGCATTTCATAGGCTGGACGGGGAACTGTTTCCGGCATGGGACTGTTCCAATAATTCCAAGATGTAAGAGCCTCGAAAATTTCTTCCTTGCTGAGCATTGCTTTTCCCCCGTCTATTTTCCGTGTCCCAACTGAACAGTTCCCACTCTGCCCCCCAATAGTACCGCTTTCCAAATTCAGATGCCGAAAGGCAATTTCTTATTGTTATCAAACCTTATGATAGAAATAAAGAGAAATCTCTCAAAATTTTGATATATTTTCCTGAAAATCTATTATAATTACATCGCGGCGCTCCTCTCCTTCTTGCCTCCAAGTTTACATAAAGTTGCAAAAAACGATTCTTTGTGTATATTTAATACATGCAACCCCTCAAGCA
>JALNWY010000260.1 GCA_023230665.1 Deltaproteobacteria bacterium
CAGTAATTTCCGGTTAAGGACTTGCATGTATAGAAAAATCTTTCTGCAAGCCTGAATTATCAGGTTCGGAGTCTGCCTCATCAAGCTGGGCAATTTCATTTCGCATTTGGTTGCGCAGTTCTCTGACCCTCTTTATAGAAACTTTTTCGCCATGCTCTTCATGGCAATAGATTGCGAGGAGGAGGTAAGTAATCAAGCCGGCAAGGATTTGAACCATCAGACCATGTTCGCTCCGGGCTATTAAGTGGTATACATTCAGGTGACGCTTCCACCAGGCAAAGAACTTTTCCACTTCCCACCTGAGTTTATAAGCCATTGCGACTTGTTCTGCGGTGAGGTCGAAACGGTCTGTGGCTACCCAATATTTTATGCCTTCGACGGTATAACCAACCAGACGAACTTCTTTCTTGGTTTGGTTGACATAGGGGGTGCCAAGCAAAACAAGGGCATCATAAAAGATGAAACTATCTTTTGGCAGTTCGTTGGACTTGAGACAGGTCTTTTTCGTGCTTGCTTTGATCCGGCAGATAAAATGCTTGCCTTCCTGCTGATAGAGATCAAAATTGCCGTGGTGCTGATAGTATCGATCCATAACCCCTGTTTGACCGGGATTGAGAATTTTACTGACAAACGGTCTCTCGTCAGTTTTGCCGTCTGTCAGGTATACTTTTCGGGGAATTGAACGGTTGATATCAAACCCAAGGTGACTTTTGGCTTTTTTGGATCCCTTGCGATAATCAGCCCAGGTCATTGACAGAACGCCATCGATGAGGGAACCATCTATGGCAATTAGCTCGCCAAGCTCAGTATGCTCGACAGGCAGAGTCTGGTAAGCCTGGCTGTAGAGCTGTTCAAAGACATAGAGGAACTGCTCGAGCCCACGGGAATTAATGGCTTCAGAGAAGCTGCTTTTCTCAATTCCGTCAGGAGGGGCAATATATTGCCGGGCAAAGTCGTTTTCTTGAAGTTCCTGAATAAGCTCTTGAGCCGACACATGGTCCTCCAGATGGTAATAAACGAGTGCTTTGAGATGATGCTCAAATTCCATTTGCAGCGGCCGGTTCCCTCGAGACGTTAGTGGTGGTGTGTTTGGGAGTATTAATTGAACCGGTTTCCATAATTTTGTAAATGATGGTATGAGATATTTTCCTCTACGGCGAACGATGCGTGGCATTTCGTAACCTCCTGTAATAATAGGATATTTTACGAAATGCGTGTTGCGCCTTTCATGGAAATGTCAAGTAAAAAATGCTCCCAATGGCTTGATTTTTAACAAAATATTGCAGAAGATCATATGCAATTTTCTAACCGGAAATTACTGGTTTTTATTGAAAAAAAGAGCTGTTTTCCTCAAGACGCTCATTTCTTACTTTTTTTCTTGATAAAAATCCAGATTTAATGGTAGTTATCATAAGATATTGAAAAAAAATCGTATTTTCTCTTGCCCCGGCCGGCCGGCGGATAAGTAGAAAATTTTTTTCATAATATCAGATATTTGCAACCAACAACCTCAGGCAATATATCATATTTATGAAAGCAAGAGAATCATTTATATCGGTCGTGCTGTCCATGACCTTCCTGTTTGCGGCCCTGTCCGGGTGCGCGCCTGTCATGGAAACGGTTTATGTACCCCTGCAGGATGAACTGTTCGCCAACATCAACTTTGACAGGGGCCAGGTGGTCATCCAGTACACCCAGAATGAACCCGAGGTCGTCCTGGAAGAAGAACTCAAAGAGCTTGACAAGATCGGCGGGTGGGAGGAAACAGCTTCTCAGAAGCAGGTTCAGGCAGCATCCGAGCCCGAGGAAGTCACCTATGACTTCCCCATCACCATGAACAAACAGGTCGAATTCTACCTGAACCTGTTCCAGACCAAACAACGTTCTTACTTTGAACGGTGGCTCGCCCGTTCAACCAAATACCTCCCGTACATCAAGGCCCAACTCAAGGAAGCCGGGCTGCCTCAGGATCTGGCCTACCTGGCCATGATCGAATCCGGATACAATCCTTCCGCCTATTCCAAGTCGCACGCCGCCGGCCTCTGGCAATTCATCAGCTCCACCGGCAAGAACTACGGCCTGCGCATCGACTCGTGGGTCGATGAGCGGCGCGAACCGGAAAAGGCCACCCTGGCCGCCATTGACTACCTCACCTTTCTCTACAAGGAATTCGGCTCCTGGTATCTGGCCGTGGCCGCCTACAATGCGGGAGAGGGAAAGATCGGCCGCGGCGTGAAAAAATACAACACCGATGACTTCTGGGTGCTGGCAAGCAAGAATTACCTGGCCCTGGAAACCAAGCGGTACGTCCCGAAGCTCATCGCCGCTATCCTCATCGCCAAGGAACCGGAAAAGTACGGGTTCACCAATATAGAATACCAGGAGCCGGCCAAATACGATGTTGTCCAGGTGCCGCCGATGACCGATCTCAATGCGGTGGCGACCGCCGGCAGACAGGACATCAAAACCATCCGTGCCCTCAACAACGAACTGCTCAAGGATTACACTCCGCCCGGCGATTCGGGCTACGACATGAAAATCCCCCGCGGCAGCTACAAACTCGTTGCCGCCAACCTGAAACGGCTGCATCCCGTTGTTTCCACCGATTACAAGACCCATGTGGTGAAAAGGGGGGACACCCTGACCGCCATCAGCAAGAAGTATAACATCAGCAAGACCACACTCCTCAAGGCCAACAACCTGCACAGCGCCAAGCTCCTTGCCGGACAGCGTCTGCGCATTCCCTACCAGGCCACCAAGTATGTCCTCCTCAAGGAAGGCGAAACAGCCGCCAGCCGTTTTGCCTCGGCCGAGAGCGGCGGGGAGCTTTTCCTGCACGAAGTCAAAAAGGGCGAAACCCTTTCCAAAATTGCCCGGCAATATAATGTCGAGCCGGAGATAATCATGCAGTGGAACAATCTTCCCAGCGTGCATAAAATCTCTGCCGGGCAGCATCTGGCCCTGTATCTGGAGCATGGCAACCAGCCTGTCCAGATTGCGGCCGCCGACCAGTTCTCCCTGCCGACCCTGCCTCCCAGCGCCAAAAAACGGGCGCCGGCCGCCGCCAAGGCCAAGGAGGCCGTAACCTACTATCGAGTCAAAAACGGCGATACGCTCTGGTCCATAGCCCAGAAATTCAAGGTATCCCTGAACCAGATCAAACAGTGGAATAAGCTGAAGTCGAACCTGATCCATCCCGGTGTCCAACTGGTCATCAGGAAGGCGTAAAGCCGGAGGGTTGCCCTCCCTGCTTCCTGCTTTCCTTTTGCCGTCGCGTCCTATACGC
>JALNWY010000261.1 GCA_023230665.1 Deltaproteobacteria bacterium
CTGTAATACATATCTCTTTGAGGGTTGTCACCCTTTCTCCTTGCAAGAGGGGGCATATATCCCCGCCCGCAGGGGTAAAATGCCCCCTTCCCCTTCCCCTTGGTTGATTTCTTATCGTAATTTAATGATTTTATTAATTATTTTGTTGTTTTTTATGTGGCATTATTATTGCTTTGGCCCCATATATCCTCACGAGAACCATACGCAGCTGCATCTTGCCCGCATGATGCACATGCGTATTACCGCTGTTTGAAAGGAGTCTGCTGAATGGCTGGCGCAAATGTTTCAAAAAAAACCGACTCAACGGCAATCACGGATCCGGCAAAGCGATCCATGCTCCTTGCCGCGCTCTACGTAGCACAGGAACAGAACGGGTATCTTACCAGGGACGTCCTGCATCAGGTAGCAAAGCGACTGGGATTGACAGACTCCGAGGTATACAGCACGGCGAGCTTCTATACCCTGTTTCGGATGGAGCCTGTCGGCCGCCATGTCATCCAGGTGTGTGAGGGCCTCTCGTGCTATCTGAATGACGGCGCCGAGCGGGTTGTCGAGTATGTCAGCGCAAAGCTGGGTATCAATCCGGGAGAGACGACGAGCGACGGAAGGTTCACCCTGGAAACCGTGCAGTGCCTCGCCTCCTGCGGCACGGCGCCTGCCATGCGTGTCAACGACCGGCTCTATGAAAACCTCTCTCCGGCAAGCATTGACGATATTCTCGAACGTCTCATGGGGGAGGTGTAGTATGTCACAGCACCAGCCGGTTCTCCTGGCGAATGTTCACCGCCCCGACTCGGAAAAGATATCCACATATCTGCGTTACGGGGGATATGCCTCCCTTAGGAAGGCACTGAAGATGCCGCCGGAGACGATTATCGCCCAAGTGAAGGCGTCCGGGCTCAAAGGGCGGGGCGGAGCGGGTTTTCCTACAGGGACCAAGTGGGATTTCATGCCCAAAGACGCCCCGGTCAAATACCTGGCCGTCAACACCGACGAGGGCGAGCCGGGCACGTTCAAGGACCGCCTCATCGTGGAAAGAGACCCGCACTCGATCCTGGAGGGGGTGATCATCTCCGCATACGCCATCGGGGCTCACCGGGCGTTCGTCTATATCCGGGGCGAGTTCTTCCTGGGCGTCAAACGGTGGATCAAGGCGATCTCGGATGCTTACCAGCACGGATACCTCGGACGCAACATCCTCGGCAGCGGCTTTGATCTCGATGTCTCGGTCCATCGCGGCGCAGGCGCGTATATCTGCGGCGAAGAGACCGCGATGATCGAGTCGCTGGAGGGCAAACGGGGCGTTCCACGCGCCAAACCTCCTTATCCGGCCCAAAGCGGCCTGTGGGGCAAGCCTACGCTCGTGCAAAACGTAGAGACACTTGCGAATATCCCGCACATCATTCTGAGAGGCGCCAAGTGGCATTCGGGTATCGGCACCAAGGAGAGCAAGGGGGTAAAGATCTTCTGCGTGAGCGGGCATGTCAACCGTCCCGGAAACTTCGAGCTGCC
The DNA here is from genome assembly GCA_023230665.1 of Deltaproteobacteria bacterium. Taxonomy (GTDB): domain Bacteria; phylum Desulfobacterota; class Desulfomonilia; order UBA1062; family UBA1062; genus Phosphitivorax. The sequence goes on from JALNWY010000261.1 coordinate 1,513, forward strand.
TCTGGGAACCCGCCTGAAGGACATCATCTATGAGCACGCGGGCGGCGTGCGCATGGGGAGGTCTGTCAAGGCGATCATTCCGGGCGGCGCATCCACCCCGATCATCAGCGCGGACAGGATATCCACGCCCATGGCGTTCGAAACCCTGAAAGCCGCCGGCACAGCGCTGGGGACAGGGGCCATCATCGTGATGGACGAGACAACGGATATGGTGGAGGTGGTGAGGCGCATCACCCGGTTCTTCGTGCACGAATCGTGCGGCAACTGCCTGCCCTGCCGTGTCGGAGGAAAACACATGCTGGAGCATCTGGAAAAGCTTGCGGCGGGCACGGGCACGGCACGGGACATCGAGGACCTTGAGTATATCGCCCAAGGGATCTACGGCCGGACCTTCTGCCCGATGGGTACCGGCATGGCCGAGCCGATTCTCTCCGGCTTAAGGCTTTTCCGCGATGAGTTTGAAGGAAAGGTGAAATCCAACTGATGCGCCCTGTGCAAAGATAAGGAGAAGCCCATGGAAAAGACAAAAATCCTGGTAGTCGATGACGATGCCGATTTTGTTTTCTTTACGAAAACCGTGCTGGAACAGAGCGGGTACGACGTGGTATCCGCGGGAAACGGCAGCCACGGAAGGGCCATGCTGGCCCGGGAAAAACCAGGCCTGGTGATCCTGGACGTCATTATGTCGAGCATCCTCGATGGTCTGAACATGAGCCGTTTCATGAGGGAGGATCCGGCTTTTTGCAACATCCCCATCATCATGGTGACATCGATTGCGAACACCGACTATTCAACGTTGTTTCCTGCAGATGAGAACATCGACATCGATGCCTTTTTGACCAAACCGATCAAGCCTGCAGACCTCACGGGAAAGGTCGAGGAGCTCCTGTCGCAGAAGGGAGGGAAGGAATGAAGGTCACCATCAACAACAAGCCCTGCAACGCAACCGAGGGGCAAACCATTCTGGAGGTTGCCCGCGCTCACGGGGTATACATCCCCACCTTGTGCTATCACGAGAAAGCCGGAGCGCCCGCACGGTGCAGGGCCTGTGTAGTCGAGGTGAAAGGCAGGCCCGGCCTGGTCACATCGTGCGACACCACGGTGTCCGGCGGGATGGAAATCGTCACGGACTCAAAGAGGGTGATCGAGGCACAGCGTTTTGTGATCAAGCTCGCTATCTCATCGGGCAACCACGACTGCATCATCTGCGAGAAAGGCGGGGAGTGCGAGCTGCAGGATGCCGCATATCATCTGAAGATCGAGGACCAGGATATAAGGAACGGGAAGCATCCCGCAGATTTCGACGACAGCTCCGCGTTCATCCGCCTGGATCATACCCGGTGCATCCTGTGCGGAAGGTGTGTCGAGGCGTGCAACCATGTCGTGGTCAATCGCGCCGCCAAAGTGGTGAGCAGGGGGTACCACGCAAGGATCGGCTTCGGCCTCGGGGCAACCATGGGAGATTCGGCGTGCGTCCAGTGCGGTCAATGCATTCAGATCTGTCCGGTGGGAGCGCTTACTGCAAAAAAATCCATCGGCGAGGCGCGTTTCCAGGACATCGAGAAGGTGCGCACGACGTGTCCGTACTGTGGTGTTGGGTGTCAGTTGGAGCTCAAGGTCAGGGACGGCCGGATCGTGAAGGTCAACGCGGTGGAGGATGCGGAGCCGAACAAAGGCAGGCTTTGCGTCAAGGGCCGCTTTGGCTATGACTTCATCTACTCAGAAGACAGGCTCACCACCCCGCTCATCAAG
>JALNWY010000262.1 GCA_023230665.1 Deltaproteobacteria bacterium
TCGATCGGGGGGCATATACCTCCGAAGTCGGGTTCGATCAGGTTTCGGGACAAGGAGATTCAGAAATCCCCGGCCCATAGCATTGTGGAGATGGGCTTGTCGCATATTTCTGGGGAGCGTTCGATCTTCACGAAGATGTCAGTGCGCGATAATCTTTTGCTCGGGGGCTGGGTGCAGAAGGACAAGAAAAAGGTCGAGTCCATGTTTCAGGAAGTCATCGCAATGTTCCCGATCCTGGGAGAGAGAAAGCATCAGCTGGCCGGAACCTTGAGCGGGGGAGAGCAACAGATGCTGGCGATCGCACGGGCGCTCATGGCTGAGCCGAAAATGCTCATGCTCGACGAACCCTCATTCGGACTGGCTCCCAAAATCGTGGATGAGGTCTTCGAGACCATACAGAAGATCAATGAAACCGGGGTTTCCATTCTCCTGGTGGAACAGGATGTCAACAGATCGCTCAGCGTGGCTCATCGCGCATATGTGTTGGAGAATGGACAGGTCGTTATGCAGGGTAAAGGAAAAGAATTGCTGGGAAACGATCATATCAAGCAGGCGTATATCGGCATGTAAGGTATACGAATAAAGGAGGGAGTCATGGAGCGCGAATTCACCTATATAAAACTGGAAAGAGGCGAAGGAATAGCCAAAATACTGTTCAACCGTCCGGATAAGCTCAATGCATTGAATCCTGAGATGCAAAACGAGATCGGAGAGGCGCTGAAAATCGCTGATGGTGCTCCGGAGATCAGGGTGATCATCATGTCTGGAGTAGGCCGGGCGTTTATCGCCGGGGCCGACATTTCAGTTATGGCCGGACAGAACTCTTTTCAATACCGGGAATACGCGAAGTGGTACCATGAGATCAGGCAACAGATGCTGGGATCGAGCAAGCCCATCATTGGTGCTGTCAATGGATATGCATTTGGCGGAGGAGCAGTGGTAGCCTTTGCGACAGATCTTATCGTTGCGGCGCAGGGGGCGAAATTCGGACAGCAGGAGATCAATGTCGGACACATCAAGGGAGCCTCGTACCTTCCACGGGTAGTGGGACGTTTTCGTGCGGCTCAGATAGTTATGCTGGGTGAGGTGATAACAGCTCAAGAGGCGCATTCAATGGGACTGGTGAACTGGGTCGTTCCTGACGAACAGCTCATGGACAAGGCTGTAGAGGTCGCTGATAAGCTGATGAGGAAATCCCCAAAAGCGCTGATGATGGCCAAGCAGGTGTTGAATATACAGAATGAGACATCGGAATCGGCGGCGGATTATTATGAGCTGGAGGTTAACTCCCTGTGCTTTGGCACCTCGGAGCAGACTGAAAGTATGAAGGCTTTTGTCGAGAAACGCCCTCCCCGTTTCTGAGCGGCAGCCGTCATAAGATGTAATCCCCCCTGGAAATCCGTGTCGCGGGCCACATGCAGAATCCGTTATGATGTGTCCGACATCGACCCGGATTTCCATAATGACTTGACATAATCAAGAGAATAAAGTAGAACACAATTAACGAATGTTCATTAACATAATGGGCGTTCATTAATAATACCGTGTTCAGCGGCTTGATGAGTTTTCGCCCCCAAAGTGAAGAGGGTTTATGATGAAAGCTATCGGCATCATCGGACAGGTTCGAGGTCAACATCTATCGCGGCACTGCTTTTCTTCAGTCGGAAGAAAATTGGATCACATGGTGGAAAAGACATGAATAACGATTTTGAGTCCATTCAGATCGGGGCCGTCTTGGAAGTCCGGGAACAAGTATTCAGCGAAAGGGACCTCATACTTGGCATTTTGTGGGAAGGAGATGCTCAGCTTCATACGAATGTTCCGGGAATGGGGAAAACCTCCTTCGGCACCACGATCGTCCATGGAAACTCGGTGACCTCAAAGATCATAGGCCGGCTGTTCAGAACCCATTTCAAGTCAGTTGAAGAAATTATTGTAAGCGAAATAGACGTGGCATACCTTGGGGCTGTTCACGTCGGGGACACGATTCAAGGAAAATTCAGGATCGAGGATCTGGCAAGCCCTGCGGGCCAGTCAAAGATGCTGTCCATGGCCTTCGAGGTCACGAAAAACGGCCAGGAGCTCGTATCGAAAGGGAGCATGAAGGTCGAAGCAGCGGGAAATCAGTGATGCTCTGCCTGGGAGCATGAGGTTCTTGAGAGGAAAACAAGCTCACAAATAAACCGAAGAAAAGAGGTCGAAACGTGGAGACGCTGGGATTGTATTTTGAAGACTTTCCAGTTGGGAAATCGGGTGTAAGCGTTGGCAAAACTATCTCTCTGACGGATATCGAGCTCTATAACGAAATGGCCGGCTGGCCGGATTCAACCGTCTCTGGAATAAAGGCGGCCCCTGCAATGCTCGTTACAATGATTTCCGCCGGGCTCATGACAAGGCAGGGTTTCTATGAGGGAACCCTGATGGGGATTCTGAACAATGCCTGGTGGTATAAAGCCCCGGTGGTGGTAGGTGATACGCTGAAGATCAAATATCGCGTTTCCAAAGCGTCCCTTACGAAAAGAGGAGACAAAGGTATAATCGTATTTTCGATAAATGTCTATAACCAGAAAGACGAGATAGTCGCCGAGGGTGAGATGAAAGCAATGATGCGCGCAAGAGAGAGTGAGTGAAGCCCGACTGGAATGCCTCTGAAGAACGTGCATGCCAAGACAGCAAAAAATTAAACCCCAAGAGACTGTCTGAAGATTCTTAAGTTTATACAGGATCAATCAAGACACTAGATGAGATCTGAAGAGGTGAATATGAATTACGAAGAAGTTAAGAACGAATTGACGAAGGGCGGAGAGGTTGTCACCCACATTCTGGAAAAATGGGCTATACAAGCAAAGGATCGTACCTTCATCTATTATGGGGAAGAAGATCTCAGGCTGTCATTTCATGAATTCAACAAAATAGCGAACAGCATCGCTTACAGCCTCATGTCATTAGGCATAAACAAGGGTGACAGAGTTTCTGTTTTTCTGAGGAATCCTCTGATAACCGCAATGGCCATGTTCGGTATATGGAAGGCAGGCGCGATATTCTGCCCGATCAACTTCAACTATAAAGGCCAGCTCCTGATCTACCAGATGAACGACTCGGACCCGAAGGCCATCTTCATCGAAAAAGACCTGATCCCCCTGCTCAATGAGGTAAAGGGAGAGATCGGCGCCTCCCCTGTCATTGTCTATGCTCCGAAAGAGAAGGACCATGATTACAAGCCGGAATCGGCA
>JALNWY010000263.1 GCA_023230665.1 Deltaproteobacteria bacterium
CGGATGGTTCGGCCATTCATCCATCATGAAGCAGCTGGATATCAATCCGGTTATGCACAGTCAGCTCATGGAATACGGAGACATGGGGGAGAATGCCTTTGATGTGTACACCCTCTATAAATCTGCGGCAAAGAGACGGCTGACAGATACCATTGAGACGAGCGACACCCTGGATATGCAGTGCCTTGCCTGGATAACGAAGGAACAGCTTTTTCAGGCGAGGAGGCTCCTGAGAAAACTCGGTTACATCACGGAAGTCATTGACAAGGGCGAGGGCCGCAAGCCTGAGATCCGCCAGGTCAGGATCGAGCATCGAGCCGGAAGGAATCAGTAGCAGTCGGTTTGCCCCGGGAAAGCTCCGGCATCAAGAACCTGGCCCCGCCGGAGCAGGCTCTCTTCACATGACAGCGACCCGGGGGGGCTGGAGCACCTCTGCTTCTCTGCCGGAGCTGCTCTGCGCGTGTCTGTTGAGGAGCTTGCCCACCGTCTCTTTGAGATGGGAAAAATCATGGGATTTGAGCACGTATGCATCGGCTGTCATAGCGACGGGATTGTCTTGGTAGCTCACATAGGCTGAGTGGATGACGACCGGGACATCGAGCTTTGACTTGAGGATGTGCCCGAGGGCATCGAGGCCGTCCATCTTGGGCATCCGGATATCCATGATGATGAGATCGGGCTCTCCGCGCTGCTCGTCGAAGAGCAGAGAGAGCGCCTCTTTACCGTTCGATGCCGACATCACATCATACCCTTCGTCCTTCAGTTCTTCGGTGATGAGGAACTGAAGATGGCTGTCGTCCTCCACCAGCAAAATCTTCTTCATACCTAAAGTCCTCCTCTCATACTGTATCGTATAGGGCAGAGAGCCTGGGAAAACAATGCCCCGAACATAGATGCAAATCACCTGTTCCCATGCCAGGGAACAACGCGGTCATTGAAGAAGGAGAAAGCATAAAATGTGCCACTGAAAGGCTTCAGTAAAAAGCATATTGAATATAACCGCTTGCATGGAGAAGATTCCAATTGCCGGATTGCTGAAGAGAGCAGGGCAGGCATTTCTGTCAACAAATTGACGAATACGCGTCACGGGCGTTCGATTTCCTGCATACCTGCAGACGAGCCGCCGGAAGCGCACAGGATTGAAAGACCGTGTTGGTAATGTCCTGCATTTTTTAAGATATGCACCCCATGCTGCGCACCGGCTTGGTGGCGCCCTGCTCAGATCTCCCCGAAGGGATGCTGCCCTCCGCCTGTTATCCGGGGCCCCCTGCTGTCCCAGACGAGCCACTGTCCGGTATCGAAAAAGGCGGGAAGCACGATCAGCTCACTGCTCATAAGGCCTCGGTGCAGATGCCCGCAAACCGTGGTGTCCACGCCGCGGCGCCGCGAGATGTCGCTGTCGATGACGGCACGGGGTGTCCGGACAGTGGCGGACGAACGGACGAGAAAGCGGGCCAGGCATCCCTTGATGTCCTCTCTGAGGCACCGGTCGAGAAGCCTCAGCACCGGCCATCCAAGGGCATGGAGAATCTTGAACCCGTAGTCTCCCCTGGTCAGGGTGTGCCCGTGCGCCAGGAGAAGCCTCGTGGAAGTGGGCGAGGTGATGACCGCTTCTTCTTTGAGGATGTGCACCCTGCCGGCCCGGGCGTTTGCCAGCAGGAAATCCCGGTTTCCCGGGATGAGATGAATCCGGTCTGAGGCGAGGGCGGCAAGCACGCCTCCCATCTCATTCCGGACACCCGTGAACCAGTAGTCGAAGAGATCGCCCAGGATATAAATATCGGATGCCTGCTGTTCAGCATCCTTAAGCCAATGGATGAAAATCTCGGCGTCTTTTGCGTTTCCAGGTCTGAGGTGAATATCTGCGACAAATATAAGCACTGAATGATTCAACCAAAAGTGACTTGCCTTGGCAAGCAAATCCTTTTATACATATATTCCCATGAGCATAGGTCAGCCGGCCAATCCCTGGAAGTGGAGCAGCATCATCCTCGCAGCCCTGCTGGTATCCTGCATCTCATGGTACTTCATCCTTGGCGATGCCTGCCAGGTCACTGAGGAAGCGATTGCCGGGGGGGAGGACATGTCAGGGCAGGGTGATCCGGCTGCAATCGGTCAGGAGGGCCAGGACCTGCCGGTTCACGAAGTGGAGCAGGGGCATGATTACGCCTCGCTTGCCTCCTTTCCGGAGGCGTCCGGCGAGCCCATCCGGAAGGTTTCCACCATTGCAAAGGGAGACAGCCTCTATGCGATACTTCAGCAGAACGGCATATCGAACCGCCAGGCCTATGATATTCTGAATGCGACCAAGCCCGTGTTCGATTTCTCGAAAATCGTTCCGGGCAGGGACCTCGTGCTCATTTTCTCACCCGATAACCAGAACCTCGTCGGGATCGAATATTCGGTTTCCGATATCTCACAGATCGCGGTCTCCATAGACGGAGAGAACATTCAGGCCCAGAAACAGGAGATCGCAAAGGTTCTGACTCCGGAATACACCGGGAGGCTCAGGCAGATCGATTACATCGTGGCGAGGGGCGACAACCTGTATAATGTCCTGCGCGGCCAGGGGATATGCGACTACCAGATCGACCTGGCGATCAAGTCGGTCAAGAAGGTCTATAATCTCTCGGGCATCATCCCTGGCAACGCCATGAATATCTGGATCACCGAGGAAGAACCGGTGCGGCTCGCACGGCTGACCTACGAGATCGACTATCTCAACCTGCTGGAGGTGGTGCCGGAGAACGGCTCGTACAAGGCAAACAGGCAGACCTTCGAGGTGGATGTGCAGCACGAACGCGCCGAAGGGACGATCACCACCAGCCTCTACGAGTCCGCGATCCTGGCGGGACTGTCGCCGGAGGTCGTGATGGGGCTTTCCGACATCTTTGCCTGGGACATCAACTTCTTCACCGATATCAGACAGGGAGATCACTATACGGTCGTCTTTGAGCGCTACTATGTCAAGGGCGCCTTCCGGGGCTATGGCAGGGTGGTGGCGGCACGGTTCATAAACCAGGGTGAGCCGCACGCGGCCCTGTATTTCGACGACGGAAACGGGGTCAGGGGATACTATGACGAAGAGGGAAAGCCCATCCGCAAGCTCTTCCTCAAGGCGCCGCTGAATTACCGGAGGATATCGTCCGGTTTCACCCAGAAAAGAAAGCACCCCGTCTACCATGTGGTCAGGCCGCA
>JALNWY010000264.1 GCA_023230665.1 Deltaproteobacteria bacterium
TCCGGTGCCCGACTGCTTGGTAGTGAAGTACGGGTCGAACACCCTGCCCACGTCGTGTCCCGGAATCCCATAACCGGTGTCCGAGATGTTCACCGCGATGTTTTCGTTCACCTCGTCATGCTCGATCCATACCTTCAAGACCCCGCCGTTCTCCATGGCCTCAACAGCGTTCAGATAGATGTTGAGCAGGACCTGGCCGATCCGGTCCTGGTCGATATAGGCAGAGACGGGCTTGTCCGGGAGATGGCGCGTGTCGATGGATATCCCCTGGGAAACGGCCTGCTTCCGGATCACCTCGATGGAGTGGCGCAGGACCTCGACAATGTCGGTTGTCTTCTGCTGTACGTTCAGAGGGCGTGCGAATTCGAGGAGCTGCCCGATCACCCGGTTGAGCCGCTCCACCTCCCTGATCATGATCTCGGCCGTGTCCTGATCCTCGGGAACGTCCTTGTAGCGTTCCTTGAAATAGGTGGCAAATCCCTTGATGGAGCTCAACGGGTTTCTGATCTCGTGTGCAACGCCTGCGGCGAGGCTTCCCAGCGAGGCCAGGCGTTCCTTTCTCTGCATTTCCTTCTTGAGATGCCGGATCTCCGTGATATCGCGCAGGAGCACGATGCATCCCAGGAACTGGCCATGGTCGTCCTTGAGGATGCTCGCGCTGGCCTCGAAAAGCATATTCTTTCCCCTGACCGGCACGTCGATCTCCCGGATGAGAATGTCGGAGGTATGAAGCGCCTCGTTGAGAAGGCCGCTGATAGGGGAGGGAAGGACATTATCGGCCTTTTGGTTCACGGATTCCTGGGGAGTGATCTTGAGCATCTTCTCGCAAGCATTGTTCACGGTAAGGATGCAGCCGTTTTCGCTGATGAACAGGAGACCCACGGGGATGTTCTCCACGATGTTGTCGGAGAACGCCTTGATGCGGGAGAGGCTGGCCCGCGCGATGCGGTAGTTGTAGGCAATGATGATGGACACAATGCCCGAGAACCCGATCAGGAGGAGGATCACGGCGTTCAGGATGCTTTGGTGCGCGCTCTCCCGCATGGTCTTTATGATCGGGTCCATGTCCAGGCCCACGAAGACCGTCAGCGACGGCTGCTGATAATTTTCCGGGAACATGCGCGACATGAGCCAGTCCTCGGGCGACATGCGCCTTCCGTGGATGGTCGTCCTCCCGTGAGAGGGGATGAATCTCCGGTAGACCTCGAACACGGGCTTGCCGTCGGACCTGAACATCCGGCGCGATCTGGCCTGTTCGTCGATACCCGCAAAGTCGAGATCGGAGCCATGGGCCCTCCCAATGAACATGGGCTGGTTGTGGGCAACGATCATACCGTCCTGGTCGGTGATGAGAATATAGAGGATATCCGGCTGTTCAGCCGTCTCCATGATAAGCCGCTGGATCTGGATGCCGCTCCAGTTGAGCCCCATCATGCCGGTGCGCGCACCGGCCTCGAAGGATCGGATGAGGGCGTCACCCTTTTCCCTCATGAGCATGACCATGTTGTCCTCCTGGGTTTTCACGTTCTTCATGGTTATGAAGGCAAAGATCGGCACCAGTACGATGAATGCCCCCACAATTACCCAGGGTGATACGCGTATCCAGCTCTGATCGGTATATCTGTCGCTCATGCAGTGAATGCCCGCCCACTTCTCTGTTCTTCGATGGTTTTGCTACAAATCCCATGCCAGAGCCCCGCGTTCCGGTCTGATCAATCCGGTTGAAAGGATATGGCCCACAGGGATGTGAATGTTTTATACAGATGTATCCGCCACATGTATACCTTTTATACACTTTTCTTGCAACCAGGGACAGGCACGCACGGGCAACACTGGTAAGCAGGCTTTGAAATGTAATCGAATCAGGCCATTGGATACAAAATCGAGAACCTGGCACGTTCATTGAAATAGTGTGGTACCACGGAGGTAAAGAGACATGGAAAAGAAAGGCGTCGTTATCTGCGGCATCGTGATGTTGGCGTTGTGTTCGTTCCCGGCCTTTGCCTATGGTCTGTTTCCCGGCCGGGGAACAGGGGCGTGCCTCTCCAGCGGGCAGTGCCTGGAAGGCAGTTCGACCGCCGAGCAGCAGGCCGAGCTCCGGGAGCTGAGACAGGGCTTTGCGGATCAGACAAGGGAGCTGCGCGAGGGCCTTCAGGCCAGAAGGCTGGAAATGAGAACCCTCATGGCAAGCAGCAGCCCTGATGCAAAAGAGCTCAAGCGCGTGCAGAAAGAGATGAACAATCTGCGCGCACAGCTGGACGATGCCCGGATCGATCATGTCCTCAAGGTGAAGGAGATCGACCCTCAGGCGTTTTCCGGATATGGCAGGGGATACGGTTCCCACGCGTGGAAAGACGGCCGCAGGTCCGGCTTCAGAGAAGGGAAAAACCGGAGGGCCTATTGCCCGAACGCCCTGTAGACGTGTTGCAGGAAATCCATAAGAATATTTCCTCATAACAAAAAACCTCCTCTTTGGGATGGCTGTTCTCATGCCCTGACGCCATCCCATCTTTTTTCCCTCCTACCGGCTCTCTCTCATTGCTTCCCAGGGGCATTGCGCCCGGTGAAAGAAAAGACACCTCCCTGACCATGCAGGTATCCGCCATATTCAAGCATCCACTGATGTTGTGGATGAAAAACACTCCGTGTTTTACTGCATTAAAAAATCAGTTCGCTGTAAAGCACAATTGACTATTAGAGGATTCCTATAGTAGGAAAAGAGCCTTAAGGGGGATGCCCATGTCATTGACGTACAAGGAAGCCGGCGTAGATATCGATAAACAGAATCTCTTGATCAAGGCAATACGATCGATCGTGAAATCCACCCACGGACCCGAGGTCATCGGCGGGATAGGCGGGTTCGCAGGCCGCTTCAGGCTGGATCTGGCGAACTTCAAGGACCCGGTTCTCGTGTCGTCCACCGACGGGGTGGGCACGAAGCTCAAGGTCGCGCTGATGGCAGACAACCACGACAATATCGGCGTGGACCTGGTGGGCATGATCGTGAACGATATCATTGTCGACGGCGCCAACCCGCTGTTCTTCCTCGACTACATGGCCATGGGCAGGCTCAACGTGGAGCGCGGCAAGGCGCTCGTCTCCGGCATGGCAA
>JALNWY010000265.1 GCA_023230665.1 Deltaproteobacteria bacterium
GAATGCCGCCTTTGCACTAAACAAGGGCCAGATGAGCGGGGTGGTAAAGTCCACCTTTGGCTATCACATCATCATGTGCGACGATGTCGAGGCCGCCAGGCAGCTCGATCTGGAAGAGGCGAGAGATGCGATCGAGCAGCAACTGAAAGGCGAGAAGAGCGAGGAGACCGTCAGCGCGCTTATCGAACAGGCAAAGAAGAATCATCCTGTCACCCTGAACGAGGAGTACTTCAGGAAGGCAGGGGAAGAAGCACAGGCAGCCCCCGGGGATGAAACGCCCGGGTCCGGGCAGGACGCCGTTGACACCGGCGGCCAGATGGGAGAGGAATAAGGGTTCCCAGGCCCATAGGGAGCGCCCCCACTGCGCGGCGCTCTCGGCAGTAATCAGCAGAAGGGGTCGGGCCGTCATCCCGGCCCCTTCTGCTTCCGAATAACCCTTCTGGGCCGAGGGCCGGGGACCCGCCTTTCTCAGGCGCTCTTCCTTCCCAGGATCGACCAGTACAGGTCAACACCCAAAATCGGGAAGTACTCGATATTTTCGATAGTGCAGCCTGCACCCTCGACCAGACCGGGGTAATCCCACACGGGATGAAACACGGCCTCGGTGGTGGCGCTGTAGAGGGATATGGCGATATACCAGTTGATCTTCTGGATGAGCCCCTTGATGCCTCGGCCGGGCAGGACGAATTCACCCACCACGAAATAGCCGCCGGGCCGCACCAGGGATCCGAGGTGGTTTGCCACCTCGCGGACCCGTGTCTCGGAAAATACGTTCAGAAAGAAGTTGGAAATGACCATGTCATACTGTTCCGGTTCATTGACATTGAAGATATCGTCGTGGACCACGCGAATGTCCTTGGGCGGGTTTTCCTTTTCGACGCGCCTGCGGAAGTGCTTGAGCATGGTCTCAGACAGGTCCACGGCCGTGACGTCGGCGCCGAGCCTGCTCGCCTCGATGGCCTCCGTGCCGTGCCCCACACCGGCCACCATGACCCTGTCGCCTTCTTTGAGGTGTTTGAGCATCGCGGATTTGCACCGGGGGATGCGCCCGAGGCTGTACACGTAGCCGGACAGCTCATACTGAAACCCTACCAGCCAATACCCGTCCTTCATGAAACCCTCCCTTTGCTACTCTGCCTTGCAGCAAGCGAGGCAGGTCATTCAATGAGTATCTTTGCAAGGACCCCGGTTCTGCCAGGGGGCGCCCTTTCTTTCCATAACACGGTTATGCACCTTAAGTCACAGGATAAATTTCTCTTCCGGGATAAGGCCTTCGGAAAGGGGATAGGGAGCCACGTGTTTGTTTTCAAGATGCATGCATAGGGGGGCGTCTGAAAAGCGCACTCATCGGAGGGGCGGGGAGGTTTCCCGGGATTTTTAGCCCAAACCGATAGAGCTCGCCGCCTTACGCCAGTTCCAGGTCTTTTGCCCGGTATTTACGTGCCTCCCGTCGCCGATGCCCATGGAGGCCCCGATGCTCCTGGCGGTCAGCAGATGATCGCCCGTGATCATCTGCTGACCTTGATACCGGCCTTGCGGGCCAGAATTGCCAGGCTTCCCTCGGTGGGCATACCCTTGATGCGTCAGACGCCGGTCTTGTCCGAGCAGAGAACCGTCACCGAGCCCAGTGTCTCCACAGACGGCAGCCTGCGCACGATTGCATTGCTGCGTGCCATGCGCTGCACGCCCAGGGCAAAGACCGCCGCGCTGAGCAGCAGGATGAACACGGACAGACGGCGTCTGAAGATGTGGATCTTTCTCAGCAGGGGATGCTGGACACCTCCGCCCGGGAGGCCATCTCCCGGATTGGCACCAGCGCGCGCTCAGCCGTGCCCTCCTGGATGAAGCCGATCACTGCGTTGGTGATCATCACCGCCAGGATGACCGCACTGTTCGCCCACCCGCCGAGAAAGGTGGTGAAGGCGGCGGCCACGAGCAGAATATTAGATGAAAATGTTCTGGGACTGCTTGATGAGGCGTTTCAGAGATCCCTGTTTTTCTTCCCGAGGGAGCTCATTTGGTCCGTGCTCTTCAAGCCTCTTCCCGCCTCAGACCTTGTTCGCTCGTGTGAAGGAGGGAACATCGTTCGGAGCACCCGTGTTACCTGCGGACTGCAAAAGGAGTTGCGGACAGGTTTCAAGAACGTGCGGGGATATACTCTTCCCGCACATGGAAAAAGGGCCCTTGGACAGGGCCCTTTTTTTGACCGGATTCAGATCGGGCAGCTGGTTACATCATGCCTTCCATTCCGCCCATGCCTCCCATCCCGCCGGGCATTCCGCCTGGTGCGGGTTTCTCCTCGGGTATCTCCGCCACCATGACCTCGGTGGTCAGAAGCAGACCTGCGACCGAGGCCGCATTCTGAAGGGCTGAACGAACCACCTTGGTAGGATCCACGATACCTGCCTTGACCAGGTCCTCGTATTCTTCCACTGCAGCGTTGAAGCCCTTGTTGCCGCTCATGTCCTTTACCTTCTCCACCACGATGCCGCCCTCCAGGCCGGCATTCTCGGCGATCTGGCGAAGGGGCTCTTCCATGGCTTTCTGCACGATCTTCACGCCGAACCTCTGGTCGCCCGGCAGGTCGAGGGAGCCCAGCTTGTCGACGCAGCGCAGCAGCGCCACGCCGCCGCCCGGCAGGAAGCCTTCTTCGACCGCTGCACGGGTGGAATGGAGCGCGTCTTCGACCCTGGCCTTCTTCTCCTTCATCTCGGGCTCGGTGGCAGCACCGACCTTGATCACCGCAACACCGCCAGCCAGTTTGGCTAGCCGCTCCTGCAGCTTCTCACGGTCATAGTCCGACTTGGTCTCTTCGATCTGGGCCTTGATCTGGGTGATCCGGCCCTGGATATCGCTGCTCTTGCCCTCGCCCTCGACAATGGTGGTGTTCTCCTTGTCGAGAATGACCTTCTTTGCCCGGCCGAGATCAGCCACGGTGGCGGACTCGAGCTTTCTGCCGAGCTCTTCTGAGATAACCTGGCCGCCCGTGAGGATCGCGATGTCTTCCAGCATGGCCTTTCTGCGGTCGCCAAAGCCCGGGGCCTTGACCGCCGAACACTTGAGCGTGCCCCTGAGCTTGTTCACCACCAGGGTGGCC
>JALNWY010000266.1 GCA_023230665.1 Deltaproteobacteria bacterium
GATGCCCTGCCCGAAGCGCCTGTCCCGACTGGCAAGGATGACCTTTTCATCGATCTCAGGCAGGAGGGGGTCTTGTCCCCAGGGTCAATGACTTTAGGTCCGGTCGGGGAGACAGGACGCACAGGCAGGGGGTTGCTTGCCTCAGGGCGGATACCGGCCACAACAAAGGGGCCATCCCGCAGGTAGCTGTACTGCCTGCGATCAGCGGATGCGCCTTGGCTGATGGCAGGGTTGATCAGAAGGTCGAAATCGAGGATTGCGCCACGAACAGGAAAATAGATTGTGAACACAGGGTGTATCACAAACAGAAGATAGGGCCGCAGGCAAAGGATGTTTTTCCGAAGGTGCCGGTGCCGCGGTTTCCCTTTCTCGCCTCAGGGTTGAAACATGCCGGACAATGCTGCATATCACGGGAATACACGCGGGATTCTGCTCGTCGTGCTCTACATGGCAGTGGCGATCACGCCGCTCATTCTCGCATCGGTGTATGGGTATCCCTACGGCCATGTTCTCTATGATCTGGGGAGGAGCTTTGCCCTCCTGGGGTTCATGATCATCGTCCTCCAGGTCTTTCTCGCCGCTCGGATCAAGTGGATCGAACAGCCCTACGGGTTCGACATCCTGATCCGGTTCCATCGAAATATGGGGATCTTCGCCCTGCTCCTGATACTCGCCCACCCCTTTTTGCTGGCTGCCGGGAGTGGAAGATGGGCCCTTGTGCTCGGGCCGGCCGTGTCCCCTGTTGTCTGGCTCGGCAGGATAACGCTGGCTGTCCTGATCGCCAGCGTTCTGCTCAGTGTGTACCAGAGATCGCTCGGCCTGAAATACGAGCCCTGGAGACTCGTCCACGACATCCTCTCGCCCCTTATTATCGTGGGTGCGTTCGTCCACAGCTTCATGATCGGAGCGGACCTGAACCTTGCCTTGATGCAGGGCATCTGGATCGCATCGGCTATAGCGGCTGTGTCTGTCTTTGTGTACCATCGGCTCATCAGACCCCGGATTCTCAGAAAGCATGCCTACCGCGTCACCGAGGTGGTCCCGGAGGCCCCGGGCGTATGGACCGTGAAGCTGGCGCCAGCCGCGGGCGAGCCTTTGTTCGACTACCTGCCCGGGCAGTTTCAGTTCATTACCTTCTTCCGGAACAGAGGGCTTCCAGAAGAGGAGCATCACTGGACCATCTCGTCATCACCGGCAGGCAGGGATTACGTGAGCTCCACCATCAAGGCCCTGGGCGATTTCACCTCGACCATGGGCCAGACCCGGGTGGGCGACAGGGCCGCGGTTCATGGCGGGTTCGGCCGCTTTTCTTATGTTCTTTATCCAAAAGAACGCGATTTGGTCTTTATTGCGGGCGGGATCGGAATAACCCCGCTGATGAGCATGATCCGGCATATGCAGGATACGCGGGATACCCGCCAGGTCCTTCTGTTATATGCCAACAAAGACCAGAGCGGGATTGTCTTTTCCCGTGAGCTCTCCGAGATCGAGGCCGGGGGGCATCCCTCGCTGAGGGTGGTTCACGTTCTGGGCAGCCCTGGGCCTGGCTGGAAAGGCGAGACCGGCTTTGTGGACGAAGAAAAGATCCTGCGCCTGTGCGGCGATGACCTCGATGGCAAGATCTTTTACGTCTGCGGACCGTCCGGACTGATCGATGCCGTGCTCGATGCCCTGACAGGGCTCGGGGTGGAGGATTACCGGATCAGGATCGAGATCTTTTCGTTCCTTGACTGAGAAAGGGGAGCGTGCATGCGCAGAACAGAGCTCAGAAAGGTGACAATCTTGGTCATAGCGGTTCTCGTGAGCATTGCCGTGTTCATGGCGATTTTCAGGGGTTCGGCCGGGGATTCCCGGGGAGCCTCAGCCGAGCCGGGAACGCTTGTCTGCGGCGAGAACGCACGGCAGAGCAGTCAGGTCATCCGGGTGAACGGCTCCTGCGCAGGCGTCCTGTTATTCCACCACCACGAGAAGTGTGCCGCCCATGAATGACTCGCACCTGGTCTCCCCCAGGGTGACCAGCCTGTTGTCGGGTTCCAGGGGCACCCCGTCCCTGTCAACCGGTCTTCCGTCAATGACCGGGACATCGACCTCTTCGTGTGCCCCGCTGTCGGTGCGCCCGAATCCTCTCGCATAGCCGCGCTTTTCGGTTCCATCTATGAGCTTGTACATTCGTGTTTTCCTCTCTGTCGTGGGGTCTCAACATATGGCACTTCTTGTGCCATATGTTGAGACCTGGCTCCAAACTTGGACCCCGATCTTGTACCAAACTGAAGCCACTGTAGTATTAGTAGGGGGTCTGGCTGTGCAATCAAACTCCCCGTGTCCGGGAATGCCTCAGGAGAGCTGCGGGCAGGCGGACCGGCGGGTTCTTTTTAAACCGTGCGGATCCGGCCCCGTGACCTGGGGACGATGAGGCCGCGGCACTAGCCGGCAGGAATCTGTTCAGGGGTTCCCGGGACCTGCATGGACCCGGTAGCAGGGAACGCCGTTGTGTACGTCGATGCGCGATGCTGCCGGCCAGAAGCTCACCGAGCCGGCGGACACGGCGGTATAAGGGAAAAAAGAGCCCGCGGTATAGGGCCTCACGGAAAGACCCGTGATATCAAAATCGCTCACTCCCACGTAACCCCCTGCAGCCGTCATGTTCCAGGGATTGTACGGTCCGGGCGCAAGGCCGTCGGAATCGCCCCATGCCAGGGTGTCGATGTGGATGCTCATGGTTATGTCCACGAAAAAACTCACCCCGGCCCGGCCTGAGACCAGCGAGAGATCGGTTTCGCTCATGGGTTTCATGGCGGCGGCGGACAGCGGGATCACGACCAGGACAAGGGAAAAAATCCATGCTCTCATCTTCCACCCTCCTTTTTTTCAGGTGAACCGGAAAACAGCGTTAAAACTCCTTTTATCAAAGAAATATATCATGAATACGTTAATAATACGCTAGCATTTGTCAAGTCTCAATGCAAGCATTGGATGGTGCTATGAAAATGAATGCAATGAACTTTTGCCAGTGATATTCCGATAACGGCAAAAGGGGGATTCGGAGGGTCCTGTTTTCCCCGCGGAAGGGGCGCTGC
>JALNWY010000267.1 GCA_023230665.1 Deltaproteobacteria bacterium
CTCGATCCTGAATAATATCCCATCGTCAAGATGCGGTTAAATTGGCGCTTACGCAATATTAGCGGTTACAAAGCATGTGCCCGGAAACCAAGTGCCCGGAAAGTGCCCGGAGCCACCTGTAAAGCAAGGCATGGAGCCAAGGGAATTGGGTTCAAATCCTCGCTACCGGGGATTATTCCGACCGTGCATGAGTATTGGGAAAGATCAAAATCATCAACAACAACGGTGTCTGATCTGACTTCAAGGATGGGAAATGGACCGGGAATAGTCATCAACCAGCCAAGGAACTGTCGGCGTAGTCATTTAGAACAGACTGGAATAGAAGACCATTAGCCAATATACAGCTAGAACATATAACTCTTAATCAGTAGGTCCCAGGTTCGAGTCCTGGATGGCCCATTAATTACGGACGGGGAGCAATCAGCTCCTCGTCCTGATACATATTCGTCTGCAGCAGATATCGCTCGATCGCCAAGAAGACCTCGACGATGTCCGGGTCGAACTGGGTGCCTTTGCCTTTGCGGATGATCGAGACCGCCTGTTCATGCATTATCGCCTTCTTGTAGCACCTGGTGGAGCGCAGGGCGTCGTACACATCTGCAACCGCTGCGATGCGTGCGCACAGAGGGATGTTGTTTCCCGCGATGCCGTCAGGGTAGCCTGTGCCGTCCCACCGCTCGTGGTGGGAGCGCGCAATGTCGACACCCGCATGGATCAGCATATTGTTCCGGTACCTCGTCTGGACCGTCTCCAGGGTCTGGGCACCGATGAGGGTGTGCCTCTTCATTATCTCGAACTCGTCCGGGTCTAGCCTGCCCGGCTTCAGGAGGATTCGGTCCGGAATGCCCACCTTCCCGATGTCGTGCAGGGGGCTTGCGTGGTAGATCGTATGGATGAATTCCCGGTCTATCTCGGTGCGGTATCCCGGGAATTCGGCCAGGTTTTCGGCCAGGAGCCAGCATAACACCTGAATACGGTCGAGATGGTTGCCGGTGTCGTCGTCCCGTGATTCGGCAAGCTTGGCCAGGGCCAGGATGGTCGCGGTCCAGGAGTCGGTGATCTCCTGCGTTTTTTCTTTGACGATCCGTTCCAGCTCGTGATTGTGATTCTCCAGCACGGCCTGCATCCGACGGAGCTTCAGATGGGTCTGCACCCGGGTGATAACCTCGCCTGCCTCGAAGGGCTTGGTGATATAGTCCACGCATCCCAGGCCGAAGGCTGTGATCTTGGTTCCGGCTTCGTGCTTCATGCTGATGAAGATTACCGGCACATCGTGCAGTCGCCGGTCCTTTTTCAGGTGCCCGCAGATCTCGAACCCGTCCATGTCCGGCATCTGAATGTCGAGCAGGACGAGATCCGGCGTGTTCTCCCGTGCCCATATCAGGGCCTGCTTTCCCCGGGTGAAGGCAAAAACAGCATATCCCCGCCCCCTGAGAATATCTTCAAGATACTGGAGTGCCGAACTTGAGTCGTCGACGATCAGGATCCTTTCTGCACGAGGGTTTGTCTCCACGTTGCCCTCCTTTTATTGTATGTGCATCTTTTCCTGCCTGCCGTACCGCGGTCTGGGTATTTCAGGGCACCGCCGAAACCCCTGGGCCGCCCTTAAAAACAAAAATGCGGTTATCTGCGGCATGCGCACGTAAACGCAGGAATCATCCATTGTGAACAAGGTATTTTAGGCGCGTTTCTTGTCATGCGCGGACTTGACGGTTGGCGATACCGATATACCGGTGCGATATACACACACAAACTCCCGGGCCCAGGCGCAAGCTGCGGGATTTTTCATGGCACGAAGCCCGGACCAGACCACGAGATCGTTTCCGTCCCGGTGGTTCCGAACGATTCCAGTACCTCTGTCTGCTCCGGTCATGATGCATTCTTTCAGTGCGCCGAGAGGAAAGTCTCGATCAATGCATCCACGAGGGGCTCGGGACTGCCCGATAAGCGGGATGCCGTCCGTGTGACGGATCACCTTCATCGTGCACCGGCGACGATATTCTACAAACATGGCTCCCTCACGGATGCATTGACCAGTGCTGCCTTTTTGTGCCGCGCCTGTGCCGCTAACCGGCGTTTTCCACGCTGTTTTCGCTTTTCTGTGGTTCACCGGCCATGCTCACCAGGGCCATTTCGTCGGCAGAGAAGATCCTGTCGATGTCAAGGATCATCACGAACTCCTCGTCGCGCTTTCCCATGCCTTTGAGAAAATCGGTGTTCATACGGGCACCGATCTTCGGCGCAGGCTCAATGTGTTCCGGCTCCAGCTCCATGACCTCGTGCACCGAGTCGGCCAGCACGCCCAGAACGGTCTGATCGCCATCGATATCGACCTCGCCGATGATGATCCGGGTATGCACGGTCTTTTCCGTGTCCTTGATCCCGAATTTCCGGTTCAGGTCCACCACCGGCACCACCGCGCCTCGCAGGTTGATCACCCCTTTCATGAAGTCCGGGGCCTGAGGCACCTTTGTCACCCTCGTGAAATCGAGCACCTCTCTGACCCGGGATATCTCCAGGGCGAATTCTTCCTCTTCGAGCTTGAACGAGAGATACTGTCTCGTTCGGGTCGCTGTTTCCTCGCTCATATTATCCTCCCATCATTTGCACGGCTGCTTCGTATTGCCGAGCAGCCCCTGTCTCTGTCATCTTAAAGGGCGGGGAAGGCCGGGCCTCAAGGAGAAGAGAATCGATCTTGCCCGGCCCCCCCTGCGTCAGCAGCCCCACGCTGCTTCAATAACGTTCGAACTCGCCGTCCTTGGCGTCGCCATTCATATCCAGGTGAATGCCACCGCCCTGCGAGCTGTCTACCGAAGCTTTTTTCTGCTCCGGGAGCTGCGCGTATCCGAGGGCCTTCTGTGCGGGATGATGGTTTAGCGCGGTATGTCCTGGCGTAGCCGGTGCCTTCCTGGCTGCGAGGGCAGCCTTCCTGGCATCGTCTTTTCCGATCTTGAAGAACGCGATGGTATCCTGGAGTTGGAGGGCCTGAGAGGAGAGTTCTTCAGCAGTGGACGACATTTCTTCGGATGCCGAGGCGTTTTGCTGGACGACCTGGTTGAGCTGCTGGA
>JALNWY010000268.1 GCA_023230665.1 Deltaproteobacteria bacterium
CACCATCGATGCGGCCCACAACGCAGGAATCCCGGTGTCCATGTGCGGCGAAATGGCGGGCAGGGAGATCTATACGCCCATTTTGCTGGGTATGGGAATCGACATACTCTCCACGAATGCCTTCGCCATCTCCCACGTGAAGGAAATGGCCCGGAAAGTCGATCTCGATGAATGCCGGCAGATTGCCGAGCACGTCTTCCATATGAAGACGGCAGGAGAGATCTATGAGTTCATGGACCGGGAGATCGTGGGCAAATCTCCCGATCTTTTCGCACTGAGCTGATTCTCTCATGATAAACACCGTCTGCGGAACCATTGAAGATGTTTTCGATTCCCGAGTCCGCGTGATCGTGGACAGAAAGGCGGCCTGCCAGGGCTGCCAGGCAACGGGGGTCTGCCACAGCTTCACGAAAAAACACATGGACCTGATGCTGTCCCGGCCGGCCGAGCCTGTCAGCAAAGGTGATACCGTAGTCATTGCCATGAAGGGCTCATCCCTGCTCAAGGCCTCGGTCTTTGCATTCATGGTTCCCCTGGCCGCAATCCTGGCCACCCTCTTCCTCGCCCAGGCCGCGGGCGCGCCCGTCGCGTTCCAGGCATCGGGCGCGGCCCTTGCCTTTGCAGCGAGTCTTGCGGCTGTCAGGCGTCTGGGAAACAGGATCGAGGCGCCCAGGATCATCGAGGTCATCCATGAAGAGTGAGGCCAGGCGCGTCCTGTGCATGAACAAAAAGGCCCGCAGCTCCTACGACATCCTGGAAACCGTGGAGGCAGGCATCGCGCTGATCGGTCCGGAGGTGAAATCACTGAGGAACGGCGGGGGCAGCATCAAGGACAGCTATGCGCAGATCATAGGCTCGGAGGCATACATCACCAATTTCCACATCGCCCCCTATGTGCAGGCCTCTATTTTCAATGTAGACCCCGAGCGTAAAAGAAAGCTCCTGCTGCACAGAAGAGAGATCACCAGACTCTCGGGCAAAATCAAGGAAAAAGGGCTGACACTGGTGCCTTTGAGCGTCTACCTCAAAGGAAACCTCATCAAGGTGGAACTGGGTCTGGCCAAAGGCAGGAAGGAATACCGGAAAAAAGAGGTGATCAAGGAGCGGGACATACAAAGAGACATGGCCCGAGAGGTGAAATCATGGAAACATGGCTAAAAGACATACCATTCGAAAGACTGCTGAAAAAGGCTTTGAAAAACGGAGGCGACTTCTCCGAAGTCTATATTGAACACAAACAGGGCGCGTCCATCGTGTCCGAGGCCAGGAGGATCGAGCGGTTCGTCAGCACGGCCGAGAGCGGCCTGGGCTTGCGCGTCGTGGTCGGAGACCGCAGCGCCTATGCATACACCAATGACTTCTCTTCGCTTGACGAGCTTGCCGACACCGTTGCCGCAGCCGTGCAAAAAGGCAGTTTTGAGCAGGCTATCTCCCTGGAGAGGAGACCTGTCAGGGAGGTCGTGCTTTCCCGGATCGAGCCCACAGGTGTCGATCCGGACAAAAAGATCGAGATGATCGAGAGGGCCCAGGCAAAGGCCTGGGGATACGACCCGTCGGTCGCACAGGTGAAAGTGATGTACGGAGACGGTGTGCGCAGTGTTGTGGTGGCAAACTCGAAAGGCTTTATCGTGGAAGACCGGCGAGACTCCATCGTGTTCGTGGTCCAGTGCGTGGTTGCGCGGGATTCCCTTATCGAGACCGGCTATGAGCCGGTGGGCGGCGCCAGGGGCTTCGAGCTCCTCGAAGAGGACCCCCCTGAGCTCATTGCCCAGCGCGCCCTTTCCCGGGCGCTCAAGTCCCTCCATGCCGGGCGGGCCCCTGCCGGGACCATGCCGGTCGTCCTGTCCAGTGAGGCGGGGGGAACCATGGTCCACGAGGCGATCGGCCACGGGCTCGAGGCCGACCTTGCAGGGGAGGGATTGTCTGTTTATTCCGGGCAGATCGGCAACCGGGTCGCTTCGGATGTCATCACGGTCATCGATGACGGAACCATCAAAGGCCTCAGGGGCAGCATGGGCTACGACGACGAGGGAAACCCCGCAACCCGCACCGTGCTGGTGGAAAACGGCATCCTGAAGGCCTATCTCACCGATTTCATCACCTCCATGAAGTTCGGCCTTCCCTTGAGCGGAAACGGGAGAAGAGAATCATACCGCAACCGGCCCATTCCCCGCATGAGCAACACCATGATCCAGCCCGGAACACTCAAGCCTGAGGAGATCCTGGCCAAGGTGGACAAAGGCTTGTTCGTGAAAAAAATGGGCGGCGGTCAGGTCAACACGGTCAACGGCGACTTCGTGTTCAACATCGCGGAAGGCTATCTCATCGAGAATGGGAAGGCCGGAGCGCCCATCCGGGGGGCCACCCTCATAGGCAACGGCCCGAAGGTCCTGGGCTCTATCACGCATGTGGGCAACGATCTGGGCTTCGGCATCGGGACCTGCGGCAAAGACGGCCAGGGCGTAGGCGTGGCGGATGCCCAGCCCACCCTGCTGATCCCGCAGATCACGGTCGGCGGGGAGATCGGGAGCGCAGCCCCACAAGGCTGATCCTGAATCAGGTCGCCAGGAGTTTTGTCCTTGGCTTTGGTTGAATCGAAAAAAATTGTTTGTATTCTCTGATTAGACGTTTCTTTATTATACAAAAAGAGGAGGAAATCATGAAGACAAGGCTGTTTTTGTGCGCGGCCCTGCTCTTTCTCTTGAGCGGCTGTGCCTTTGTTTCTGTGGATCTGTCGAGCCTCACGCAGATCTCTCCCCTGGAGGAGCGTGTCATCCGGGAGGGGTCGGACCAGAAAATCCTGGTGATCGAGATCCTGGGGTTGATCCGGACCACCGGCTCGCGCGACACCTTCATCCATAGGCAGGGCACCCTGGAACGGCTCGATAACGTGCTCGAAAAGGCGGAAAAGGACAAGAAGATCAGAGGGGTGATCCTGAAGATAGATTCTCCCGGCGGGGCATACACCGCATCGGACCTGGTGTTCAGAAGGATCCGGGAATACAAGACAGAGCAGG
>JALNWY010000269.1 GCA_023230665.1 Deltaproteobacteria bacterium
AAGCCCCGGTCCAGGACCACCTTGACCTTCTCATGCCCAAGCGTGTGCATGTCGCGAAGCAGCTTCCTCAAGGTCTTCACATCGGGAATGTTGCCCGCAAGCTTGCGGTAATAAAACGGCAGACGGGACTGCTGCCCGAAGAGCAGGCACAGATTGAGCTGGGCCAGATGATCGTGATCCTTGTTCTTGCCGTAGCGCACCTGCCTTAAGCACTGTGAATAGCTGGATATGGATGTGCTGTCATAGGCCAGGTATTCCTTCTCCACCCGGCGCTTTGCCTGGAGCCGGAAAAACCTTTGCCTGGCTTCCTCGGTGATGGATGCGAAGAGCTCGCTGCTCCTCTGCGAGGAGATGGCCTCGCCGTGGGGGTGATGATGGATCGCAGCCCAGCGGGGGAATCGGCTCAAGGGCATTCATGTGTAAGCGCCCAATAAACCGCATCTTGAAATGGGCGTTTAAGAATTTACCATCCCGGGAACCCGATTTTACAGGTTGATCACCCTGTTTGCCGGATCGATATGCTGAGGCATCAAGGCCCTGTACTCATCAGCAGTGTAAGCCAGGGGGAGGTTTTCGAAAAGGTGGCGCAGATACCGGTACGGCTCCAGGCCGTTTGCCTTGGCCGTCTCGATCAGGGAATACAGGATGGCACTGGCCCGTGCCCCTTCCGGGTTGCCGGAAAACAGCCAGTTTTTCCTTCCCACCACGAACGGCCTGATGGCATTTTCTGCCAGATTATTATCCGGCGTGAGAAGACCGGAATCGATATATTTGATCAAGCGGCTCCATTGTCCCAGGGTATAGGCAACCGCCTTGCCCAGCAGACCTTTGGGCGGAGTCTGCAATGCCTTCTTGTCGAGCCAGACCTTGAACTCATCCAGGATAGGTCGAGACTTCTGCTGTCTCACCCGGCACAACTCCTCAGGCTCAAGCTTAAGTGCCCGGGCATCCTTCTCTATCGCATAGAGCTTCTGTATGTACCCGAGCGCAACATCAGCACTCCCGGCTTTGTACTTACCGCCTTTGCCCTGGGCCTGGATGATCTCCATGAACTTCCGCCGGGCATGCGCCCAACATCCCACGTGCACTATTCCCGGCAGATCGTCCAGAAAATCATAGCCCGCATATCCGTCGGTCTGTATATAGCCTTTGTATCCATCAAGATACTTCTTCGCCACTTCCCCGGACCGGCTCGGATGATACTGATACACCAAGGCGGGTTTTCCCGGCGGACCTCCACGGAAGATCCACATGTACGACTTGCTTGTATTCGACCTCCCGGGTTCCCCAAGGACCTGCACCGTGGTCTCGTCCGCATTGATCAGCGGCCCTGTCATAATCTCGGCACGAAGCATCTCCATGATCGGTCCGCACAGATCAGCCGCTTTCATGGCCCAGGAAGACATGCTCGTCCGATTCACTTCCACACCAAGACGCTCAAACTGCTTCTCCTGCCGGTAAAAGGGAACAGCATCCACGAACTTCGCGGTGAAGATATGCGCCAAAAGTCCAGGGGTCGCTATGCTCTTCGGTATTATCTGCTCAGGGACGGGGGCTATCTTGACCGTAGGGCCAACGCTTTCTACTCCTTCGCAGGATTTGCACACATACTTGTACCGGATGTGGCGAATCACCTGCATCCTCGCAGGCACAATATCAAGCTGCTCAGTGGTCTCCTGACCGATGCGCTCCATCGTGCACCCGCATCCGCATACCTTCTCCTCCTCCTTCAGATCGTGGATTACTTCAACCCTCGGCAGACCTTCGGGCAGAGGCTTACGGCCGCTCTTTCTTCGAGTATGCGCGGGAACCTCGATTGCCGGCTCCTCCTGACTGCTTTCTTCTTCTGCCTCAACGTACACCTCATCAAAGAGAATCTCCTGCGTTGCCTCATCCGCAGAGGAAAGCTTCTCGGTCTTCCGACCGAACAGCTTCGATTTCATGAGCAAAACCTGCTCCCGCAGCAATTTGTTCTCTATCTCGTAACGGCGTTTTTCTTCAGAATAGTGTTCTGTCAAAGATACTATCATGCCCTTGAGTCGGGAGATGTCATCGGGCAGGTTTTCCATGTCTGAATGCATACCGATTTATACAATAACCAGCCGATATATCAAGCTTATTAATCACTTTTATCAGATAAAAATGAGCTTCGGAAAAAAGTTAATGTACGCTGCTGTATGCAAGCTCACCATGGGCATCACGGGGTGGTGCCGGCATACCGTCTATTAGCCACAAAAGCTCCCGATGCGAAAGCCCCATCACCTCTTCACTCGATTCAGGCCAGCAGAAACGCTCCTTCTCCAGGCGTTTCTCCCAGAGACAAAACCCGTTGCGGTCCCAGTACAAAACCTTCACGATGTCCCGCTTCCGGTTGCAGAAGGCAAACAGAGACCCGGAAAAAGGATTATGCCGCATCTGCCCCTCTACCAATATCGACAGCGTGTTGATCGATTTGCGCATGTCTGTTACCCCCAGGGCCAGATAGACCTGCGCGTTCACAAAGGAATGCATCATACCCGCTCCAGAGTATGGATCAGCTGCACGAGGGTTGCCGCATCAAATCCTTTCCCGACCTCAACCCGGTATCTTCCAGTGATAAGCACCAGAGGCGCATCATGAGATACTGCCCCGCACATCCCTATCCGGCCCACAGGGATGAGCCTCACTCCGGCTTCCTGCTCCTGTTTCTGCTTTCTCTTCCAGTAGTAAAATACCTTGATGTTCAGACCCTGCTCCCGACAATACTGAGCCTGGCTCTTGCCGCTTTCTATGCACTCCCGTATCCGCTCTGCCCATTTATGCCTCTTGCGCTCAATATCGCTGATTCGCCCTTGTTCTTCCATGCTGTCGCCTCCTCGCCCTCACCATCGCAAATTACCTCGCATATGGGTAGATGCGGTTTATTGGGCGCTTACAAATATAACATTATTTGAGTCATCGTAAATTAAAGAGGAAAAATAGTAATAACCTAATGATCCGAAATATGTTGTAACAAGTACAGGAATATCA
>JALNWY010000270.1 GCA_023230665.1 Deltaproteobacteria bacterium
CACGGCTGCCCCATGTGCGTGGGCCCGGTCCTTGAGGTGGGCCCGAGTGCAAAAAAGGCAGCCCTTGCCATCATCGAGCTGATCGAGAGCTCTCCTTCCCAATCGGAGACAAGTTCACATTAAAGGCGCTCCAATCAGGCATCCGATGCCGCGAGCCTCATGAGATCAGCGCCCGCGTGCGTAAAAAAGAATAGACAAGCGGTTCTGTGCAAAAACTTGGGGAAGCGGGAAGCCAGCCCTTAGAGCTGCCCTTCGAACTCCTTCAGAAAGCGGCTGAAGAACTCCTCCATGAAGGCGTGACGCTCTTGTGCCATGTATCTGCCCTCCGGGGTGAGCATCCGATCCTTGATCTTGGAAAGCTTGACCATATATTCCCGGTATCCGGTATCGTCTCTGCTGTAGGGCTTTGCCATGAGCGGGTCCAGATCCGGGTTGTGAAGCACCGCGCCCACCTCGCCTGCGAAGAGATAGGCCCGGGCGATTCCAACAGCGCCGATGGCGTCGAGTTTGTCGGCATCAAAGAGCACCTTGGCCTCCAGGCTCTGAGGATGGTGGCTGTTGCGGTACCGGTGGGAGACGATGCAGTGGATGATGTTCTCTTTTTTTTCCAGCGGCATGATGTGCTTTTCCAGGATCTCTTCCGCGATGCGTGCGCCCTGCTCGGCGTGGCAGAGCGTGCCCCTGGACGTATCCTGGATCGCCCTGCCGATGTCATGCAGCAGGGCTGCTATGGCGAGCACCTCCAGGTCCGCGCCCTCGACCCGGCCGATGTGCATGCAGAGCCGGTACACCCGCTCGGTATGCTCCCAGTCGTGGCTGTACTTGGCATCGGCAAAATGGTTCCGTGCAAAATCCCGGATGGATTCAATGATGTCCTGCATGTTAAAGGCTGATAGCACAACCGTCCGGAATCAATCAACACCCCTATCCAGGGGGGGAATGCATCCTGATAGGGCCCTGTTTGAGATAGGGGCTTGGGCGGAAGATGCAGGAAATGTGAACCCGTCTTACGAATAGGGGGGAATGGGGGGTGTTTGGCCTTGACAGCAAAAGGACCGATATATTAGCCATTACAGTGCTATTCTGATAATCCGGCACCTTTATGTGGCTGCGCCGCGACATCGGGAAGGAGAACTGATATGAGCACGGAGAAGAAAGACAGGCTGGGGATGTCCTCGCGGGCGATCCATGCGGGCGAGCCCCGGAACCACTACGCTGATGCGATCACCACCCCTATCTTCCAGACATCCACCTTTGTATTCCGGAACAGCGACGATATCGAGGAGTACACCAAGCACAAGAAGGAACGCTTCGAATACGGCAGGTATGGCAATCCCACCGAGCTCATCGCGCAAAACCGGCTTGCAGACCTGGAAGGGGCCGAGGACTGTGTGGTATTTTCGTCGGGCATGATGGCCATCACCACCACCATCCTCTCCCTGGTGCGCACCGGGGACCACATCGTCATCACCGACGACAGCTACAAGAAGACCCTGGAGTTCTGCAAATCATACCTCAAGCGCTTCGGGATCGAGTGCACCATCGTGCCCTTCGGGGATTACGATGCGCTCGAGGGCGCTATCAAGAGCAACACCCGCTTCATCTTCTCGGAGTCGCCCACCAACCCCTACCTCAACGTGTTCGACCTGAAGCTCCTCAAGGAGATCGCGGACCGTCACGGCGTGATAACCCTGATCGACAGCACCATTGCCACGCCCATCAACCAGCGGCCCCTGGAGTTCGGCATCGATCTGGTCACCCACAGCGCCACCAAATATCTTTCCGGACACAACGACATCCTGGCCGGGGCCGTAATGGGGCGGAAGGATCTCATCGCGCCGATCCGGAACCTCCACAAGTCCATGGGCGGACTCATCGATCCCCACTGCTGCTACCTGCTCCTCCGCGGCCTGAAGACCTTCCCCATGCGGGTGGAGAGGCAGAACGAGGCGACCTTGAAGGTTGCACGATTCCTGGAGGCTCATCCCATGGTGGATCGGGTATACTACCCCATGCTGGAGAGCCATCAGCATCATTCCATCGCCAAAGAACAGATGAAGGGCGGTGGATGCGTGGTGACCTTTGAGATGAAAGGCGGCCTCGACGATGCCAAGCGGTTCATGGACAATCTGGATATGATCTTCATCGGGCCGAGCTTCGGCGGAGCCGAGACTCTCATCACCCATCCCGCAACCGTGAGCTACTACGACTACACCCGTCAGGAACGCTATGAGCTGGGGATCATCGACACCCTTTTCAGGCTCGCGGTGGGGCTGGAAGACACTGACGACATCATCGCCGACCTTGAGCAGGCGTTCGGCAAGGCGCGGTAATACCGCCAGGGTCCCTCCTGAAAGCCAGTGCCCGCGTAGAGAAGGAAAGGGATGTTAGGATAGTATCGTTCATTCCTTTTGATGACGGCATAGGTTTCATGAAAGATGCGGCAAATGCAAAGCCACAGATCTTTATCACGAATGATGGATGGTTTGCCTATAACTTCGAGGAAACGCGATTCGATCCGCTCCGTTTCCTGCTTTACCAGGTCGAGCATGGCGTTGACCTCCCGCTTGCCGGTCAACACCTCACCATGATCGGCTACCCGCTGCTTTGATTTGACTATTTCTTCCATCGGTTCCTTGTCTGTCATCTTATGTGGGCTAACGGCTGAGATCAGATGCCGGGGCTATGCCCCGGTCAGCTGGATTGAATGGTTCGGTGATTACTCCGGTTTCCAATCACGGGCGCCATGGATAACTCCTGTAAATCCAGATTTCATCCCTTCTATTCGATACATGATCCGGCAGGTGCCATATATGACTTCACGGCAATCAGGATTATTAATTTCTGGAATTATCCGACCAGAGAAGGAAAATCCTTGCAAACGATCTGTTGCATCAAATAACCTACTGACAAACAAAGAAGCCATTTCAACCGAGTCTCTTGCTATATACTCAGCAATAGATTCAACATCATCAAGGGCAGAAGGTGCCCA
>JALNWY010000271.1 GCA_023230665.1 Deltaproteobacteria bacterium
TTAATAGTACGCTTCTGAATAGTAATTGTGATATCCCACGCCTTGTATCTTTTTATCGAGAACGTTCATTTCAAAAGCGTTAAAAACAATACCGATAATTTTTTCACGGCCGATCTGTTCGATCACTTTCCTCACGTTTTCCCGCCCGGATTTGCCCCACCTGACAACAAGGACAACCTTGTCGACAAGCTGTGACAGGATAAGGGTTTCGGAAGCGACAAGGCAGGGAGGGGTGTCCAGCACCACAACCCGGCCCTCGACATTGTCTGTTAGAGCACGTATCATGCCGGCCATTTTATCCGATGCGATCAATTCCGAAGGATTGTCAGGCGGCGGGCCGGCGGGGAACAGCGTCAGGTTGGCAAGGCCGGTGGGAAGCATGAAAGTGGATATATCCCTGCCGTCACGGAGATAATCAGCCAAACCCTGTTTGTTTGGCAGCCCAAAAAGAGCATGGAGGGAAGGACGGCGCAAGTCACAATCGATCAGCAGCCCCCGGCGGCCGACGCCTTGGGCAAGGCTGATTCCCAGGTTGGCGGTGACAAAGCTTTTTCCTTCCTGTGGATTGGCGCTGGCGACCATGATTGTTCGGGCAGGCGGGCCATCCTCGGGATGCAGAATCATGGTGCGGAGCTTTCTGAAGCTTTCCGCCACCCCGGAAAATTTCTCGTTTGCAGTTAAAAGCCTTTCATCCCATTCCCCCCTTGCCGGTACTTTTTGTGGGGGAGAATGGGTGGTTGCCGCCTGCGGCCGGTCCTCATCCAGCTGAACCTCCTTGATAGCCATGGATGTGCTTTCCACGGGAGGGATATGCTGGCTTTCCTGCTCAGGAGAGGCATGGGAACGCGGCATAGTCGGGGGCGATTCGATGGGCTCTCCCGGTTCATTGGTGGCTGCCGCCTTATCCAGCGCTTTGGAAACCTTTCCCACTATTGGCTCCTATAAAATGATCATTCCCTGCTTCCAGAAATATCCGGCTGCAATCACGATACTTATAAAGATGAGAACCAGGATGGCATACCAGACAAAAAGTTTTAATTTCCTGACAGCCAGTTCCTTTTTTGTATGGATTATCGGAATCGCGCAGACTACCGGAACCTTTGAATACGATTCCAGTTCGACCGGATCCCGGAAAGAGGTGCCGAGCAGTTCCAGGCCCAGGGCCAAGCCTCCGCCAACTGTCAACCCGATTCCAAGGGCAAGCGCCATCATCTTCTTGAAGTCCGGTTTAAACGGCTTTTCCGGGAAATGAGCTGAGTCAACAATTTTAAACTGGCTGCCCTCCAGTTGATTTTCAAGGCTTTGGGCCGACTCGGCCTGAAGGTTCTGGGTGACGAGACCCTGATAATGCTCGTTAAGCTGTTGATAATCCCTGGTCAGGGCGGACCATTCCGCTTCCCTGACCGGAGTGGCGGCTATCCATTTTTCATACTGATCGATCTGTGCCGTAAGCATTTCCCGCTCTTCCTTCAGCCGGGCTATGCTGACCTCCAGTTCCTTTAACTGCTGGTGCAGTTCCTGCAACTGGGGATCGAGCTGACTGGTTGTTCCGGCAACGGCTGAACCATCGGCCTGATCCGGGCTTTCCCCCATTGATACGCCATGTTGTTTTTCAAGGTCATCTATGGCTTTTTTCAGTCTCCTGATCTCGGGATGTCTCTCGGTGTAGCGTGTCTGCAGATTCTGCAGCTGCATGCGCAACTGGTAGAGATCGCTTAAACTCCCGCTGAGGGAAGATGAGTCCGCTGTGTTGACTGCCGCCTGGGCGGAAAGCTGCGTCAGCAGTTCCTGGCGGGAGGATATCTGCTCCTGGACCAGCAGCCTGGTGCGTTCAAGCTCGTGGCTGCTGGTCTGATTATTCTGGTACTGCACCTGCAGTGCGTTGAGTCTGTTCATATTGTTGACAAGCTGATCAGGCATTTCATTATAGTATTTCAGCTTGTAATCCCGCATCAATATCTCTTTCTTGTCCAGGGACTCCTTGGCCATCTCGAGTTCATCCTTGACGTAGGAGGAGGTCTGTGAAGCAAGCTCCTGGCGCAATCGAATGTTTTCTTCAATAAATCTGGCAGCCAAGGCATTGGTCACGCGGAGCACCTTGTTCTGGTCGCTTCCCTGGTATGAAACCTCGAAAACATCACCGCCCTGCAGAAATCTGGTTTCTATATGCGATTTACGCATCATATCGACAATATTTTCCATGGGAGCAGCCTGCCGCATCCCAGGGTAGAGATCAAATTCTTTAATAATATCCTCCAGGCTGGATCTGCTCATGATCTGCTGGCTGATTGTATCCACAACATCCCTGGTCCGCGTTCTGACATCGTCGGGCGACATGGCGGTTGGGTTGACACTTTGCCTCTGGTACTTAAGGACTGCGGAAGATTTATAGATCTTGGGGGTTCTCAGATATTGGCCCAACCCCAGGGAAACCCCGAGTAAAAGACATAAAATGATAATTATTTTCCTGCGAAGGAGTATGTCTACATATTTTTTGATTTGTCGGCGCTGTTCAATGTCCATTTGGGTTGCACAAAAAAAAGGTATTTGGAGGGAGGAAAAATTTCACGGCTGCTATCGAGATGCCTCCTGCTGTGAACCAATTTCCATAAATTTTCCCGGTACAGGTTATCTTCAAAACCACGCAAAGGCATGGATGATCAAGATAGAGCTTTAGGTTGGCTATAATCATATCCTCGAAATCGTAGTAAGTATTATACCAGAAAAATCAGTATCTGTTGAGAGCTCTTTGCGCACCTGGGTTATTATCCTTACGGCATTAGAATTGCATAATAATTCAATGGTTGCGCTCGTTCCCTGTCAGTGCCGCGAGATTCCCCGGCAGCATGGGAAAGGAAGATATGAGCAGTTGGTTGAGGATGATAACATATTCGCCCCTGAGAAGGAGTGATAA
>JALNWY010000272.1 GCA_023230665.1 Deltaproteobacteria bacterium
CAAGGTGATCCGGGAGCTCAGCGGTCTTGGCTTTGTGGATCGCTGCGAGAACGTTATCCTGCTGGGGCCTCCGGGTGTGGGCAAGACCCACCTGGCCGTTGCCCTGGGGGTCAAAGCCATCGAGGCGGGGCAGAGTGTGCTCTTCTTGAGCCTGGAGTCTCTGGTCACCCGTCTGACCAGGGCACGTGCGGAGAACCGGGTGGAGAGGCAGCTTCAGCAGTTTGGCTATCCCAAGCTGCTGATCATAGACGAGATGGGCTACCTTCCCATGAGCCGGGATGAAGCCGGGCTGTTCTTCCGGCTGCTGACCAGGCGCTACGAGAAGGCCTCCACGATCATCACCTCCAACAAGGGGTTCGTTGACTGGGGGGAGATCTTCAATGATCAGGTTCTGGCAACGGCTATTCTCGATCGACTGCTTCATCACTGTACCACGCTCAACATCAAAGGGGAGAGCTACCGGCTCAAGGAAAAGCGGAAAGCAGGCATGTTCGGGCCTTCTCCAAAGGGGGACGAGGAACACCCCGAACCCGAGAACCTCTCAGAGTGAAACCGGCAATCAGGGGACATTTTATTCCGGCAAAAAGGGGACATTTTAAATCGGCATTGACAAATTTGGCATAAAGTCGTTTGTCTGCTCCAGGTTTTGTCATATTATGAGCTTTTATGGCCATGAACGTGCGAATGTTTGTTCATCGATGGCAGGGGCCTTTGACGGGCAAGCCCTACGACCCGGCTTCAAGCCGCAAGCTTAAAGGGGGATATGTCCCTTCCTGCAAGGCCCTTAAAAAGCGGACTTGAGATTATAGATTCATATGGTGTATGAGCGCCGGTCCCTTTTTGGATTGATGGGAGCCCGGGGTTATATCTATAGTTAATGAACGGTGAGCGGAGGGAGAGTATGAGGGAGGTTGCGGTCGGATTCCTGTGGCACATGCACCAGCCCTATTACAAAAATCCGGTCACCAGGACCTACCTGCTGCCGTGGGTGCGGCTGCACTCGGTGCGGGGGTATTACGACATGATCGCCCTGCTCGAGGAATATCCGGAAGTGGCCTGCACCTTCAATCTCGTGCCATCGCTGATCTCGCAGATCATCGATTACACGGACAAGGGTCTTCGCGACACGGATTTTCTGCTTTCCGAGAAGAGCCCCGCCGACCTTACCCTTGATGAAAAAAAACAGATCGTCACCCGCTTTTTCATGGGCAGCTTCCCGACCCTCATCGCACCCTTTCCCCGGTACACGAACCTGCTGGAAAAACGCGGGGAGCCGGGCAAGGGGAGCGGGGTCGAAGCAGTGATGAAGCACTTCACCGACCAGGACATCCTCGATCTCCAGGTGCTGTTCAATCTCACCTGGATAGGCTTCATGGGGAGAAAGGACAGGAATATCGCTGACCTGATCAGGAAGGGCAGATCCTACACCGAATCCGACAAGGCCTTTGTGCTCGCCTTTCACATCGAGACGATGAAAAAAATCGTCCCCCTGTATAAAAACGCCTGCCGGGCGGGCCGGATCGAGATCACCACGTCCCCCTTCTACCACCCCATTGGCCCTCTGCTCATGAATGTCGGCTATGCCCTGCGATCCATGGACACCCCCTTGCCTGCCGAGCCGTTCTCCCATCCAGAGGACCTCGATGTCCAGATCGCCCGGGCCATGGACTACCACGAGTCGCTCTTCGGGGTCCGGCCAAAGGGACTCTGGCCCCCGGAAGGGTCGGTGTGTCCTGAGATGGTTCAGGTTCTGGCAGGGCATGGGATCCGGTGGATCGCTTCCGACGAGGACATCCTCTTTGCCAGCCTCAGGCAGGCCCGGACCGGGGTCGGCCTCTATCGGCCCTATGCCGTGGAATACGGGGCCTCCGAGGTAGGCATGTTCTTCCGCGACCGAGCCCTGTCGGACAACATCGGGTTCGTGTATGCGAAGAATCCGCCGGAACAGGGAGCGGAAAATTTCATCGGCTATCTGAAAAATATCGCCAAGGGTGCCAAGGCGTATGACTTCAATCCCTTTGTTGCGGTCATCCTCGATGGAGAAAACCCCTGGGAGTATTATCCGGACGGCGGCGAGCGGTTTCTGAGGCTGCTCTATGAGAAGCTGGACGAATCTCCCGAGGTGAGAACCTCCCGATACAGTGAATTTCTCGACCGGAATCCCCCCGGAGAACGCATCGTCAGCCTCTACACCGGCTCGTGGATCAACCACAATTTCGCCATATGGATCGGCCATGATGAAGACCGGAAGGCCTGGGAGATGCTTGCCCGGACGCGAAGGTACCTGGAGGATAAGGGGGATGACGCCCGGCCCCTCGCCTGGGAAGAGGTGTTCATCGCGGAGGGCAGCGACTGGTTCTGGTGGTATGGAGAGGACTTCAGCTCGGCCAACGACGAAGATTTCGACAACCTCTTCCGGCTCCACCTGTCGAACTGCTACCGGCTGCATGGCGACGCTCCCCCTGCGGAATTGTCGCAGAGCATTATCACGCACCACGAGGTGGTTCCCGTGCGCTCGCCTTCAGGCTTCATCAGCCCGGTGATCGATGGAGAAATCTCCCATTTCTACGAGTGGCACAAGGCCGGGTGCTATGTGCCGCCGGGGACGTCCACGAGCATGTACCGTCGCAAGCCGCTCATGTCCAGGCTCTTTTACGGGTTTGACCGCGAGAATCTCTTTGTCCGGCTGGACTTTTCCGCTGCGCCCGGAAACGGCACGATATGTCTGCACGTGGTATCCCCGGGTGAATATGTGGTATATGCACCCCTTGAGGGAGATACCATGACCATCCATACCGCCTCGGGCAAAACACGGGAAAAAAAGGCGGAGCTTCCAGGCGTGGCCTGCCGCAGTATTCTGGAGCTGATGGTGC
>JALNWY010000273.1 GCA_023230665.1 Deltaproteobacteria bacterium
CCGGGAGGCGCCTATCTCCACAGCGGGGTTGATCACGTCTATGTGGCGCAGATCCTCGCCGAGGAGAAGCGGCGCAATCGAAAAGGGCTAGAGGAATGGGTGCAGGTGAAACGGGATAATCACCTGCTCGATTGTGAATGCATGGCCATGGCGTGTGCCGACCCGGAATGGCCCGGGGGTGGGGTGCATTTGGTCAGGGGGAGATCGAAACGGGAAGCACCTGAGCCGGAGCCAAGTAATCGAGAAGGGGTCCGGTCTGACTGGCTCAAACCGAAACAAAACAGTTGGTTTTCAAGGGGGAGATAGGTGGTGGAGAAAAAGCGAAAATGCATACCGATTTACATGGTGGCGCTTGAGTTGGGGGTATCCGAGCGCCATGTCTACAATCTGCTTCGGGCCAATTTGTTGGAGGCAATCGACATATCGGTTTCCGGCAGTGGCGGCCCGCAATCGCTCAGGGTTCCGATT
This sequence comes from Deltaproteobacteria bacterium, assembly GCA_023230665.1. GTDB lineage: Bacteria > Desulfobacterota > Desulfomonilia > UBA1062 > UBA1062 > Phosphitivorax. The sequence goes on from JALNWY010000273.1 coordinate 469, forward strand.
GATTCCCTGGTAGCCTTCAAACGCGAACGGAGGATTATCCCGGAAGATTTTTTTGACAAACCCAAAAACTGAGCACAGAGATTATCAATGATAATCAATGCGTATCGGTTATAGCCCAGCCATCCGATATCATGCACCCTGTAAAGTCATATTTACGGGGGGCTGCATGTCAAAGAAGAACAAGAAAACCTATCCGGAAGTCTATCAGGACCGCATGGCGCGGCCGTATGACGCTGCTATCACTATCGCTTTGAAATCCACCAAGGCTCACTGCCCGGAATGTGATGCATTCCCGGTTGTCTGTACCTACCGAAAGCCGGGATATTCAGCCTATCGTTGCAGGGTCTGCGGCAACAGGTGGGAGGAGGGCGAGCGCTGATGGCGACTTTTACGACCTGGGCCGCAATCCGAACCGACATCAAAAACGCCATTGCAACCCATGTGGCCGGACAGCCCATGACCCGCTCATACCAGATCGGCGATTTTGCCAAGACCTTCAACTCGGTCGAGGAATTGAAGAATTTCTACAGGATGACCTATGAGCTTGAGGCCCTGGACAACACCGGAAACTATCAATCCATGGTCTCCTACGGTCGATGGAACGGGAATTTTAGATGATATCGCATTTTGAGCTCACAGCCGGAAATCCGAACCCTCAACGCACGCGCGAGCAGCGCAAACCCGGGATCATCGATCGATTTGCAGCTGCCCACTTCCCGGCGTGGGCACTGAAGCGGCAGGTGGCCCGGAATCGGCTGGAACGGGTCCGGCTCCTGCAGGACAATTTCAAACGCGGGTTTGAGGCGACCAGTGGAAACCGGCTCCGATACGGCTTTTCATCCACTTCATCGGATGCCGATAGCTTCATCAAAGACGGCTCCTCCGGTCTCCGCGAGCATGTGCGCTACATGGAGTATCAGAACGGATTCATCTCCGGCCCCGTTCAGCGGATTGTGAACAATGTGGTCGGAATGGGGGTACGTTTCCAGTCCAGGGTCATCGCAGACGATTCCGAGGCCGCTGAGCGGTTCAACAATCAGGCGGAAAAAGCCTTTAAAAAGTGGGGAAAACAGGCGGATGTGCGCCTGATCCATACCTTTTTCGAGCTCCAGCGGCTGGTCGAGGCCGCCCTTTTGCGGGACGGAGAGGTCCTGGTCATCGGGAGGCGAAGCGGCCGGCGCGATCGGATCATCCCCTATTGCCTGCAGCTCCTCGAGATGGACCGTCTCGGCACTCCGCCTTCCGAAATCACGAACCCGAGCATCACAAACGGGATCGAGTTCGATTCTGAGGGCGTTTACAAACGCTTCTACGTCCTGAAGCAGCACCCGGGGAATACCATCGGGACCGGCCTTCGAAACGACGACTATGAAGAGATCGACGCCTGGAATCCCAACGGCACCCGAAAAGTCCTCTATCTCTACAACCCGATCAGGCCCGAGCAACTGAGAGGGTTTTCCCAATTTGCCGCGGCACTGAAAGACTTCCAGGACCTGGACCGCTACCGCGAGGCCGAGATCATGGCCGCCCTCGAGGACGCTTGCCTGACGGGGTTCGTAAAAAGCGACGCGGCGTATGCATTCCAAAACGGCTATACGTCGGACAGCGATTCCGATTCCAACCGGATTCACGATTTCGCCCCGAACAAGTGGCATTACCTCCGGCCTGGAGAGGACGTTTATATACATGCCCCCTCGAGGCCGAACACGCAATTCGGAGAAACGACCAATCAGTTGCTGGCTGGCCCTGCAAATGCTCTCGACGTTCCCCCTGAAGTGCTCTCTCAAAATTGGAAGGATATGAATTACTCCAACGCTCGCACAGTCCTCCTCCAATTCTATCTCTCATGCCGGGTCCGCCAGCAATATCTCATAGAGCATTTCTGTATTCCCGCCTACGAGGCCTTCCTGATGTCCGCCGTTTCGATGGGGAGGTCCAGGCTCCGGGGTTAATCACCCGCAAAGACGACTACATGGCGCACGCATGGATTCCCGGAGGTTGGGATTGGGTTGACCCGGTTAAGGAGGCCGAGGGGAAGGAACTCGAGGTGTCGAACAGCTTTGATACCTACGCCGGGGTTTGCGCCGGGAAAGGGCTTGATGCGGAGGAGAACCTGGAGGCGAATGCGAGGTTCCTGCGGAGGAAGAAGGAACTTGCGGAGAAATATGAGATCGAGTGGCCGGAGACCAAAAAGGCGAGTCCCGGCGGGAGCAGTTCGGGCGATCAATCGGAGCAGGCGAGTAAACCACGATTCGAGGTGGTGAGATGAGAAACGGGTTTTTTCAAAGAACATTTGAGTTGGATCGAAAGAGCCTCAATGAGAATGAGCGGAGCATCGAACTTTCGGTTAGCTCGGAAACCCCGG
>JALNWY010000274.1 GCA_023230665.1 Deltaproteobacteria bacterium
AGCGCACCCAGGACAATCTCTCCGATATGTTTCTGGGTATCCGCGATCCCGTGGACGCTATGCTCGACTACATCAAGAGGCAACTGGCCGACTTCGGCGCATGGCTCGTGACTCAGCGGTTTGTAATGCCAATTATGGCCTCCGTTGTCGGGGGAACAGGCGCAGCCATGGCCATGGGCAGCGGCAGCCAGGCGATGGGCGGCGGCTGGATGGGCAACATGGGCGACATGATGAGCATGGGCAGGACCGGCTACAATATTTGGCAAAATGGCCTCTCCGGCTGGTGGAATACCCCCTCATCCTTCCAGGCCCCAGGCTGGATGCCGTCCGCATTCACCACGGGCGGGGGCATTGCCCCGTCCCTTGCAGCTGGCGCGAACACCTACGGCTCCCTCTCCCTCATGCCTGGGCAGTACGGGAGTGCAGTAGGGTCGAGCGGTGCGTTCATGAAGGCGGCGCCGGTTCTCTCCTTCGCTGGCGGCGCGCTCAGCGCATACGGCGGCATAAGCCAGCTTCGAGCAGGAAACTATGTCGGAGGCGGAGTGCAGACCCTGGGTGGCGGACTCATGATGGCCTCGCCCTGGACCGGCCCGGCAGCCCCTTACGTTGCGGCGGCGGGTGCCGTCCTGTCCCTTATCGGGAGCCTCATCGGGAGCAAAAAATCCGAGCCCTACGCACACACTATCTTTGGTAGCCAGGACTACATCAAAGACGTTGCTGGCGGTATATCCCCTCGGTGGACGAGCCCAATGGGTATCCATACCAAGGCGCGCCACATGGAGCATGATGACAAGGTTGCCGTGCAGGATGCGGTTACCGGATACTTTGAGGCGCTGTTCCGGGCCCTGGATGAGGCGTTCGGCATCTCGATGCAAGACGTTGTCGGCGAGCACCCGTGGATCATGAAGCTCGACAGGCACGACCTTAAAGATCCTATTGCTGCCGCAAACCGCCTGTTTTTCGAGCACTACGGCAAGATCATAACCGAGGCCGCCGTTGAATCCCTCCAGACCGAGGCGGCCAAGGCCCCGGTTTGGGATGTGCTCACGAGCCAGGCGCGAGAAGAGATCAAGACCGCGCTCTCGGGGGCACAGAACCTTGACGAGCTGATGGGCATGGCCGGGGGCATCGGCCAGACCTTTGCGACGATCCAGGGGGCGCTCGATCAGATTGACATGGTTGTTCGCCGGTCCAGCATGGATGAGTACGCCATTGCCATGGAGGAGGTCAATCTCAAGTGGGATCAGGCCAAGACGGTCCTGGAACAGCTTGGGGTAGCGGTCGGCAAGACCAATTTGGAGCAGGCGCGGGCGGTCGAGCTTGAGAGGGTGAGGGCGGATCAGGTTAATCAATTCACGGACACATTTGATAGCTTCATGACTTCTATGATGGGGAGCAAGCTCTCCCCCGTGCAATCCATTGAGGCAATGCAATCCCATTACGACTCACTCCAGGCAGCGGCGGCAGGAGGGGATGTTGGGGCTTATCGGGATATGCTCAGATTCGCACAGTCTGACTACCTGCCATTCATGCAGACATACCAATCCGGTGAGGAGTACAAATCAACCTATCGGGAGGTGATGGCTGCCGCATCCACCCTGGCGGCATCGGGTGGCGGGATGCAGGGCAGCGCCGAGACCATAAGTCTCCTCAAGCAGCAGAATCAGCTGCTCGCCCAGATTCTCCAGAGTGGTCAGCAGCCGGTGCCGATTGTCATCGATGGCAGGACAATAGGCTATCTCATGGCGGACCAGACGAAGATAAACGGGGAACTGATTGAGGCCATTAGGAGGGCAGCAAATGGCAGCTAAGGAGATGTACGATTACTTGTCCACTGCCACACCGGACTATTCGGCAACAACGCTTTCCGTGACTCCAACTGATGTGCTGGTGGAGGACGGCCAGTTTAATCAGGCTCTACACCAGACCGACGATAATGGACGAAACGTGGTGACACTGGCAGACACTCCGATATTTGTTGTACGGCTCCAGTGGCAGATGCGGAGCGAGGAGGATGCCGGTACGATTGTCGATTTCTACTTCGATACGGACAAGGCAAAAGGGATGGCGCGATCATTCAAGTGGTCCCATCCTCTGGACGGGCACACCTACGTTGTCAAATTCGCATCCCCTCTGCCCAGGGGATTTAGCTCCAGGGTGCCAAATCGTCACAATATTGACGAGGTGCAACTGGCCGTTCTGGGGGTAATAGCTGATGCTTAGTCTAAATGCCACACAACAGACCATTATCGCTTCCTCTGAGATTTCAGCGAGCTGGCTGTTCACCGTTACCACCGCCGCACCGACAACCTATCGCTGGTCAACCAAGGCTAAAAGCTTCGGGGGACAGAGCTACACTGCTACAATCCTTGCAGACTCTTTCGGGGGGATCTCGCTCAATCGTTCCATGTCGGAGCTTTCCATCCAGGCGCCTAACACTGTGGTGTTTTCCGTAACCAACTCCGGAAATGCTCTATCAGCCTCCGACTTTGAGGGGGCGAGCGTTTTGGTGCAACTGGTCTGCTCGGACGGCACAAATGAGGCAGTTATCGCTCAGTGGAAGTTCCGCGTTAAGCGCTGTCATGCGGTATATCAGAGGCTGGAATTTATCTGCGTGGATTTTGTGCAGGAATACCTCGAGGGGGATTATCCGGACCCTCCTTTTATTGAGGGGCTTGCCCCGTCAAACGATCAAGCCGGCAAGGACGGCGCTTGTGTGCCCGTACCGTTTGGGACGGCATACATCCCGCTCCGCTCGGTCTATGTCGAGGCTGACGGTGCCCGGTATTACCTGCTCGGCCCAACTGG
>JALNWY010000275.1 GCA_023230665.1 Deltaproteobacteria bacterium
AACCTGGAAACACCCTTCTCCCAATGGGAGAAGGTGCCCGGAGGGCGGATGAGGGGGTTTCCGGCTTCGCCGGAAGTTGGCAGTATGCAGTCGGCAGCATATCAGAAATCAGAAACCAGAGGACAGAAACCAAAAGGAGTTTGCAGCTTCACTATCGGTTTGGGCGTCCCCTCACCCGGCCTCCGGCCACCCTCTCCCCCAGGAGCTGATCTTTACCCACATTTTTTTGGAGCACAATAGAGTGGAGAGTTTTGGCAAGTTCATGATTCAGGTGTCAATGATAAAGATCATAGGCGATTTCGATATCAGCCAGACGCGCCATGCCCCGCCAGAGCACCTCAGCACCGGGATGGCCGTCTCCGGCCCGGCCCAAATGGCCTCCGAGATTGCCCAAAAGCCGTACCGCTTCATTCAGGCTGGGCGGAAACTGCGACGGTTTCCTGGTCCTGCTGACAAAAGTCGTCAGCGCCTTCCACTCCGAGTCGGTAAAGTATACGGTGCAAGGCACATCAGGCGTTTCCTGGCCCAAAGTGGTGAGATAGTGAATGCGCCACGCCACAATCATGTCGATGGCCAAGCAGTTTTGGAGCCTCACGGCGTTCTCCAGTTGCCGTGCCTCCACACGGCAGCCACTTTTCATGATGCGGTGATAGACTTCTATCCCCCAGCGCCGGGCGTACCACTCCAGCCTTTCATAGGCGTCCTGTTCGCTGCTCACTGCCACAGTGCTCAGAAGCATCCACTCCAGTCCTTCGACTTCGGCGGGTGGAGAAACCTCCTGTGCGAGCACCGCCCATACCCGCGCGGCGGGGAGTTTTTTCTTTCTTTTCGGGGAACGCAGAACGACCGGCAACGTTCTCACCGCCAGCGTTGCCTGCCTCGCCGCTCTTTTTTCGCTGGGCGGAACCAGTATCTGCCGAGTGCCTACGAGTTCCTGTCTTTCCAGCAGGGGCCAGAGGAAATCGCAATCCCCGTCATCGTCCTGCGCTTTGCGGTTGCGCGAACGTTCGGCGCGGATCAGCAGCTGCGCTCCATAGGGAGTTTTGGCCTGCTCGGCAAACAGCTCGTGGATGTCGCTCTCGCGATCCGACATCAGCACCAAGCGGGTTTTTCGGCAGCGCCTCTGCACGGCCGACACCGCCTGGTAGCTTTCCAGCCATTTCCGGCTCTCTTTCTCCTCGATGGGCTTCTGGTGGCGCTCGTGCCTGCTCCCTATTCCCTCTCGCGCCCAACACTGGACATCAAGAAGGCCCAGAGGCGTGCCCTCGGGTGTGAAGACCATGGTGTCATGGACCATCAGCCCTCTGACTTTTTCGCTGGCCGTACCGATCGGTCCCAGGTCTCTGGTGTTGGGATGGGAGCTGTAATTCAGCGTCGTGGTGTCCTGGGCGATCAACACGAGATCTTTTTCCCGCAGCCGCTCTTCCGTAGCTTGGTAGTGCGCGGCCAGAATGGTCTTCCAGTCAACGGCTTCGTTGTCCAGAAACCGGTAGGCAGCCTTGGCGGCCGCAGCCGAGCCGCAGGCCTGCGGGATGTTCGCGGTAGGCTGAGCATAGAACATACCGGTCATCTGCAGCAGTCGCGCTGTCAATCGCGCATCTCCCAAGTTGGCCTCTCTCAGTTCCGCCTCGATCCAGTCTTTCGGCGGCGTTTGCATTTTCCGACGGATCCGGACCGTGCCATCCGCTTGACGGCAAAGCGCCGTCTGCCATGCAGCGGTGAGCGGCATGACGTAGATGTCCTTTATTGTCGCGCCGGAACCCCGCCGCCCGCGGCCGCCTGTGGTCCCCACATGCGTCCAGTTGGCGGCTCGATAGCTCGTTCCCGCGAAACGACCCCGTTCCACATACGTTTCGAGCAGCACCGGACGGTATCTGTACACCGCTTCCCAGTCGTCCGCCAAACGTCTTTGTGCAAGCGCAAGCAGATGAGACGCCAGATTCTTGACCTTCACCGGCGGCGGAATCAAAAATCTGCTGTTGTTGACCAGGAAAATATGGTTGCTCGTCCGGGCTTCCTCTGTCCAGCCGATCCAGGCGTCACGACTCTCCACGCGCCTTGCGCACGCACTGTAGCTCAGGCCGCCGATCCAGCCAAAACGGGCACTGCGCGCCAAATACCTGAGCTGCGCCCCGCAAAGCGGTCCGCTTTTGAGGTAATGATGCGCGTCCATCAGACCACGCCACAGGGCGGACAAGGGACCAGCGGTCACGCGCACGATTTCAAGATCGCCAAGCTCGGCAAGCGAACAGGAAACAGTTGCGACCGGCGGCGGAGCGCTGAGTTGCCTGGCTTGCCGGAAAGCATAGTGCCCGGAAACTTCAGGCAGAAGGATTTTCCCTCTCCGGTGCAGTTCCAGCAAGGCCTTGCGGCAACTCATTTCCTGCGGACGGTTGGCGTTGTTCCGCCAGTCCATCCAATCGCAAACCCGCAACGACAGTTGACGCCGCGATATGTCAGGTTCAGTTTCCACTGTCCTGGAGATCCGCTCAAGAATCTCCTCCGAAAATATTTTGCCGCCCACGGTAATCATGAACGGAATATACACTGCGCAAACCCCTGTGTCCAGAAAAAAATACGGGTAATCCTCAGGCCCCAAGGAGAGGGGTGATTTAAAAGGGGGTCCGGCTGCCGTCGATCGAAATCGTTATCGGGACAACTCCTGATTGCACAAGACAATGCCAGGAAGTTTTTTTTGCAGGCTTGATTTTTGCATTCATCAGCCTGGATGCAAAAACAACATGAAAAGGA
>JALNWY010000276.1 GCA_023230665.1 Deltaproteobacteria bacterium
ACCGCCTTTCTCAAGAGATTGGACGCCCGTTATGTCCCGCCGTCGAATCCATACGACCTCCAGTCCGGTTTCAAGGAGACTCAGTACCGGCTGCTGGCCGATCATTTCCGGTCGCATCTGGACATGGACAGGCTCATGGAGATCGCCTTCGGTGGGAATATCCCGAGGTTGCGCAAGGAGACGGCGTTATGAGCATGAACTTGCATGGGGGCCACCCAGGACAAACCTTCGAGAGATTGGGCCTCCCGCCGAGGCCGGTCACGGACTTCAGCGTGAACGTGAACCCTCTGGGGCCGCCCTGGTCGGTGAGAAAGGCGTGGCCCGGTTTGATCTCTGAGGTTTCTCGTTACCCGACCCTTGATGGCGATGGGGTTAGGGCCTTCTACCGGAAACGATTCAACCTGCCGGGAGAGTGCGTGCTTCCCGGCAACGGATCGACCGAGCTCATCTACCTCGTGCCGCGCGCACTCAAGATCAAACGTGCCGGCATCATGCAACCCTGCTTCCAGGAATACGAGCGTGCCTTGCGTTTGGGCGGGGCCGAGGTGTTTTCTGTCCCCTTGTCTGCTCCGGACCTTTTCAAGCCCCTTCCCGTGGAAACGTGGGAGAACCACTTGGTACAGGCCGATGCCGTGTGCATCGGAAATCCCAACAACCCCACCTCCACCATCACTCCCCGTAAAGACCTTCTTGAGCTCGTCTCTCGTCATCCGGATGTCATATTCCTCGTGGACGAAGCGTTCGTGCAATTCCTCGACCACCCCGGTAACGTGAGCCTGCTGCATCGAAGATACCTGCGTCCCAACTTGCTGGTTTTCCATTCGCTGACCAAGTTCTATTGCCTGCCCGGTTTGAGATTGGGCGCCCTCATCGGTCACCCTGATACCCTGGCCGGTATACGACCTTTCAAGGAGCCCTGGACGGTCAATTCTGCGGCGGAAGCTGTGGCAGGCCTTCTGGCTGCCTCACGGAAATATGAGCGGTATACCCGTGAACTGATTGCCTACCAGCGGCAGAAGATCGCTGCAGCCCTGGCCGACGTTCCCGGGATCAAACTCTTTCCATCCGCGACCGACTTTTTCCTGGCACAATGGACGGCCACCCATGATCTCGACGGCCTGCTCAGACCCCTGCTCATGGAAGGGGTCCATGTTAGGGATTGCCGCAACTTCGCAGGTTTAGAGAACAATTTCTTCCGATTCGCCGTTCGCACCCCGGCGGAGAACAAACGCTTCCAGCGGGCCTTGATGCACATCGCCTCGTACGCGAATGGATAAGATCACCTTTGTCCTGCTTGCCGCAGGCATCATGGACCTTGTACTGGGTGATCCAGAATATGCGTACCACCCCGTGCGCCTGCTGGGCAAGACCATCGCTGTCTATGAGAAGGCATTCAGATGGTCGGGGTTGGATGGGCTTGCGGGCGGCGTTATGCTGGTCATCATGGTATCCGTATCCACCCTCGGTTCCTATCTGGCGGCACATGTTCTCCTGGAGCGATTGCACCCCTTGGCGAGCTTAGCCCTGGATGTGTTCGCTGTGTATTCCTGCCTGTCGCTCAAAGACCTGATCGTGCATGCCCGCAAGGTATCTCTGGCCTTGGCTTCAAATGACCTGGTAAATGCCCGCCGCACCGTCCAGGAAATCGTGGGCAGGGATGCAAACCTTCTGGATATGTGTGGAGTGGCGCGAGCGGCCGTGGAAAGCATTGCGGAAAATTTCGTGGACGGGTATCTTTCATGCCTGTTCTGGTACGTTGCGGGCGGATTGCTTGCTTGTGCCATGGATTATGATCCCCTGACGTGCGCAGTTATAGGGGTGCTTACCTTCAAGACCGCCAGTACCCTGGATTCCATGGTGGGATATCGCAGCCCGGTATACCTGTATTTCGGGCGTGCCGCGGCAAGGTTTGACGATGCGATGAACTTTATCCCGGCCCGTTTGAGCGTACCCTTCATGATGCTGGCTGCCGGACTGTGCGGGCTTAACATGCGCGGCTGCCTGAAGATCGCTCTGCGTGACCGGCGAAAACACGCCTCTCCCAATGCAGGACATGCCGAGAGCTGCGCGGCCGGAGCACTTGGCATCCGCCTGGGCGGCCCAACGAGATATCCCTTCAAATTGGTTGAAAAACCATGGCTCGGGGACGGAGATTTGGATACCTCCTTTGTTCATATCGACCGGACTTGCGCGCTGGTCCTGCGATCAGGGTTGATCTCCATGGGCGCGGCAGTCTTGATCAGTATGGCGATTCGTTAAGAGAGAGGAAAGCGATTGATGAAAGAACGACAATCGAAAGACATACCCGGCGGTTGGATAGGACGTGATGCGCTCGCGGCTATAGTCGGAAGGAACTGCTCGGTTTCCTGGAGCGGAGGCAAGGACGCATGCCTTGCCATGTATCGCTCAGTCCGGGCGGGAGCGAAGGTTGAGGCTCTCTTGAACATGCGGGCCGAGAATGGTGAACGTTCACGTTCCCATGGTCTGCGACTCAGCATGATCAAGGGACAGGCCAAGGCTATGGGGCTGATGCTGTTAACTATGAATCAGTTCGAAGGGTATCCTCCATCCACGACATTTGACAATATCCCCCTATTCTGTTTCGCAGGGCGGGAATCGGCCTTGTGTGGCCCCAACTGATCGCTCTTGCCCTGATCGGATCGGTGCTGCACCGCCGGGATGAAGGCCTTCCTCAGGGTGCTGATTCCCAGCGGAAAGACCACCAGAATTGAGGATAACGATGAGAAT
>JALNWY010000277.1 GCA_023230665.1 Deltaproteobacteria bacterium
CGTTGGCGAGATCAACGGCAGATACACCGAGGTGGGCTGGACTCCGGTGCACTACATCTTCCGGTCCCTGCCCCGGAGAGAGCTGGTGGCCTACTACCGCACCTGCGAGATCGCGCTCATCACCCCGCTTAAGGACGGCATGAATCTGGTGGCAAAGGAATACTGCGCCAGCAGCACTGAAGGGAACGGGGTCCTGATCTTAAGCGAGTTCGCCGGGGCCGCGGCCCAGTTCTACCCCCATGCCCTGCTCGTCAATCCCTATGACCTTCAAGGCGTTGCCGATGCCATCCATCAGGCCTTCACCATGGGCCAGAAAGAACGGCAGTCCCGTATGATAAGGCTCCAGGCCGCGATCCAGAAGAACGACATCGTGAACTGGGTCAATTCTTTTTTAAGGGCAGGCATCTCCAAAGACCTCAACGACTTCCCGCAGATGGAGTTCTTCGTGCCCAGGCAGTGATTCTTCGGATCCTTAAGGTCCTGAAAAAAGCGGGCCTTCTCAGGGGTTGTTCCCTGGGGCCGGACAAAAAATCCCGGCAGGGCCCCTAAAGGCCCTGCCGGGGTTCGTGGTCTGGTGCACCACTGTCCTTACGTGCGGCGAAATAGAGCCTCAATCAACCTCGAAGACGCCCTTGACTCCCAGGATGATGCCCGCACCATCAGGCTCGTCCTCCTCACTCATTATGGCGAGGAACTCACCGTCCGGAGAGGCTATTCCAAGGAGTTCGCTGTCTATGACGAAATGGTTGAAAGTCAGCTCGCCCTCGTCATGATAGGTGGATGTCTCGTATGAAGATGGGTCTAGTTCTTCGCCCTCGTCCCAGCCCGACTTATAGAACCAGCCCCCAGCCTCGCCATCCGTCATGGTCAGCTTGGTTATTGCTGTGTGAACCGATATTTTCTCGGCATCAGGGGCGACTTCCATATGGGAGTACAGCTCGGACAGGTAGTACTCGCCGTCCAGACTAGATTTATTCCAGCCCTCTTTGCTCGACGTCCGAACCAGGACGTTGATTTGCACCTCGGGATCATCTGATTCGTCGTCATCATAGGCGGCCACCACCACGATCACGTCGCCGCCCTTGGCCACCATGCCGTACATGGCGCCTATCGAGGAATTCACGGTGATCCGGCCCGTGCTTGCGTTGACCGCGTAGGTGCCGGATTCATCTTCAGCGGTGTAGCGGCCGCTTCCGTTGAAGGTGATCTTCCCTATTTCGGATTCCGCATAGGCGGTGCCATCGACCGTCATCCTGCCAAGCGTCATGAGCAGGTATGTGCCGGAGATGTCGGCGGCGGTGAGGGATGTGTCGCGCTTGCACAGGATGGAGATACCCACGTCATTCTCATCGTAGGATATCTTGGGCATGACTATGATCTCACGGTCAAGGGTCATGTAGCCCGGTTCGAAAGAATTGCCGTCTAACGTGATTACCCCGGCTGGATCCCTGGCATATTCACCTTCTTCTTCTCCATCTTCTTCTTCGCCTTCTTCGGGCAAAGAAATCTCCTCGACTGAGGTCCAGGTGTTGTCCGTCATGAAGGTCATGTAGCCCGCGCCTGCGTAGGATTCATTGCCGCCCGCCGGGGTGTTGAAATACAGGTAGCAGTAGTTGTAGGTTCCCCACAAGAGATCAGTGGTCACGTTGTCCTCGAGAGGCGTGTCCGGATCGATCCCGGCGATCGGAGTCTCGCCAATGACGCTGCCGTCTGCCCTTTTGGTGACCTTGAGGTTGCCTGCGTCAACGGTGAAATCCAGGGCGTCGAAGAGCGCGTCGATCCCGTCGTGGTTGACTGTGCAGTCGCCGGTGAAGGGGTTGAAGTCCTGATCCAAGCCGAAGCCCTCAAAGATGTTCGCGAAAAATGCCTGTACTTTATCGATCGCGGAGGTGATGGCGTCATCGGAAACCTCTGATGGGTCGGCGTAGGCATCCTCCGGATTACCCGACGACTCCATAGCCATTGCCAGGGCCAGCATGGTCAGGGGGTTGACATTGGCTGTGCCGGGGCCCGCGGCATAGGAATACCAGCTTTCAGCACCGGACGTGGCCTTGATCACGAAGGGCGGGGTCAGGCCGTCGACAACGAAGGTGAAGCTCCCGTCCGCTCCGATGTCTTCGGGCCCCAGCTCTTCGCCTTTCGCGTCTTTAAGCGTGACCGTGCCAGAGATGGCGGCTCCCGAAGACGCTATGCCCTTAACCGTGGACGGGTTGTGCGAACTGCTGCTCGAACAGCCTGCGAGTGTCAGCATGGCGCACAGCACGAACGCAAAAAGAAATCCGATGAGTTTCTTCATTAATATTCCTCCTTAGCAACTTTTTATTTTCTTGTACCAGAAATTATCGGTCGTGAGGCGGACATAGCCAGCATCTGCATGATATATCGTGAACAGTTTTTAATTTCCTCTAGGTAAACCCCCGGCTATGCCGGGGTGACAAGCCGGAGTTTGACAAATCCGGGAATATTGAAGAACCTCCTTCTGTGAACCGCTCAAAGTTTACAGAGGAGGTAATACATGGAAGCTGAGGCAAGTTTAAGTCACACGCGGTGGGAATGCAAGTATCATATTGTATGGATACCGAAGTATAGGAAGAAGACGATGTATGGTCAACTGAGGAAGCATCTTGGGGAAGTGATAAGGAAATTGGCAAGGCAGAAGGAAAGCAATGTTATAGAAGGTCATCTGATGCCTGATCACATACACATGCTTATATCGATACCACCGAAGTAC
>JALNWY010000278.1 GCA_023230665.1 Deltaproteobacteria bacterium
CGTTGGCCACCCTCTCCCCTCGGAGAGGGAATGATAAAAAAACACCCTTCTCCTGGGGGAGAAGGTGCCCGAAGGGCGGATGAGGGGGCACTCGGATGCGCCGGAAGTCGGCAGTCGGCAGTCGGCAGTTTTCAGTTTGGGGCTTGAAGCCTGCCGGCTTGTAGGTTTGCAAAGCCCCTCACCCGGCCGTTGGCCACCCTCTCCCCTCGGAGAGGGAATAATAAAAAAACACCCTTCTCCTGGGGGAGAAGGTGCCCGGAGGGCGGATGAGGGGGGAACCTAACCATGTCTCAGAAGGGGAGAAGAAAGGAAGCGGATAAGGAAAAAAATCCTATGGCCGTACCGGATCACATTCTCAGTAATGCACGGAAGCTGCGAATACAGCTCACTGACGCCGAACAGCTTCTCTGGTCTCTCTTGCGTGATCGTCGTTTTTTCGGAGTCAAATTTCGGCGACAACATCCTCATGACACGTACATCCTGGATTTTTATTGTCATAGCGCGCGGCTGGCAGTTGAATTAGATGGCGGAGGCCACGGCGAAATCTCGCAGAAGGTCTATGACAATGAGCGAACCAAAGTGCTGGAAAATGAAGGCATCAGGATTCTCAGGTTCTGGAATCATGAAGTCCTGAACAACCTTGATGATGTGCTGGCACAATTATATACTGAGCTTTTCTCCTCGACCGGCCAGCCCAGATAACAGCATATGGCTGCGCCGGGAGTTTGCAGTTTACAGTCAGCAGTAGACAGTTTGGGCTTGAAGCCTGCCGGCTTGCGTATCAGAAGCCAGAAATCAGAAGACAGATGACAGAACAAGTTTGCAGCTTCGCTGTTGGCTTGAAGAGCCCCTCACCCGGCTGCTGGCCACCCTCTCCCCCCGGAGAGGGGATAATTAAAAACACCCTTCTCCTCGGGGAGAAGGTGCCCGGAGGGCGGATGAGGGGCTTTCAATCCCCCCACTTTTTCTTCCGAGAAAACCTTTTATCTCCCATTCCTGTATCAATTTTTTTTACACATTGGCCATTAATTATAAAATAATTTTATAATTCCTCTCCCGCAGTCCCCTTCTTGTCCTGACAACCCTTTTCCCCCAGCTCCAGTAACCCCCTGAAATGCATAGCATCTTCAGCGCTCGCCCTCTTTGTTCGCAAACTGGCAGAAAAAATGCTTCCATTTTGACAACCGACCATCATCAGGGAATGCAAACATGACAACAAACCACCACACCCTATTCCGATCACGGTCAGGCTTCACCCTTGTTGAGATAATGATCACCCTCGTGGTGATCGCCATTGTCGCCGTCCTCGCCTCCCCCGCGTTCCTGGCCATGGCGCCGGAGATGCAGCTTCGGGGGGCGGCGCAGGATCTGTACTCGGCTGTTCAGGAAGCAAAAATTCTGGCGATCAAGGAAAACAGGAGTGTGGGAATAGTAATCGGTACAACCGGATATACGATCGGGGAACCATTTGAGGACGATAACGGGAACGGAATATTCGACGCTGGAGATGGAGAAGCATTTATTGATACAGATAGTAGCGGTGACTACACAGACCCTCCTCATAAGTTCGTCGAATTTGCCAAAGATTACCAGCATGAGATAGGACTTCTCAACACTGGCGACCTTGAAACTGTTGTTACCGCCGATTGGAACGACAAATCATGCGGGGATGCTCAAAGTGCCTGCAATACTTCTGGAGCTTCAATCACGTTTAACAGCCGCGGTATTCCTGAAAGTGGTGACAGTGCCTTCATCGTCAATAAAAACAAGGATGTCTGCTATGCCATTACGGTCACAACCGCCGGTTCCGTCAAATTGAGAAAATATGATGGCGCGACACCTTTTAATGCAGCTAACTGGCATGAATAAAATGAGTAGACAACCTGCTATCCGCAAACAATCCGGTTTCACCCTTGTCGAGCTGATGGTCACCCTGGTGGTGGCGTTTCTTGTCATTGCCGCAGTCTATGCCTCATTCAAGGTGCAACAGCAGAATGAAAAAGCGCAACAGCAAGTCACCCAGATCCAGCAGAATCTCCGGGCCGCCATGGACATGATGTCGCGGGAGTTCCCCATGGCCGGCTACGATCCGCTTCAAAGCGGTGAATATGAGATCATCGCTGCTGATCAAAATACTTTTAGTTTTGCAGCGGATATAAATGAAGATGGCGAAGAACCTGATCTTTCTTTATGCGATGAACGTTATGATTTTGAGCTTGACCCTTTAACCGACCCGACAATTGTGGTTGACTGCGGCGGCGACCCCATAGCCGAAAATATCGACCAGATCGAATTCCGTTACCTCCTCGATGACGGAACCTATACTCTTGCCCCTGCAGCGGGAGACCTTGGAAAAATAGTTGCTGTACGGGTATCCATCCTTGCCCGGGCTGGTCAGCCAGATTTCAAATACACCGACAACAACACCTATTCGACCGGGTTTACCGACATGGATGGCACGGTTATTGCCGGGACAACCTGGGACCCGGCGGACGATGTGCTGTTCAGCTACGACAACAAGATGAACTACCGCAGAAGAATGCTAGCCAAAACCATTTATCTCCGGAACATGGGGTTATTCTGAGATGAAGCCTGAACTGAAAAGAAGCCGGGCTGACCTGCCCTTCTCCAATGAGGCGGGTTTTACCCTGATCGAGGTCATTGTCGCCCTTGCCATCCTGACGATTGGCATTTTGTCGGTCAATGCCATGCAGACCGCGGC
>JALNWY010000279.1 GCA_023230665.1 Deltaproteobacteria bacterium
GGCGGTCCTTTCGCCACGATCCTGCCGCTTGAGATATTGCGCTATTACCGTGCAATCGACACCGCGGTCATAGGGGAAGGCGAAGAGACCTTCATGGACCTGCTTGAACATCTGGGTTCGGGCCGGCCCGCAATGGGCATCCCGGGTACGGCCTGGCGCGACGGTGAAGATGTCGCCATCGGACCGGGTCGCCCCTTTGTCAATAACCTCGACACGCTGGTCTCGTCGTTTGACTATTACAGCAGTACGTTTGTCATGACTTCCCGCGGCTGCCCCTCCAAGTGCACATTTTGCGCCAATCCCGTTCTGTGGAGAAAGAGGCTGCGTTTTTATTCTCCTGAATATTGCCTCGCCACCATCAGGAAAGCATTGGTCCGGCTGCCGGTGCCCTACCTCATGATAATGGACGATACATTTACCGCCCATAAACAGCGGACAGTGAACATATGCGATGCCATCATAGAGAACAAACTCAACTTCCTGTGGGACTGTCAAATCCGCGCGGATAGCGTGAATGATGAACTGCTAAGAAAAATGCGGCTGGCAGGGTGCCAATCAATATTCATCGGCGTGGAATCAGGATCACAGGAAGTCCTGAACATGATGCACAAAAAAACCACTCCGGCAATGGTTCTGGAGGTGACCCGTGCCGCCAGAAAGTATGGCATGCATATCCACTATTTCATGATACTCATTAATCGTGGTGAAACACCGGATTCAATAAACCAGAGCATTAACCTAATAAAGGTTGGAAGACCGAACAGCTACGATCTCACTCCCCTGCAGTTTCTGCCGGGAACGGAAAATTGGGAGCATTTGTGCAAAAAACAGGGGGTTACCGCAGATATATTATTCAGAAACGATTTTTCGGAACTCTCCGTCGTGCGGGGACGCAATAAAGATTTCCAAACTGTTTTCCATTATGTCCAGTGCGGCATTGGAGCTCTAAACGGCTTCGAATATACAGTAGAAGAACGGGAGGCTGTCCTGGACCACTTGCCGGGATTGCCCATCGTTCATGTGGAACTTGCCAACGCCTATTTTCGTCATGGTCAACTGGACAAAGCTGAGGCGGCATTACACCGCGCCGAAGAATTAGGTTTCCCCATCACCAATATGCTGCTGAACCAGCATGCATGCATCTGCCTCGCCCGGAATCAGATAGACCAAGCTCTGCATTATCTGGAAAAAGCCTGTCACGCCTTCCCTGACAAAATTGTCCGGAACAATTTGGATAGATTAAACAGTTGGATTGCGAACCGTGCCCAGGGACAGGCCGGGAAATGCATGCTTGTCGATTCCGTACAGGTGCAAGGTTATGCCTCTACGTAAGTGACAGGGGAGGAGATGGCTGGCGAAAAACAATAGCTCCTTGGGACGCACCAAAAAAGGACGGATATTCCCCGCCGGGATGAATTACCGCACCGGTTTCGTATGACATTTGTTGCAGATCCAGATGGAGAAGGCGACATTTATGTGACAGGCGCCGCAGTATTCGCCGCGCATGATCTGAAACATGGAATATTGAACCGTCCCTTTCTTGGCGCTGGGGAAAATCTCGGGATGGCATAATTCACAGCCGTTCCACACTGCGTGCTTGCTATGAGAAAAGATGACATCCGACGCCCAGGTCGTGACGTCAATGGAGAAATCCTCCTGGGCCTTCAATGGCTCCCGGTAAAAGGAGATGCCGGGCAGAAAGTCGATCAGTTTGATGATCCCCTCTTCTTCGGCTTTTTCCCAGTCAATGGAAACACCGCCGGGCAGTCGGGGAAAATTCCCGGTGAATGTGTCGAACTGGTATTCCCGCTGCCCCTCCGCGCCCCGCGAATGACACCTGGCGCACTGTTTTCTCTCCTCGCCGGAAGCTTTTTCGGCGCACGAGGCAAACACCGTTTTGTCCGCAATTTCTCTTTTCCCATCGTGACAGGAGCCGCAGTACAATCCCTGCATATTGAAGTCGGCGGTGATCCCGGTCTCCCCCCGCTGCATGGCAAAGCCGATATCGACGTGACAGAGCCGGCAGGTGAATATGGCCCGGTGCAGCCAGTGGTCAAAAACCACCGGCGCCATGCCCGCCCTGGACGAGGTATTGTTGAGGACGACTTTGCCGAGCTCCTCCGGGTCCGGGATCTTGCCGGCAAAGGATACGGCTGTCAGGAGACAGAAGAGAACAGCAGCAAAAAATATTTTCGCCATCACCGGCCTTATTCCTCTTTTTCCCTGAACTCAAGGGTATACACGTAGAGCTCCTTGCACATTTTCAGTCGGGTCGCATACACTTTTCTCTCCGAACCCTGCGGTCCGTTCAGTTCGTCGAGGCGCTCCTCCAGCCTGGTGCAGCGGTCGATGAAGCTCCGCAGTTCATCCGTTGAAAATTCCATGGCATTCTGGGTCTTGCCGCAGACTTCGGCAAATTCCTGTTTCCAGTCCTCCGCCGCAAAAACTGTTCCCGGTCCCTTGGGGTACATGGATCCGGCAAACATGCCCAGACCCAACACGCTGATCAAGGTAAAGAAGATTATTTTTTTCATAACCGCTATTGCACCTTCTGCGTATGGCATCTCTGGCAGTCAAGAAGCGGAAAGGCAACGGAACCATGGCAGGCCCCGCAGAATCTGCCCTCGTAGATGTCAACCATGGAATACTTTGTGGTTCCCCTTTTTATGCCGATGAATATTTCCGGATGGCACAGTTCGCAGCCGTTCCAGACC
>JALNWY010000280.1 GCA_023230665.1 Deltaproteobacteria bacterium
ACCTGCTGATTACGAATCAGCTGCTCTACCACTGAGCTACGCTGGCAACGCAAGCTCTTTTTACATAGAGCGTATCCATTGTCAATGGCTTACCGCAGGAGAAATCCGCTCGCCCGGCATCTTTTTTGCCCCATGCCGGGAATGCAGCCGGCAGGTACTGGACCGCGACAGACGGCCTTGGGACCTTAAGACCCCATGATTTTGCTAGAGGATCTGCCGCATGAACTGTTTGGTACGCTCGTGGGCCGGGTTCTTGAAGAAATGCTCCGGGGAGCCCTCTTCCAGGATTTTCCCCTCGTCCATAAAGATGATCCGGTCGGATACCTCGCGGGCAAAGCCCATCTCGTGGGTCACCACGATCATGGTCATGCCCTCTTTTGCGAGCTTGACCATGACGTCGAGCACCTCGCCGATCATCTCGGGATCGAGCGCCGAGGTGGGCTCGTCAAAGAGCATGAGCTTGGGCTGCATGGCAAGAGCGCGGGCTATGGCCACCCGCTGCTGCTGTCCGCCCGAAAGCCTGGTAGGGTATTCGCCGGCCTTTTCCAGGATTCCCACCTTTGTCAGGAGATCTTTCGCGATCCTCTCGGCATCGCTCTTTGAGCGCTTCCGCACCACCTTCTGGGCCAGGGTGATATTCTCCAGCACGGTCTTGTGTGGAAACACGTTGAATTGCTGGAAGACCATACCCACCTCTTCCCGAACCTTGTTGATGTTGGTTTTTGGATCACTGATCTCGCAACCGTCCACGATGATAGTGCCTGCATTGATCTCTTCGAGCTGGTTGACCGAACGCAGCAGGGTGCTCTTTCCCGAGCCCGAGGGGCCGATGATCACCACCTTTTCTCCGTCATAGACATCCAGCGAGACATCGTCCAATGCCTTTAAGGCTCCGAAGAACTTGACCACGCCCTTCATCTCGACCATCTTGCGGCGAGGATCATTCTGCACTGATTCTCTCCTCCATGATGCTGATCAGCTTGGACAGGAACAGGGTGATGATGAGATACACCAGAGCCACGACGGTATAGGTCTCGAAATAGGTGAAACTCTCGGCCGCAAACTCCCGTCCCCGCCTCAGCAGATCCGCCACCGCAAGAATCGACACCAGCGACGAGTCCTTGAGCAGGGCCACGAACTCGTTGCCCACCGGAGGCAGAACGATTCTGAACGCCTGGGGCAGAATCACGTGATACATTGACTGGGAGTGCGACATGCCCAAAGAGCGCGCCGCCTCGGTCTGGCCCTTGGGTATGGACTGGATGCCGGCCCGGAAGATCTCCCCCATATAAGCGCCGTAGCAGATCCCCATGGCGAGCACCGCCGAGAGCAGCGGAGGCATATGCACGATGCGGCCCAGGGCAAAGTAGAGGTAGAAAAGCTGAACGAGAAGCGGAATCCCCCTGATCACCTCAACGTACAGAGAGGCGATACCGTTGATCAGGGGGTTTTTGGAGATCCTTCCCAGACCCGTAAAAAGTCCGATGACCAGCGCAAGGAGAATGGAAAGCACGGTCACCTCGAAGGTCACCAGGATGCCGTCCGGCACGAACTTGATGATGTCCAGATACGGATCGGGCCTGAAGACCGCCAGATAGACAATGATGGCGATGGCGCCGAAAAAGGCTACCCTCCACGCGGTGAAGAGCCCCGCATCTTTTTTGGAGGGAATGGCGGCACCATCGCCGACGTCAATAATGACGGGCCGTGCTTCTCCTTGTTGCGGTTTTTTTTCGTCAGCTAGCGCAGCCACTTCTCCTCGAGATCTTTATCGATTCCCTTTGCCTGGACAGCCTGGATCCCCTGGTTGATGAGATCGAGAACTTCCTGGTTGCCCTTTTTCACCACGACGCCATAGCTCTCCTGGGTGAACGGCTCGCCCACGATCTTGAACTTGTTCTTGTACTCATCCTTCTGAAGGGCATAGTCTGCCGCAACCGGGGTGTCGCACACCACACCCTGGATCCTGCCCGATGCCATATCCTCGAAGGCAAGGCCGATCTCGTCGTAGTTTTTCGCCTGGACGCCTTCGACCTTCTTGGCCTCCATAGCGCCTGTGGTGCCGATCTGCGCACCCACCTGCTTGCCCGTCATGTCGGCAAGCACGGCCACCCCTTCAAGCGTTTTGGGAATGGTGAGCACCTGGCCGGCATTGATATAGGGCAGGGAGAAATCATAGTTCTGTTTGCGCTCGTCAGTGATGGTCACCGACGAAATGACCGCGTCATAATTTCCCAGATCCAAGCCGCCGAAGATGCCGTCCCATGCGGTGTTCTTGAACTCGACCCTGAACCCGGCCTCTTCTGCCACCGCTTGCATGAAATCGATATCGAACCCGACGATGTTTTTGTCCTTGTCGACCATTTCCATGGGCGGCCAGGTCGCATCCGTGGCCACGACCAGGGTTCTCATCGGAGCGGCCTGCTCCTGGGCGGCCTGTTGGGACTCCTCCTGCTTCTGCTGGCACGAAGTCATACCTGCGACCAACCCGATGACCACGATAAAAGCCAAGAAATATTTCACGGTCTTCATAGATTCCTCCCCCTTATGCTTTGGATACCTTTGATTATCTGCTTTAATGCAGTCGAAAACTAGCACTTTTTACCAGGGAAGTCTAGCGTGGAGAATAGTTCTCGCCCGAACCCGGCTGAGGCTCATTCTTCCTGAAGCCTATCCGTTACTCCGCAGCAGACAGGCTTCAG
>JALNWY010000281.1 GCA_023230665.1 Deltaproteobacteria bacterium
GTGCCGTCGCCGGCAACGTCGGAGGTCTTGGATGCGACCTCTTTGACCATCTGGGCGCCCATGTTCTCGAACTTGTCCTTGAGCTCGATCTCCTTGGCGACCGTGACCCCGTCCTTGGTGACGTTCGGTGAGCCGAACATCTTGTCCAGGATCGCATTGCGGCCCTTGGGGCCAAGGGTGGCCTTCACGGCATTGGCGAGCTTGTTGACGCCTGTGAGCATCTTTGACCGGGCTTCCTCGCTGTAAATGATCTTCTTTGCACTCATGGTATACTCCTCTTTGATTATTCCACTATCCCTAAGATATCGTCTTCCCTCATGATGAGGTATTCCTCGCCGTCCATCTTGACCTCGGATCCGGAATACTTGGAGAAGAGGACCTTGTCTCCCTTCTTCACATCCATGGGAAGGATCTTGCCGTCTTCGGTCTTCTTGCCTTTGCCCGCCGCGATCACCTTGCCGATCTGCGGCTTTTCCTTAGCCGTGTCAGGAATGATGATTCCGCCGGCCGTCTTCTGTTCCTCTTCGACGCGCTGTACGATAATCCGGTCCTGTAAAGGCCGTATTTTCATAATAAACTCCTCCTGCACTCAGAAATATTAGCACTCGCTTCCAGCGAGTGCTAATATCCGATAGGGCAAAATTTTTGAAAAGTCAATACTCCAATTTCATTGT
The DNA here is from genome assembly GCA_023230665.1 of Deltaproteobacteria bacterium. Taxonomy (GTDB): domain Bacteria; phylum Desulfobacterota; class Desulfomonilia; order UBA1062; family UBA1062; genus Phosphitivorax. The sequence goes on from JALNWY010000281.1 coordinate 675, forward strand.
TTTAAATAAAATCATTCATTCGGCACAGGAGGCAAGCCATGCCTGCATGCAAGCTCCTGGCAACAAAGATAAGGCGCTTTCCTTGCATCTGTGGCTAGGAGCGGTGGATAGGGACGATCTGTTTACGATGAGAAAGCCGGGATGTTGACAGGCGACTTACATTTGGTTATTTAGCCAAATGAGCAATGAAAGGAGCGAGACCGTGACAGATCGTGAAAAGGCCCAGTATGAGGCAAAGGCGAGGGTACTCAAGGCCCTTGCACACCCCACCAGGCTCTGGATGGTGGAGCGGCTGGCAGAAAGAGAGCACTGCGTCTGCGAGCTCTTCGAGGCAGTGGATGCGGATTTTTCGACCGTGTCCAAGCATCTTTCGGTGCTGAGACAGGCGGGTATCGTGGATGTGGAGAAGAGGGGAAAGCAGATGTTCTACCGGCTGAAGGTGCCGTGTGTGCTCCAGTTCATGGGATGTATCGAGGCCGTGCTCCTGGACAATGCCGAAGTCCAGTGCAGGGCCGCAGGCCTGACCCCTGTCGGGGATATCGCCTTGCAGGCGCGGTTGAATCCAGGAGAGATCTCATGAGCTTGCGGGAAGAATGGAAAAAACTGGCTCTCTTCATCGGCGTCTTCATTGCCGCATACTTCATGCCCGTTGGCAGCGCGCGGTTTGACAACGCCGTCTTGGAGGCATGTTCTCTTCTCAGGTGGTACGCGAGAGAGCATGTGCTCCTGTGCCTGGTCCCGGCCTTTTTCATCGCGGGCGCCATCGCGGTTTTCATCAGCCAGGCGTCTGTGATGAAGTATCTCGGCACCGGAGCGAACAAGGTTCTCGCCTATGGCGTGGCCTCGGTGTCCGGCTCGGTGCTGGCCGTGTGCTCCTGCACCGTGCTGCCCCTTTTCGCGGGCATCTACAAGATGGGAGCAGGGCTCGGCCCGGCATCCGCCTTCCTGTATTCCGGGCCTGCCATCAACGTGCTCGCCATCCTGCTCACCGCCGTGGTGCTCGGTCCTGAGCTGGGACTTGCCCGGGCCGTGGGGGCCGTGGGATTCAGCATCGTCATCGGCCTGCTCATGGCGTTCTTCTTCCGGAACGAGGAGCAGGCACGGGCGGACATGAAGATAGCCATGCCTGCCGAAGGGCAAGGCCTGCCCCTGTGGCAGACCATCCTCTACTTTGCCGCCATGGTGGGGATTCTCGTATTTGCCAACTGGGGAGAGAGCGCCCGGGGTGCTTTCGCCTTTATCTACCAGAACAAGTGGGTATTCACCTCGCTGTTTGCCCTGGGCCTTGCCGTTATTCTGGTGAGATGGTTCCGGATAAAGTCCGGGTGCATGGCCCTTGCTGCAGCTGCGGTGGCAGGGCTTGCCCTGGTCTTTCCCGCAAGTCCGGTCATCCCGTTCACTGCAGGCGTGATCGCGCTCGTTCTCCTGCTGGCAAGGGGCAGCGGCGACCAACGCGACTGGCTCGAGCAGACCTGGGGGTTCATTCGGCTCATCGTGCCCCTGCTCTTTGCCGGGATCCTGGTGACAGGCTTCCTGCTCGGCCGGCCCGGAGAGACGGGGATCATTCCCCCGGGCTGGATTGCGGGCTCGGTGGGCGGGAATTCGCTCGCTGCGAATTTCTTTGCATCGTTCGTAGGGGCCTTCATGTACTTTGCGACCCTGACCGAGATCCCCATCCTTCAGGGGCTGCTGGGCTCAGGCATGGGCAAGGGTCCGGCGCTGGCGCTCCTGCTCGCGGGCCCTGCGCTATCGCTTCCCAGCATGCTGGCGATCCGCGGCATCCTAGGCACGAAGAAGGCTGCTGCGTTCGTGGCGCTGGTGATCATCATGTCCACCCTGACCGGGTGGATCTTCGGGATTGTGACAGCCTGAGGAGAAGACATCGAGAGTAAAAACACATGGAGAGAAAGGCATGAAGATACAGATACTCGGAACAGGGTGCGCCAAGTGCAAAAAGCTGGCGGATCATGCAGAGGCAGCGGCCCGTGAGATGGGTGTGCCGGTCGAGGTTGAAAAAATCTCGGA
>JALNWY010000282.1 GCA_023230665.1 Deltaproteobacteria bacterium
CGTGCGGCATCGGGGGCCGGACGGTTTTGGTTTTTACATCTCTGAGAGAGCGGGCCTGGCCCATGCCAGGTTGTCGATCATTGATCTTGAGGGGGGGTGGCAGCCGCTGTCCAATGAAGACAAATCCCTGTGGATCATTTTCAATGGGGAGATTTATAATTATCCCGAGCTCCGGGTTGATTTGGAGAAGCGGGGCCACGTTTTTGCAACCCACTCGGATACCGAGGTCATCGTCCATCTCTTTGAAGAAAAAGGGCCCCAATGTCTGGACGAATTGAACGGTCAGTTTGCCATCGCCATTTACGATGTCCGCAAGCAGGAACTGTTTCTGGCCCGGGACAGGTTGGGGGTGCGGCCGCTGTTTTATACCCGGCATGACGGCTGCTTCTATTTCGGCTCGGAGATCAAATCCCTGTTCAGCGCCGACCCTTCTGTGCCGAGAAGGTTTAATCCCCGGGTTTTGGGCGACATTTTCACATTCTGGACCCCGGCGGCCCATGAAACGGTCTTCGAATCCGTGCACCAGCTTCCGCCGGGCCACTGGATGCGGGTGGACAGATCGGGAGTGCACGCTCCCCAGCGATACTGGGACATCCCCTTCTGCCCCGATCCCGACGGTTCGGTTTCAGAACAGGAGTACGCCGCCGGATTGCGCGACCTCCTCATTGACGCCGTCCGCCTGCGGTTGCGGGCAGATGTCCCGGTCGGGGCCTATTTGAGCGGCGGTCTTGATTCTTCCGCCATCACCTCCCTGATCAAACATTTCACCACCAATCCCCTCAAAACCTTTTCCGTGGCTTTTGCCGACAGGGTTTATGATGAACGGGATGAGCAGGGCCGCATGGTCCAATATCTGGGCACGGATCACCATGAGATTGTCTGCGGCTACCAGGCCATCGGCTCTGTTTTTCCTGAGGTCATCTGGCATGCCGAGGTCCCGATCCTGCGGACGGCGCCGGCGCCAATGTATGTCCTGTCCGGACTGGTCCGGCAGAACGAATACAAGGTTGTCCTGACCGGCGAGGGCTCCGATGAAATCCTGGGCGGATACGATATCTTCAAGGAGGCCAGGATCCGTTCCTTTATCCATAAAAACCCGGACTCCGCCCTGCGGCCCCTGCTGCTGAAGCGGCTCTATCCCTATCTTGCGCTTTCCCCCACCAGGTCAGCTGAATACGCCCGCCAGTTTTTTGACACCGATGGCGATGTTGATGACCTGTTTTACGCCCATCGGCCGCGCTGGAAAACGACCCGGGGAACCCAGACATTTTTTTCCGATTTTGTGGCCGAGGCTGCCGCTCGGCCGGAAGAACGACTGGACTACCTTGCCCCGTCCCTGCAGGGGCTCGATTATTTCCTGCGCGCCCAGTATGTTGAAGCGAAACTGCTGCTGGGCAATTATCTCCTCTCTTCCCAGGGAGACAGGATGGCCATGGCCCATTCCGTGGAGGGGCGGTATCCCTTCCTGGACCACCGGGTCGTAGAGTATGCCGGACGTATACCGGCAAGGCTGAAAATGAAGGTGCTGAACGAAAAGAATATTCTCAAGCAGGCCGTGGCCGATGTCCTGCCGGATGCCATTCTCCGCCGGAAGAAGCAGCCCTACATGGCTCCGGACATCCTGAGTTTCTTTGGCGACAATGAGCCGGAATATCTGCCCTATTACCTGTCGGAGGCCATGCTCAAGGAGGCCGGGATATTCAAACCGAACGCGGTGGAGGGACTTGTTGCCAAGTGCCGCAAAAAAAACCGGCAGGGATTCAAGGAAAACATGGCCTTTGTCGGCATACTGTCAACCCAGATTGTCTATGATAAATTTATAAAGAATTTTACCCTTTCCATGCCTGACAGCCTCGGGAATGTCAAAGTGTTTGCCGATGAGAAGGATGGAGGAGAGTGAATTTCAGTGGTAATCACAAAAAAATCTGCGTAATCTGCGTAATCTGTGGATAAGTTTTTTTTCATTTTATCCGCAGATTTAACAGATTGCACAGATGAGATATTAAATTTTACTTTTTGAGGTAGACATGTCCGTTGCGGTTGATTCGATCAGGGCTTTTATTTTTGAAAACTTTCTCTTTGATGCTGATGAAAGTGCATTGCAAAACGATGATTCCTTTCTGGAGAAGGGAATCATCGATTCCACCGGTGTGCTGGAACTGGTGGAATGGCTGGAAGAGACGTTTGGCATCAAGATAGAGGACGAAGAACTGATCCCGGAAAATCTCGACAGCGTCAACCTGCTCGCCGCGTTTATCGACAGGAAGAAAAGCTGATGCTCGTCCAGGACTACCTGATTCATTCCGCCGCCGCATACGGAGAGAAAATTGCCGTTGTGTACGGCGGGGAACGAGTGCCCTATTCCAGGCTGTTGACCTGCGCAGGCCAAGTGGCGGCCCGGTTGACGGAGCAGGACTTGACTCCGGGGGAAAGGGTCGCCATTCTCACGGATGAACGCGTGCACTATATCGCCTCCTATTTCGGCATATTGCAGGCCGGCGGGATCATAGTCGGCCTGAACACGCAAACATCCGAACGATCGCTGAACACGGTCCTGTCCGATTGCGGCGCCTCGCAGGTACTGATATCCGGGCGCTGCAGAACATACGGCAAGTACATCCGGTCCCATCCCGGAGTGCGTGCTCTTACTGATATCGAAACGCTGCTTGCGGACTCTTCGTACCGCCTGGTCC
>JALNWY010000283.1 GCA_023230665.1 Deltaproteobacteria bacterium
CCACAAATACAGGTGCAACACACCCCTGATGAAACAACGCTTCAGCTGAGGCAGTATCGCGGCAGCGATACGCCGGGAAACACATTCATCTACCGGTACGATGTTGACAACCCACTTTCCGCACCCCTAAAACTGCTTTTATGGGGTAATTATTCCTGAGGTTTTTTCGAAGGCGAATCGCCCTTTTCCTCATCGTCCAGGAACGCCGTGGCCTCGAAGGCATCTTGCGAGATCTCTTTCATCCTCGCGATGATGTCATCCATCTCGGCCCGGTTGTCGAGCCACCTCTGGATAATTTCCGCCCGATGGCTCGAAAGCAGCCTGGTGACGGTCTTCCCCCCGACCTTGGTGCTCCAGTAGTGGTACGGCCCGTGCAGCGACGGCGGGTCCTTGTGGCAAGCGCATGAGCTTCTGCCGCACCTCATGTAGCGCTTGACGATCGAGCCCGGCAAGATCAAGCCGATGTCCCCGATCCGTCGGGCCAGGACCTTGTGCCTGGCCTCGCATTCCTCCAATATCCTCAGCGCACCCTCGCTGTCCATGCCCGCTCCTTGACCCGGATGGGTTCCTACAGTATATATACTGTAGGAATCGGTGGCAGTCAATGCCACCTCCCCAAGGAGGGGCCGCCATGGCCGTAAATCCGTTCAATGGGATGACCTTCCACACCCACGCCCACCTTCCCGTCGCCGCCGCCTACTGCCGCAAGCTCGGCCTGATGGAGATCATCGACTCGCTGGTGCCCTCCCAGATGGAGCTGTCGCCGGGCCTCGCGGTGCAGGCGTTGGTGCTGGACGTGCTCAGCGGCCGCTCGCCGTTGTACCGGGTGCAGGAGTTCTGGGAGAGCCAGGATCGGCGCCTGCTGCTCGGCGATGACGTGGACGCCCGCCTGTTCAACGACACCAACCTGGGCAGGGCGCTTGACGCCATCTACGAGGCGGGTCCCTCGAGGATCATCACCGAGGTGGGCATCGCCGCCGCCCGGGTGTTCGCCCTCGACGTCTCCACGGTCAGCTACGACACCACCAGCATCAGCGTATGGGGCGAGTACCTCATATGCGAGGACGAGGATTTCTCGGCCGGGCCGAGGATCACCTACGGCCACTCGAAGGACAAAAGGCCCGACCTGAGACAGCTGATGATGGAATTGCTGTGCGTCGAGCGCGGGGTTCCCATCGTCGGCTCCAGCCTCGACGGCAACAGCAGCGACAAACGCTCCAACAATGAACTGCTCGGCTCCATCAGCCGGATCATGGCGCGCCACGGTCTTGGGGAGGGCACGTTCGTGTATGTGGGGGACGGTGCCATGGTGACGCTGCAGAACCTCGCGCTGCTCACCGCGACGCGCTTCGTCAGCCGCCTGCCGGCCAACTTCTCCGCCTGCCCCGCGGCCATCGACCGGGCCGTCGAATCCGGGCTCTGGGTCGAGCTCGGCACGCTGGCGGAGCTGGAGTCGTCGAGAAATCCCGCCTCCTACCGCGCCCAGGAGACGACGGTGGAGATCGGTGAAAAGGAGTGGAGGGCGGTAGTGGTGCACTCCGACTCGCACGACAGGCGCAGGCAGAAGGCGATCGAGCGAAGGCTCGAGCAATCGGCCAAGGACCTCTCCTCCCGGGCCGGTGAAGCGCAGGTGCGGTACTTCTGCGAGCAGGACGCCAAGGAGGCGGTGAGCGCCATGGAGGCGATGGAGGGTCAGTTGCACGCCATCGAGGCCTCATACACCGAGGTGGCCGTCAACAGACGGGGACGTCCGCCCAAGGAGGGTCCCCGTCCGGTGGACATCCGCTACGATCTCTCCTGGCGGATCGTCGAGAAGGAGGACAAGGTGCGCCGGCTGCGCGAGCGGGCGGGCTGCTTCGTGCTGTTGACCAACGTGCCGGTCGAGAGCCTGGACGCGAAGGAGCTGCTTCGGACCTATAAAGGTCAAATGGGTGTTGAGTCCAGCTTTGCTTTTCTCAAGGACCCGCTTGTGGTCAACGATCTCTTCCTCAAGAGGCCGTCGCGCATCGACGCGCTGGGCATGGTGCTCATCCTCGCCCTGCTCGTCTGGCGCCTGATGGAGCGGCAGATGAGGCTGTACCTCAATGAACATGGCGCGAAGTTGCCCGGATGGGACAAGAAGCCGACAGACAGACCGACCTCGTTCATGATGAGCACCGTCTTCCAGGGCATATTGGTGGGCCGCCTCAACGGCCGGTCATACCTTCTCGAGCCGCTCTCCGAGCGCCGGATGCTCTTCCTGCAATCCCTGGGGCTTGACGAGCGGGTGTTCACGGACCGGGTGGTCCCGTCCCTCACCTGCAGGCGGGGGGTGCCCGATGATTGACCCAATGATGATCGCATCACATGAGCATGGACTCCTTTGCCGGTGGAGGGACTCACCGCCGGGGCCCACCCATGTCCCCGATGCGTCCATCGTCACCCCCATTGCATCCAAATGGCCCCATTCGTGCTCCATGAGGAGGAGATGATGGTCAGATAGTGGGGATGGCGGGTGCCTTCAACTCCCGAAAAAGAGACGGGAGATAATTCAGGCGAGTTTGGCTTTCAAAGGGTGCGGAAAGTGGGTCGAAACGCATCTTCGCTTCCTGAATTATGAGCCTCGATTAACGTAATAACTAATTTCGTCTTCATTCAACACCAATATATCGGACATGATTGATACGTGATATCTTATACTCG
>JALNWY010000284.1 GCA_023230665.1 Deltaproteobacteria bacterium
ATGAAACCCATCTAGTCTTATATAGTATTGAATAGGAATAGATGGGTATATCAGTTAAATCGTATAATAGTTTATAAAAATTTAATTAACTATTATTGTAATTATATAAATCTAATATTAGAACTCACTTTCCTCACCCTTTAGAGACTGAATCGTCCTGAATTACCTTTTTCCGTCTGCTACTGCCCATTGTCCGCCCAATGGTCAATGATATTGGTCGCAGCAACCTCCTGTGGTGCTTCGAAGCACTGCTTGGACATCACAATCATGATGATGAGAGCATGGAGGGGCTGCATCAGGGCACGTTGATGCCGTACATGCAGCTGTTGTTCGCTTGGACACAATCATCACTGGTGAACCATCAGTCACTGGGTTTGCTGCTCCTCCTGTATGTAAGTTTGGGGACCACTTTGGTCATGAAGACACGCTCATCCAGCCCAAGGGCCTGCAGGAAGAGCAGTTGGCGGTCGGAGAGTGGCTTGAGCAGGTATGCCTCACCTTCCAGGTGAGCCACCATGATCTGCTGGAATACCGTGCTCATCATGAACGAGGTGGGCCTGTCGGTCGGCTTCTTGTCCCATCCGGGCAGAACCTTGTCCTCGCTCTCCAGATACAGCCTCATCTGCCGCTCCATCAATCTCCAGACCATGAGGGAGAGCACCAATATCATGCCCAGTGCATCGATGCGCGAGGGAGTCTTGAGGAACAGGTCGTTGACCACCAGCGGGTCCTTGAGAAATGAAAAATTGGCTTCGATCGTTCCCTGACTTTTATAGGTTCTCAACAGCTCCTTCGAACCCAGGCTCTCGACCGGCACGTTGGTCAACAGCACGAAACACCCCGCCCGCTCGCGCAGCTTGCTCACTTTCCCTTCATTCTCCACGATCTCCCAAGAGAGGTCGTGGTAGATGTTCACCGGTCTCGGGCCATCCTTGGGGGGCCTGCCCCTCTTGTTGACCGCAACCTCGGTGTAGGTTGCCTTGATGGTGTGCAACGGCCCTTCCATTGCTTCGAGTGAGCGTACCGCTTCCCTGGCATCCTGCTCACAATAATAGCGGTGCTGGAAGCCTTTGAGTCTTGATTCGAGTTCCTTTTGGGATGACTCGAGCTTGCGCTCGATCGCCTTCTGCCTCCTCCGGTCGTGTGAATCGGAGTGGATGACCACCGCCCTGTACTTTTGCCCTTCGATCGTCACCCCTGTCTCGAAGGCCTTGTAGGAGGCGGCCCTTCGTGACGACTGCAACTCAGCCAGTGTTCCCAGCTCTGTCCATGTGCCGGCCTCCACTGCACGGTCTATGGCCTCGGGGCAACACCCATAGGTGGAGGGCAGGCGGCTGACGAAGCGGATTGCAGCGAGCTTTCCCAGATTCTCCCCGCTCACCAGGGCGCCGTCCGCTATATAGACAAAGCATCCTTCACCCAGGCCATGGCGGGCCATGATGCCGCTTACGCGGCCCAACAGCCGGTTGTTGGAGCGCTTGTCACTGCTGTTGCCGTTCAATGTCGAGGAGAAGATGGGAACCACCCGCTCCGCGCACAGCAGCTCGGCCATCAATTGCTTCAGGTCCTGGCGCTTGTCCTTGGAGTGGCCATATGTGATCTTCGGGCCTTGAGAAAAAGAGGGATCCTCACACACCAAGTACTCGCCCCACACATTGATGCTGGTGGTGTCGTAGTTGATGGCGGACACATCAAGGCCGAACTCCTGTGCCACATGAATGCCGACCTCGGTGACGATCCTCGACGGACCGGCCTCATAGATTGCGTCCAGGGCCCTTGCCAGATTGTTGTCGTTGAAGAGAGAGGGCTGTACATCCGGTCCCAACAGCAATGTCCGGTCCTCCTGTTGCCAGAACTCCTGTACCCGATAGAGCGGGGAGCGCCCGCTGAGGGTGTCCAATACCAACGCCTGCACCGCAAGGCCCGGGGAGAGTTCCATCCGGGAGGGCACCAGGGAGTCGACGATTGCCATCAGATTCATCTTGCGGCAATAGGCGGCGACGACGGGAAGGTGGGCATGGGTGTGGATGCGTGCCTCTGCAAATGGATTCGCGTTCATGGCAATCCTCCTGACGGTTGACGGATGGAGCTTCTTACTGTAGAATACAGTAAGAGACGCCACCGGTCAAGGAGGAACCATGGATATCGATGTCGCGCACAAGGCGCTCAAAGAGTGTGAGCTCAGGCACAAGGCCCTGGCCCGGAGGATTGGAGACATCGGCTTCATCTGGCAGGGCTCGGTGAGCAAGCGCTACCTCAAGTGCGGCAAAGCAACGTGTGCCTGCCAAAGGGATCCGGACTCCCGTCATGGGCCCTACTACTATTGGACCACCAAGGTGGCAGGCAAGAGCGTGGCCAAGAAGCTGGACGGAGCCCATGCAGAATTGTTGCAAGAGTGGGTGAAGAACCGCATCGAGATGGATTCAATCATCGCAGAAATGAGAAAGGTCTCCAAAGAGGCCTTGGAAGCCGCCCTCATCATAGCGGAGGAAGAGCAAACCGCTTCAAAAAAGCCTCAGGAATAATTACCCGGGAAAAGACGTTTTTGGGGTGAGGAAAGTGGGTTAGAATATAATAAAAATAGATTAATTAGCATCAAATTATTAAAATATGGATATCAGAATTATATTAAAACAAGTATTAAATTAAATAATAGCAACCATAATA
>JALNWY010000285.1 GCA_023230665.1 Deltaproteobacteria bacterium
GGGAAAGGAAGACTGAAAGATTGGGTCTTATTATTCCCCCTCGTTTACACGATCCCGCATATCTTTTCCAGACTTGAAGAAGGGAAGGGTTTTCTCCTTGACCTTGATCTTTTCCCCGCTCTTCGGATTTCTGCCGACATAGGGCTTGTAGTCCCTCATGACAAAGCTGCCGAATCCCCGGATTTCCACACGTCTGTTATCCTTCATGGCCCTGACCATTGAGTTCAGGATCGTGTTCACCATGGACTCTGCCTTTTTCGGATGGAGCGCCATGCGCATGGACAGCTCTTCTATCAGTTCTGATTTGTTCATGTGTTTCCTCCTAACTCATATATATACAATCAATTATAAGGTGTTGTGAATCCGTGTCAAGGTTTTTTATGCTATTTTAATAGCTTACGAAGCTGTTTGACCTCGAATGAGGCCAGTTCCCTGACCTGTCCGGGAATGATTCCTTTCAGGCTGACAGGGCCCACCGAGACCCGTTTGATGGATGTCACTTTGAGACCGACCGCCTCGGCCATTCTCTTGATCTGATTTTTCAGCCCTTGTCGCAGCACGACCCTGAGCGTGGCCCCCCGGATGTGGCGGCGGATCTCCTCCACATCGGCGGGCCGTGTGAGAACGCCGTCGAGCTCGACCCCGCACCTCATCTTCTCGATCTGTTCTGCGCTGACGCTCGGGATCACCTTCACGAGATAGGTCTTGGGAACGTTGTAGGAGGGATGGTGGAGCATGTGCGCCAATTCTCCGTCATTGGTCAGAAGGAGCAGACCTTCTGCGTCAAAATCAAGTCTGCCAACCGGGAAAACCCCCGCATACTTCCGAGGGATGTGGTCCTTGACCGTGGGTCTGCCCTGGGGGTCGTGCAGGGTCGTGACCACGTTCCTGGGCTTGTACAGGGCAAGGTAGTGGGTTTGCTGGGGCGCGACCGGTTTTCCGTTTATGGTCACCTTGTCATGGGCAGGATCCACGGTGTCGCCCAGGAGCGCCTTTTTCCCATTGATGGCGACGCTTCCGGCCAGGATGAGCTCGTCGGCCTTTCTCCGGGAAAGGGAGCCGGTCGAGGCCATGAATCGGTTGATGCGTACTTTTCCCATGGGCATGCAATATACCTCAAAATACGATACCCGTCTAACGGGTGTACAGGTCCGATTCCATCAGGGGCGTCAGAGCACCTCGTGCATGCGCTTGATGGCGCAGAATTTCCCGCACATGGTGCACACGTTGTCCATGCCGATCCCGCTCGACTCGCGCAGGGACTTCGCCTTGAGCGGATCGAGGCTGAGTGCGGTCTGGCGGTCCCAGTCGAGATGCTTGCGGGCCCGGGACATGGCTTTGTCCCGCTCCCTCGCATACCCCATGCCCCTGGCCAGATCCGCTGCATGGGCCGCGATCCGGGACGCAACCACGCCCTCGACCACGTGCTCCACTGTGGGAAGCCGCAGGTGCTCGGCAGGGGTGACATAGCAGAGAAAGTCGGCCCCGAAGTATGCTGCCATTGCACCGCCGATGGCCCCTGCGATATGGTCGTATCCGGCCGCGCAGTCCGTGACCAGGGGCCCCAGAACATAGAAGGGCGCATCTTTGCACAGGGACTTCTGCAAGCGGATGTTCTCGTGGATCATGCTCATGGGCACATGGCCCGGGCCCTCGATGATGACCTGGACCCCCTTGTCCCACGCGCGCTGGGCCAGCTCCGCCAGTGTGACGAGCTCGGAGATCTGCGCGCAGTCGGTGGCGTCGGATACCGCGCCCGGGCGCATGCCGTCGCCCAGAGACAGGGTGACGTCATAGGCGGCCAGGATGTCAAGGATCTCGTCATAATGCTCGTACAGCGGCGACTCCCGGTTGTTTTTTCTCATCCACGCGGCCAGGAACGACCCGCCCCGGCTCACCACGTCCAGAACCCTCCTCTGCGAGCTCAGGGACTTCAACGCCTGCAGCGTCACCCCGGAGTGGATGGTCATGAAGTCCACGCCCTCCTCGGCCTGGCTCCGGAGAGTTTCGAGAAAGTCGCGGATGGTCATGTCCGTGATGTCCCTGCGGGACGAAGAGAGCTCGAACGCGGTCTGGTAGATGGGGACCGTCCCCACCATAACCGGCGACTCCCTGACAACCTCTCTGCGTATGTCGATGAGCCGGGAGCCTAAAGAGAGATCCATGACCGCATCAGCCCCATGGGCAACCGCTGCGTGGAGCTTCTCGATCTCGCTGTGGATATCCATATGGTAGGGCGACGAGCCGATGTTCGCATTGACCTTGGTCCGCAGGCCCTTGCCGATTCCCCTGACCCGGCACAGGGTTTTCCCCTTGTTTTTGGGTATGACGATGGTGCCTGCGCTCACGCAGTCGCGGACATATCCGGGATCGATCCCTTCATACTCGGCAACCGTGCGCATCTCCGGGGTGATGGTTCCTTTTTGAGCCAGTTGTTTTTGTGTCATGATCGTACTCCTGTTCGTGCGTGGATTGCCCGCATCTCCTGGGCAGGCTCCGGTGCATCCGCAATGGCGCGGATGCACGCCACGTTGTGGCAGGGGATGCCTGCCAGGTCTTCGAGCCGCGCACGCGTGATTCCCCCGATGGCCGCCACCGGCAGCCCGGAGCGGGCGACTGCCCGGCCCAGAGACTCCACCCCGGTGACGGGA